>NZ_JABUEE010000003.1:0-480058 GCF_019836105.1 Rhodococcus sp. BP-316 | reverse complement strand
GCCGTGGGGGTGGGACGTGTGGGGGCGGCTGGTGCTCGTGGCCGCCGTCCTGATCGGCGCCGCCGTCGCGGCTCGCGCTCGGTCGTCGCGCGCCGCGGCGCTCCAGATCGGTTCCGCGGTGGCTCTGGCGGGTGTCGCGCTGAGCCCGATCCTCGGCGGCGCGGGCCCCGGCGTGACGGCGTCGTCGGGGGCCTTCGTGACCGCTGTTGGCGCTGCGGCATCGGCGCTGGTGGCGGCAGGATTTTTTCGTACTGGTGAGTAGATGTCGGCGCAGGTCGGTGATCTGAACCACAAGTTCGACGGGCTGTCGATCAGGCCTCTCGGTGGAAAGTTACAGTCGCAAGTCGGACCCGCTCCTACCCCTCGAGCGGGCGTCAACGCAGACGAGATGGTGAGCTGATGGATCTCTTCGAATACCAGGCGAAGGAACTCTTCGCCAAGCACGAGGTTCCGACGTCGGCAGGTCGTGTCACCGACACGGTCGCCGGTGCACGACAGATCGCCGAAGAAATCGGCAAGCCTGTCATGGTCAAGGCCCAGGTGAAGGTCGGCGGCCGCGGCAAGGCCGGCGGCGTGAAGTACTCCAAGGACGTCGCCGAGGCCGAGGCGAACGCGGAAGCGATCCTCGGGCTCGACATCAAGGGCCACGTCGTCAAGAAGCTCCTCGTCGCCGAGGCCAGCGACATCGCGGAGGAGTACTACATCTCCTTCCTGCTCGACCGCACGAACCGCACGTACCTCGCGATGTGTTCCGTCGAGGGTGGTGTCGAGATCGAGGTCACCGCCGAGGAGAACCCCGACGCGCTCGCCCGCATCCCCGTCGACGCCGTCAAGGGTGTCGACCTCGCCTTCGCGCGTGAGATCGCCGAGGCCGGCAAGCTTCCCGCCGAGGTGCTCGACGCCGCGGCCAACACGATCCAGAAGCTGTGGGACGTCTTCATCAAGGAAGACGCGCTGCTCGTCGAGGTCAACCCCCTCGTGCGCACGCCGGACGACCAGATCCTCGCCCTCGACGGCAAGGTCACCCTGGACGCCAACGCGGACTTCCGTCAGAAGGGCCACGCCGAGTTCGAGGACGCCGACGCGGCGGACCCACTCGAGGCGAAGGCCAAGGAGAACGACCTCAACTACGTCAAGCTCGACGGACAGGTCGGCATCATCGGAAACGGTGCCGGACTGGTCATGTCGACCCTCGACGTCGTCGCGTACGCCGGTGAGGCGCACGGTGGCGTCAAGCCTGCCAACTTCCTCGACATCGGCGGCGGCGCCTCGGCAGAGGTCATGGCCGCAGGCCTCGACGTCATCCTCGGCGACTCGCAGGTCAAGAGCGTGTTCGTCAACGTCTTCGGCGGAATCACCTCGTGCGACGCGGTTGCCAACGGCATCGTCGGCGCTCTGAAGACGCTGGGCGACACCGCCTCCAAGCCGCTGGTCGTCCGCCTGGACGGCAACAAGGTCGAAGAAGGCCGGAAGATTCTCGCCGATGCTGCGCACCCGTTGGTGACACTGGCCGAGACCATGGACGAAGGCGCCGACAAGGCCGCCGAGCTGGCTGCGAAGTAGAGGGCACCGAAACTATGTCTATTTTCCTGAACAAGAACAACAAGGTCATCGTCCAGGGCATCACCGGCGGCGAGGGCACCAAGCACACCGCCCTGATGCTCAAGGCCGGCACGCAGGTCGTCGGCGGCGTCAACGCTCGCAAGGCCGGGACCACGGTCAAGCACACCGCAGCCGACGGTTCCGACGTCGAGCTGCCCGTGTTCGCCAGCGTTGCCGAGGCCATGGAGAAGACCGGAGCCGACGTGTCCATCGCGTTCGTGCCGCCGGCATTCTCCAAGGACGCCATCGTCGAGGCCATCGACGCGGAGATCCCGCTGCTCGTCGTCATCACCGAGGGAATCCCGGTGCAGGACAGCGCGTACGCGTGGGCCTACAACGTCGAAAAGGGCAAGAAGACCCGCATCATCGGGCCGAACTGCCCCGGCATCATCACCCCCGGCGAGGCACTGGTCGGCATCACGCCCGCCAACATCGCCGGCAAGGGCCCCATCGGCCTCGTCTCGAAGTCGGGCACCCTGACCTACCAGATGATGTTCGAGCTCCGTGACTTCGGCTTCTCCACCGCCATCGGCATCGGCGGCGACCCGGTCATCGGCACCACGCACATCGACGCCATCGAGGCGTTCGAGAACGATCCCGACACCGAGATCATCGTCATGATCGGCGAGATCGGTGGCGACGCCGAGGAGCGTGCAGCCGACTACATCAAGGCGCACGTCACCAAGCCCGTCGTCGGTTACGTCGCCGGCTTCACCGCTCCCGAGGGCAAGACCATGGGCCACGCCGGCGCCATCGTCTCCGGCTCGCTGGGAACGGCTCAGGCCAAGAAGGACGCCCTCGAGGCGGCCGGCGTGAAGGTCGGCAAGACGCCGTCCGAGACCGCTGCCCTCGCGCGCGAGATCCTCGAGAAGAAGTAGTCACTCTTTCTTCTCTCACACGAGGGAGGCCGATTTCCCGCTCGGGAAGCTTGCCTCCCTCGTGTCGTTCCGGGGGACTACCGTCGAGGTATGAGCATTCCCGCGACTCACTCCGCCATCGTCTCCGTCGAACCCGACTCGCCGTTCGTGCAGATCGAGCGAGAGACTCCGTCGCCCACCGGATTCGACGTTCTCGTACGTGTCGACGCGGTGTCCGTCAATCCGGTGGACACGAAGGTTCGCTCGTCCTTCGATCCGTCCGACGGCCCGAAGGTCCTCGGTTTCGACGCCGTCGGTGAGGTCGTCGCGGTGGGTTCCGACGCCCGAATCTTCGAGCCCGGCGATCGAGTCTTCTATGCGGGATCCATAGCTCGGGACGGCAGCAACGCCCAGTACCAACTCGTCGACGAGCGGATCGTCGGCCATGCGCCGTCGTCACTGTCCGCCGAGGACGCCGCGGCCGTGCCGCTGACCGCCATCACCGCCTGGGAATCGCTGTTCGTCCGGCTCGGACTCGGGAAAGACAGCACCGGCACACTTCTCGTGATGGGGGCCGCCGGCGGTACCGGGTCGATGATCATCCAGCTCGCCCGGGCACTGACCTCGCTCACCGTTGTTGCCGCGGCATCGCGCGGCGAATCCCGCGACTGGGCAATGGAGATGGGCGCCCATCACGTGGTGGATCGGCACTCCCTCGTGGACGAGGTCGGTGCCCTGGCACCGGACGGCGTCGAGTACGTGTTCTCGCCGTTCTCCGAGGGCAATGTCGACGCCTACGCCGCGGTGATGGCAGTGCACGGTCAGGTCGTGGCGATCGACGATCCGGTCGGCCTGGACCTGATGCCGCTGAAGGCCAAGAGCCAGACCTGGCACTGGGAACTGATGTTCACGGTGCCGTTGTCGTTGCCGGAGAGCACTTCTCAGCACACCATCCTCGACGAGGTCTCGCGACTCATCGACAACGGAACTCTGCGGAGCACCCGCACCACGACTCTGTCACCGTTCGACGTGGACACCCTGCAGGACGCGCACCGGCGGTTGGAAAGTGGCGGCACCATCGGCAAGGTGGTCGTCGTTCGGTAGGAAAATCGTGCCCGAGTTCTTGTCGGTGGGGTGGGTTACTGTCTGCTCAGGTCGTCGGGGGGCGGTCTGATCGAGGCATCACCGGGGGGTGAATTCGTGTACGACACAGTGGTTTCGACGGATGTGTTGGTGTCGGCGAAGGTTGACGCTCAGGCCTCGTTCGCCCGGACCGTGTCGGCGTCGTGTGCGTACGTGCAGGAGTCGTCGCGTCGGCCGTCGGTGCTCGGTCCGGGTGGGGTGTTCGACGCGGAAGCTGCTGAGACCTGTGCGGTGGCGGAGGTCGCGGCGGCGTTGGCGGTGTCGACGCGCACGGTGACCGAGTGGCTGTTTCTGATTCGCACAGCCCGTCCGGCGGTGGCGGAGGCGTTCGATGCGGGCCGGTTGGCGTATGCGGCGTTTCGGACGGTGTGCCGATCGGTGGCCGGGGTTCCGAAGGCCACCGAAGCGCTGCTGCAGCGGGTGATCGCTGCCGCGTCGAGGTGCACTCCGGGTGCGGTGGCAGCGGCGGTCGACCGGATCCTCGCGGAGTTCGACGCGCAGTGGCACCGGGAAGCGCGTGAACGGGCGACGCGGGAGCGGTCGGCAACGGTGCGCAAGCGCCCTCGGGGTCAGGCGGAGCTGACGATTCGTGGTCCGGCGGAGCAGGTCGCCGCGGTGTAGCGGGTGATCGTGTCGGCGGCGCGTGGGGTGTGCGCGACGGATCCGCGGCCGCTGTCCGCGCGGTTGTTCGATGCAGCTCACGCGGTGCTCGCCGGCGGAGCTGTCGCGTGTGACTGTGCCGGCCATGACTGCGAACAGCGGGGGTCGGTCGCCCGTCCGGAGGCTACTGCGGTGATCGTGCTCGATGCGGCCACGGCGGCGGGGTTGGCGGGGGAGCCGGGGCATCTCGTGGGTTGGGGTCCGGTTCCTGCGGACGTGGCCCGGCGAATCGCCGGGGATGCGACGTGGCAGGCGATGATCACCGCCGCGAAGGTCGCGGAACCGCGGGTGGGGTGCAGCTGCCGATGCCCGGAGCACGAGGCCGCGGATGCCGGGCGAGAGGTTCGACGTACTCGGCGGATGCCGGCAGGCTGGACACCGACCACGGGGCGAATGGACAGCGTTCGAGCGCGGGCGGTGCGGGAGGACACCGAGTACCTCCGCGCGCTCCCACCATCGGCGGTGGACCGTGCCGTCGCCGACCCCGACGGACATGGGGGATTCGCCGTACCCCCGGCCGGGGCGTTGACGTACCGGCCGTCGGAAGCGATCGCGTCGCTGGTGACAGCGCTGTATTCGACGTGCGTTCACCCGGGATGTGCTGTGCCCAGCGAGGACTGCGACCTCGACCATGTCGTCCCGTTCGACCACACCGACCCGGAGAGAGGCGGCTGGACCGTCACCGGCAACCTCGCGCCGCTGTGCCGTCGGCACCACGGCCTGAAGACCCGGCGGCAGTGGCACCACCGCATGCTCCGGGACGGGATCGTCCATGTCCGCGACTCGCACGGCACCGACTACTTCACCGCACCCGGCGAGTGAGCGAACCGTTCGAATCACCCAGAGCGCAACGGTGGTTCCGCATCGACCCGGGCGATGTACTTCCGGGCATGACGATCACCGACACCCGCCCCGCCGGCGCCGCCACCGAACCGCGCTGGACCACCGCTCCCACGACGTCCGCGGAATGGATCGACCGTGCCCACGAGGTGGCCGCGATCCTCGCCGTCGACGCCGTCGCCCGTGATCGCGCCACCGAGGCGCCGCACGAGGAGGTGACGTTGTTGAAGGAGTCCGGTCTGGTCACGATCCTCGGGCCGATCGAGTTCGGTGGTGGCGGGCAGACCTGGGAGACCGCCTACCAGGTGATCCGCGCCGTGGCCGCCGCCGACGGGTCGATCGGACAGCTGCTCGGCTACCACCTGCTGTGGTTCTGGGCGGCACGTCTGGTCGGGACGAAGGAGCAGATCGCTGCCGTCGAACAAGCCGCCACCGAGAACGCCTGGTTCTTCGGCGGCGCGGTCAACCCGCGCGACAACGACGTCGAGATCACCGACGAGGGCGACACGATCGTCTACAACGGTGCCAAGACGTTCTCCACGGGCAGTCGTGTCTCCGACGTGACCGTGCTCGAGGGGGTGCTCGCCGGTACCGACACCCACGTCTTCGCCATCGTTCCGTCGAACTCCGAGGGCCTGACGTTCCACGACGACTGGGACAACATCGGTCAGCGTCGCACCGAGAGTGGCAGTGTCACCATCGATCACGTCCGCACCGACTGGAGCTCGGCCGCCGGATTCGCGAACAAAGCGTTCGAGCCGCGGGTCTACAACACCCTCAACGTCCCGATCATCCAGCTGGTGTTCGTCAACTTCTACCTCGGCATCGCACGTGGAGCCCTCGAGACCGCTGCCGACTACACGCGCACCACCACGCGAGCGTGGCTGCACAGCACCGTGGACAACGCGCTCGACGAGCCCTACATCATCGACCTGTACGGAGACCTGACCGCGAAGCTCTGGGCCGCAGAGGCTCTCGCGGACGCCGTGGCCGCGGAGCAGCAGCGGATCCACGAGAACGCCTGGACCGTCACCGAGCACGAGCGCGGCGAGCACGAGGTGCGCGTCGCCGCGGCGAAGGCACGCGCCACGGAGGTCGCCCTGGAGATCACGTCGGGCATCTTCGAGGGGCTCGGCGCCCGCGCCACCGCGTCGAGTCACGGATTCGACCGTTTCTGGCGCAACGTGCGCACGCACACGTTGCACGATCCGGTGGCCTACAAGCGCCGCGAGGTCGGCCGCCACGTGCTCACCGGCGAGTTGCCCCAGCCCACCTGGTACTCCTGAAATCATATGTCGCGCACTATTATCGAACCGAGGACTGCATGAGTACAGAGAAGATCGCCGACGAAGTGAAGTTCGCCTACTGGGTGCCCAACGTCAGTGGTGGCCTCGTCACCAGCGACATCGAGCAACGCACCAGCTGGGAGTTCGAGTACAACAAGAAGCTCGCGCAGACGGCGGAGAACAACGGGTTCGAGTACGCGCTGAGCCAGGTCCGGTACGAGGCCAGCTACGGAGCCGAGTTTCAACACGAGTCCACGAGTTTCAGTCTGGGACTGCTCCTCGCGACCGAGCGCCTCAAGGTCATCGCCGCCGTGCATCCCGGGCTCTGGCAACCGGCCGTGCTCGCGAAACTCGGTGCGACAGCAGACCATCTCTCCAACGGACGCTTCGCCGTCAATGTGGTGAGTGGATGGTTCAAAGACGAGTTCACGCATCTCGGTGAGCCCTGGCTCGAACACGACGAGCGTTACCGACGCAGCGCCGAATTCCTGCAGGTGCTGCGCAAGATCTGGACCGAGGACGACGTCGATTTCCGCGGCGACTTCTACCGCATCCACGACTTCACGCTCAAGCCGAAACCGCTCAACACGCCCGCGCGTCCCAATCCCGAACTGTTCCAGGGTGGTAATTCGTCGGCGGCACGGGAGAACGCAGGTCGGTACTCCGACTGGTACTTCTCCAACGGCAAGGACTTCGACGGCATCACCGAGCAGATCGACGACGTGCGGCGCGTCGCACAGGCCCATCAGCGTGAAGTGAAGTTCGGTCTCAACGGCTTCATCATCGCCCGCGACACCGAGAAGGAGGCGAGGGACACCCTCCGCGAGATCATCGAGAAGGCGAACAAGCCGGCAGTCGAGGGGTTCCGCGGTGCCGTGCAGCAGGCCGGCAGTTCGACGTCGGACAAGAAGGGCATGTGGGCCGACTCGAGCTTCGAGGACCTCGTGCAGTACAACGACGGCTTCAAGACTCAACTGATCGGTACGCCCGAACAGGTGGCGACGCGCATCGTCGACTACCGCGACCGCGGCGTGGACCTCATCCTCGGCGGTTTCCTGCACTTCCAGGAGGAGATCGAGTACTTCGGAGCGAAGATTCTGCCGCTGGTGCGGGAGATCGAGGCCGCGCGGGCGAGTGACCGCGAACCCGTCGGCGTCGCCTGAGCGAGGAGTCACTCACCGCGGGTCCGTAGTGTTGGTGAGCGGCGCGGCCGCCGCAGTCGGCGGCCGACCGACGACCAGCACCGAGGAAGAGGAATCGAGATGACCTTCTCACCAGGGGGACCCGACCACGACCACGGCCGGACGGACCCGCGGACGACCACCTTCGGAGACCCGTCCACGGAGACCGGGCAGGTCGACGACCGTTCAGCGTCGATCGACCGCACTGACGGCGCTGCGACCCCGTCCGTCGACGCGGACGCGGCCGGCGCCGACGACAACACGACCGAGCAGATCGCGGCGCGCACGACGCAGGTCGCCCGTATCGCGTCGTACGTCGTCATCGGCACCGGTGTCCTCGCGTTCCTGCTCGGTCTGTCCGCGCAGTTCGCGCTCGGCGGTGAGTCCTCCAACTTCTTCGAACGCGAGCTGGGCGACCCGACGTCCGTGGCGCTGCTCCTCCTCGCTGCGCTCGTAACGGCCGCGGGCCTCCTGCCGCGGCAGACGACGTCGCGGGGACTGGTCGCGGCGCTGTCCGTCACCGCGTTGCTCACGCTGATCTTCCAGCTGGTGAACCGCGGGGCGGCGTTCACCGCCTTCGGTGAGACCGTCCGCGTCGGTATCGGCATCGGGTCGATCCTGGTGCTGATCCTGGCCATCGTGCAGGTGGCCGCGGCCGTCGGTGCGCTTCTCGTCGACTCGGGAGTCGTGACGGTTCCGGCGCCGCGTCCGAAGCAGCAGCAGTTCGGCCAGCCGGGTGGCCCGGGACAGCAGGGTCCCGGCCAGCAGAACTACGGGCAGCAGGCATATGGCCAACAGGCATACGGCCAGCAGGGTTACGGGCAGCCGCAGAGCTATGGCCAGCCGCAGGGGTACGGCCAGCCGGGTGCCTACGGGCGGCCGGGTGCCTACGGGCAGCCGCAGGGATACGGGCAGCCGCAGGGATACGGGCAGCCGCAGGGATACGGGCAGCCGCAGGGATACGGGCAGCCCCAGGGATACGGACAGCCGGGTGCCTACGGGCAGCCGCAGGGATACGGCCAGCAGGGTCAGGCGCAGCCCGGCGCCTACGGTCAGCAGGGGTACGGCCAGCCGCAGGGCTACGGATCGCCCTACAGCGCCCCGACCGAGCGCTACGGGCAGCCGGTCGGCCAGACCGCCGCGGACACCGCCCCCGCGCACGCCGCATCGGCGGAGTCCGCGACACCTCCCACCGGTGAGCAGTCGTCCGCGCAGCAGCCGAGCACGGAGGGGCACGCACCCGAGCAACAGGCACCCGAGCAACAGGCACCCGAGCAGCAGGCGCCCGAGCAGCAGGCACCGGAAGCCACCCGCGCACTCGACTTCGGCGATCGGTCGGACGACCGCCGCTGAACCGCGTCGTCGGCGCGCCTAGGTTCTCCACCGCGCCGACGGTGAGAACCTGATCGGTGATGACCTCACTACTCGATCGCGAACCGCACACGCGGGGCCGTTTCGGTCCGAGTCCCGACGAGGCTCGAATGCTGCTCACCGTGGCGTTCCGGCCCGTCGGGCTACTCCTGGCCGTCGTCACGGCCGTGGTGCTGGTGACGCTCGTCTCCGCGAACAGCGACCTGACGGGGACGTTCGGCGCGTTGGCCGCCACGTGGCTGGCCGTGCATCAGGTGCCGCTGGGCATCGCCGGTGCGACGTTGTCGATCCTTCCGCTGCTGCCCACTCTCGTGCTGGTGCACGCGGTGTCGTCGGCGGTCGCGCGGCCACTGACCGACGCCTCCACCCGTCGCGACATCGGATGGGTCGTCGGCGCGGCGATCGCGGGTCCGCTCGCGATGGCGGCGGTGATGCTCGCGATGATTCACGACGCGTCCACCGTCATCGCCCTGAGCACGCCCAACGCACTCGCCACCTTCGGGTGGGTGATCCTCGTGCACGGCATCGGTGCGGCGATCGGCTGCATCCGCGGTACCTGGCCCTCACTCATGCGCACGGTGGTCCTGCCGCCGTGGCTCGCAGCGTCCTTCGCTCCCGCGGCGCGTGCCGGCGCGGTACTGCTCGCCGGTGGCGCCGTCGTCGTCGCCGCCTCTCTCGTGCTGTCCTTCTCCACGCTCGGCACGCTGCTCGAGTCCGGCGGCGGGATCGGCGGAGCGCTGGGTCTGACCGCGATCTCGGTGCTGTATCTGCCCAACATCGTGGTGGCGGCGTCGTCGGTCGTCACCGGGTCGTCCGCCCACGTGGGCGCGGCGATGGTCTCCGTCACCGAGACGACCGGCGGTCAGCTTCCTGCCGTCCCGGTGCTGGCAGTCATGCCCGAATCGTCGGCCCAGGTGTGGTGGCCGGTCATGCTCGTCGTCCCCGCACTCGCCGCCGTGGTGCTCGGGCGTGCGTGTGCTCGTGCGACGACGTCCCTGGTGGACGCGGTGCGCAGTGCCGCCGCCGCCGCGGTCTGCGTGAGCGTGGCGGCCGTCCTGATCGGCGTCGTCGCCGGTGGCTCGGTGGGAACGTTCGGCCATCTCGGTGTCGATGCGCCGCTCCTCGGCGTCACCACCTTCGCGTGGTGCCTCGTGGTGGGCGCGCTCACCGCGGCCGTCACCGCCTGGTCGATGCGGCGCCACGACATCCACGGATGGCACGAGGACAGCGAAGCCGAGGAGAGCGAATCCGACGACTCCGCGGGCACATCGATGCTCGGTGAGCCGGCCGCCCTCCCCGCAGCCCCGGACGCCGCGCCGACGGACACGGACATCGTGGAAGCCGAGACCGAAGTCGAGACCACCGACACCGACACCGTCGAGACCGAAGACGATGCCGTGGAGGCGGACGTCGTCGACGCCGAGATCGTCGACCTGCCGGACGAGTCGGCCGAGCCCGAGAAGCCCGGCGGCACCGACACCGCTCCCTGACGCGCGTCTTCCCCGAGCGAGGCCGATCGAGGAGGCGAACGGCGGCCGTCTAGGCTTCCTGTCGGCGTGATCCCACGCCGACAGAGCACCTGACCCGCCCGAGCAGCTGAGGAGAAGCACGCTGTCTGCCCCGCGTTCGACACCCGGGCGGGACCTCCCGGCCCGCGTCGTCGTCCTCGCTTCGGGGGTCGGATCACTGCTCGGATCGTTGGTCGAGGCCGCGTCCGCTCCCGAGTTCCCGGCCGAGGTCGTCGCCGTGGTGGTGGATCGCCCGTGCGGTGCCGAGAGCGCAGGGCTGCCGTCCCGGCGAGTGGCCGTGTCGGACCACGGTTCGCGTGCGGAGTGGGATGCCGCCCTCACCGAGGTCGTGGACTCCTGGTCACCGGATCTCGTCGTGAGCGCGGGATTCATGCGCATCCTCGGGCCGGTGTTCCTCGCACGCTTCGGTGGCCGCATCGTCAACACCCACCCCGCACTGCTGCCGTCGTTCCCGGGCGCGCACGCGGTGGCCGACGCCCTCGCCCACGGTGTGAAGGTCAGCGGGTCCACCGTCCACCTGGTGGACGACGGTGTGGACACCGGGCCCATCGTGGCGCAGGAAGCTGTTCCGGTGCTCGACGGCGACACCGAGGAGTCGCTGCACGAGCGCATCAAGATCGTCGAACGACGGCTGCTGATCGACGTGGTCGCCGCCGTCGCCACACGCGGAGTCATCACCGATGGACGAAAGGCCCAGATCCCCAGTGACTAACCCAGAGAACACGCGCGCCGTCTCGCGCGCACTCGTCAGCGTCTACGACAAGACCGGTCTGGACGAGCTGGCCGTGGGCCTTCACGCCGCCGGGGTGGAGATCGTGTCCACCGGATCGACCGCCGGGCGCATCGCCGCCGCGGGCGTGCCGGTGACTCGGGTCGAAGACCTCACCGGCTTCCCCGAGACCCTGGACGGCCGCGTGAAGACGCTGCATCCGCGCGTGCACGCCGGCGTCCTGGCGGACACGCGCAAGCCGGAACACCTCGCGCAGCTCGACGAGTTGGGCGTCGCTCCGTTCGAGCTCGTCATCGTCAACCTCTACCCGTTCACCGAGACGGTGGCGTCCGGTGCGAGTCCGGACGAGTGCGTGGAGCAGATCGACATCGGTGGCCCGTCCATGGTCCGCGCCGCGGCGAAGAACCATCCGTCGGTGGCGGTCGTGGTGGATCCCGCTCGCTACGCCGACGTGCTGACCGCGGTGCAGGGTGGCGGATTCACGCTCGAGCAGCGAATCGCTCTGGCCGCCACGGCGTTTCAGCACACCGCAGCATACGACGTCGCGGTGGCGTCCTGGATGACCGACGTCCTCGTCGCCGGCGGTTCCGACGAGTCCGAGCACTTCCCGGCATGGATGGGCGCGACCTACGAGCGCGCCTCGGTTCTGCGCTACGGCGAGAATCCGCACCAGGCCGGCGCTCTGTACGTCGACCCGTCCGCTCCCGCCGGCATCGCGCAGGCGGAGCAGGTGCACGGCAAGGAGATGTCGTACAACAACTACACCGACGGTGACGCCGCCTGGCGTGCCGCGTTCGACCACGATCTCCCGTGCGTGGCGATCATCAAGCACGCCAACCCGTGTGGCATCGCGGTGTCGGCGTCCGGCTCCATCGCCGAGGCGCATCGCAAGGCGCACGCCTGCGATCCGGTGAGCGCGTACGGCGGCGTCATCGCGTCCAACCGCGAGATCACCGTCGAGATGGCCGAGCAGGTCGCCGAGATCTTCACCGAGGTCATCATCGCCCCGTCCTACGCCGACGGCGCGCTGGGAGTGCTGCAGCGCAAGAAGAACATCCGCGTCCTCGTGTGCGAGCCGCCGACGGCGGTGCCGGAGATCAAGCAGATCTCGGGCGGCCTGCTGCTGCAGGACCGTGACCGTCTCGACGCCGCGGGCGACGATCCGTCGGGGTGGACCCTGGCCGTGGGCGAGCCCGCCGACGAGGCAGTGCTGGCCGACCTCGAGTTCGCCTGGAAGGCGTGCCGCGCCGTCAAGTCCAACGCCATCCTCATCGCCGCGGACGGTGCGTCCGTGGGAGTGGGCATGGGACAGGTCAATCGGGTCGATTCCGCCGAACTGGCCGTGCGCCGCGCCGGCGACCGCACCACGGGCGCCGTGGCCGCGTCGGATGCCTTCTTCCCGTTCCCCGACGGCTTCCAGATCCTCGCCGCAGCGGGGGTGGCGGCGGTGGTGCAGCCCGGCGGATCGATCCGCGACACCGAGGTCGTGGAGGCAGCGCGCGAGGCGGGCGTGACCATGTACCTGACCGGGTCACGCCACTTCGCACACTGACCTCTCCCGAACCTCGACCCCCCCCGGGCTCAGCCCTTCGCGAGAACCTTCTCGATGGGCTTCGCGAGCTTCTCCGGCTTGGTGGTCGGCCCGAAACGGTCGACCACCTTGCCGTCGGCGTCGATGAGGAACTTGGTGAAGTTCCACTTGATCCGGCTGCCCAGCACGCCCGACTTCTGGTCGCGCAGCCACTTGTAGAGCGGGTGAGCGCCGTCGCCGTTCACCTCGATCTTCTCGTGCATCGGGAACGTGACGTCGTACCGCAGCGAGCAGAAGTTCTTGATCTCGTCGGCGTCGCCGGGCTCCTGGTGCCCGAACTGATCGCACGGGAAGCCGAGAACCACCAGCCCCTGCGGCCCGTACGTCTTGTTCAGCACCTCGAGGCCCTCGTACTGCGGCGTGAATCCGCACTGCGAAGCGGTGTTGACGATGAGGAGCGGCTTGCCCTTGTAGGCGGCGAGGTCGACGGGCTCGCCGTCGATGGTCGTGGCGGTGAAGTCGTATGCACTGGTCTCGGTCACCGCTCGACGCTACCGGCAGGAGGCCACATCGTGTTTGGTCTGTTCTCGGCGAGGGTAGACGCGGGCCATGACTCAGGACCACCGTGACGGCGACCCGGACGGCGGAATGAAGGAGGGCAGCTCGGAGCGCGAGCCTCGCGACGACGAGCGGACCTTCCGCGCACACGCCGGCGAGGCCATCGCCGATGCCCGGAACTGGCCCGGCTACTTCCTCATCGCACTGGGCCTCGGGGCCATGGGTCTCGGGCTCACTGCCGCAGGAGGCGGTTTCGAGGGGTGGGTGATGATCCTGTTCCCGGCCACCGTGATCCTCTGGGCCGCCGGTCTGACAGTGATCCTGCTCGAACGCAAGCGCGTCAAGAACGCCGAGGGCAAAGACCTGACGGACCCGTCGGGGCACTGATCGAGCTGTGCACGTGCCGAAACGGCTCGACGCTCGTACGTTGGAAGGGTGACCCAGTCTCCCAGTAGTCGAGATCCACACCCGCGCGCGACCACCCTCGGTGAACTCCGCGCGTCGGGACACGTCCAGAAGACAGTCAAGAACGAACTCCGCGACAACCTGCTCGACGCCCTGCGCGAGGGCCGCGACGCATGGCCCGGCATTCTCGGATTCGAGAACACCGTCCTTCCGCAGATCGAACGCGCACTCCTCGCCCAGCACGACGTCGTTCTCCTCGGCGAGCGCGGGCAGGGCAAGACCCGCCTGCTCCGTACCCTCGCCACGCTGCTCGACGAGTGGACGCCCGTCATCGACGGCTCCGAGCTCGGTGAGCATCCCTACGACCCCATCACCCCCGCCTCGATCCGCCGGGCAGCCGAACTCGGCGACGATCTGCCGGTGTCCTGGCGCCATCGCTCCGAGCGGTACTCGGAGAAGCTGGCGACCCCGGACACGTCGGTGGCCGACCTCGTCGGCGACGTCGACCCCGTGAAGGTCGCCGAGGGCCGCAGCCTGGGCGATCCGGAGACAATCCACTTCGGCCTCGTGCCGCGTACCCACCGCGGGATCGTGGCGATCAACGAGCTGCCCGACCTCGCCGAGCGCATCCAGGTGTCGTTGCTCAACGTGATGGAGGAGCGCGACATCCAGATCCGTGGCTACACGGTGCGGTTGCCCCTCGACGTGCTCCTCGTCGCGAGTGCGAACCCGGAGGACTACACCAACCGCGGTCGGATCATCACTCCGCTGAAGGACCGGTTCGGCGCCGAGATCCGCACCCACTATCCGATCCTGCTGACCGACGAGATCGCGGTCATCGAGCAGGAGGCCGACCTCACCGCAGTCGTGCCGCCGCACGTGCTCGAGGTGCTGGCGCGGTTCACCCGGCTGCTGCGTGAATCGCCGTCGGTCGACCAGCGTTCCGGCGTCTCGGCTCGGTTCGCCGTCGCCGCCGCCGAGACCGTCGGCGCGGCCGCCGTGCACCGTGCCGCCGTGCTGGGCGAGTCCGATCCGGTGGCTCGACCCGTCGACACCCAGACGATCGTCGACGTCCTGCGGGGCAAGGTGGAGTTCGAGTCGGGCGAGGAGGGACGGGAGATCGAGGTTCTGAACCACCTGCTGCGGCGGGCCACAGCCGACACCGCACGGGACTCACTCGGCGGTATCGACCTGGGCCCTCTCGTCACGGCCGTCGAGCAGGGTGAGCCCGTGATCACCGGTGATCGAGTCACCGCGAAGGTGCTGCTGAACGAGTTGCCGGATCTTCCTGTCATCGACGAGATCGCCGAGCGTCTGGGCGCGACCTCCGACGGTGAGCGCGCCGCGGCTGTCGAGCTCGCGCTCGAGGGTCTCTACCTCGCACGTCGCATCGGCAAGGACACCGGCGACGACGGGCAGACGGTGTACAGCTGATGGCGGGCCACAACTCCCGGTACGGGCCGTACGTCGACGGTCCGGATCCGCTGGCGCCACCCGTCGATCTGCGGGAGGCGCTCGACGCGATCGGTCAGGACGTTCTCGAAGGTGCGTCGCCGCGCCGCGCGATGCAGGAGATGTTGCGTCGCGGGACGAAGAACATGCGCGGCCTGGACGATCTCGCCGCGCGGGCGAACCGTCGTCGGCGGGAACTGCTGAAGAACAAGAATCTCGACGGCACCCTGCAGGAGGTGCGCGAGCTGTTGGACGAGGCGGTCCTCGAGGAGCGCAAGACCCTGGCCCGTGCGCTGGACGACGACGCCCGCTTCCAGGAGATGCAGATCGCCGAACTGCCTCCGTCGACGGCGCAGGCCGTGCAGGAGCTCGCCGACTACGACTGGCGCAGCAGCGAGGCGCGGGAGAACTACGAGAAGATCAAGGATCTGCTCGGCCGCGAGGTGCTCGATCAACGCTTCAAGGGCATGAAGCAGGCACTCGAGGGGGCCACCGAGGAGGACCGTGCTCGGGTCGCCGAGATGCTGTCCGATCTCAACGACATGCTCGACGCCCATGCGCGCGGGGAGAACACCGACGAGCAGTTCGAGAAGTTCATGCGCGATCACGGTGAGTTCTTCCCCGAGAATCCCGAGACCATCGACGACCTGATCGATGCTCTCGCGGAGCGGTCCGCGGCAGCGCAGAGGCTGCGGAACTCGCTCTCCGCGGAGCAGCGTGCCGAGCTGGACGCGTTGGCGCAGCAGGCCTTCGGCAGCCAGGACCTGATGGACCAGCTGTCGCGACTCGACGCGAATCTGCAGTCTGCCCGGCCGGGGGAGGACTGGGACTCCGCCCAGAAGTTCCGCGGTCAGGAGGGCATGGGACTCGGCGACGGGACCGGTGTGCTGCAGGACATCGCCGAACTCGAGGAGCTGGGGGACCAGCTCTCGCAGCAGTACAATGGTGCGGCGCTCGACGACATCGACGCCGATGCGTTGCTGCGCCAACTGGGTCCGGAGGCGGCCGCGGACGCGCGGACGTTGGCGGACCTGGAGAAGGCGTTGCAGCAGGAGGGTTTCCTCGACAAGGGGGCCGACGGACAGTGGCGCCTGTCCCCGAAGGCCATGCGGCAGTTGGGGCAATCGGCTCTGAAGGACGTCGCGGGCGGCATGGCATCGCGCCGCGGTGAGCGTGACACCCGCCGAGCGGGCGCGATGGGCGAGCCCACCGGTGCGTCGCGCGCCTGGGAGTTCGGCGACACCGAGCCGTGGGACGTCGTCCGGACGGTGACCAACGCCGTCCTGCGCACCGCGACGGAACCTCGCGGAGACGGCGAGACCGGAGTGCGTCTGGCCGTCACCGACGTCGAGATCAGCGAGACCGAGCTACGGTCACAGGCCGTGGTGGCCCTGCTGGTGGACACGTCGTTCTCCATGGTGATGGAGGGTCGCTGGGTTCCGATGAAGCGGACGGCGCTGGCGTTGAATCACCTCGTCAGCACGCGGTTCCGCGGCGACGATCTGACGATGATCGGTTTCGGACGACACGCGCAGACGCTCACACCGTCGGAACTGGCGGGGCTCGACGGCGCGTGGGACCAGGGCACCAACCTGCACCACGCGCTGATGCTGGCCACGGCGCACCTGCGGCGCAATCCCAACGCCCAACCCGTGGTGCTCATCGTCACGGACGGCGAGCCGACCGCCCATCTCGAACCGGACGGCCACGCCTTCTTCGATTATCCGCCGCATCCGCGGACCCTCGGGTTGACGGTCAGGGAGCTCGATACCCTGGCGAAGATCGGTGCGCAGGTGACGATCTTCCGGCTGGGAGACGATCCCGGTCTGGCCCGCGTCGTGGACCGGATGGCCCAGCGCGTGGGCGGGCGGGTCGTCGCACCCGATCTGGACGGACTCGGTGCCGCGGTGGTGAGCGACTATCTGAGCGCCCGCAGGAAGCGCTGAGCCGGCTCAGGTCCCGTTGAGCACCGTGCGGGTGCCCACCGGGGCCGCGAGCTGCAGCTCCATGGTCCCGTACACGGCGATCATGATGCAGGACTTGTCCTTCGCGGATTCGAGGGTGCCGGTCCGGACGGTGACCACCACCGTCTCCTCGGTCTCCTCCACGGTCGCGTCGGCGCCGTAGCACTCGGGAGTGCCGGTGACGAAGTGCACCGCGATCCGGTTGCCCGGCAGCGCGGTCCACGCCTCGAACGGTGTGGACTGCGCCATCACCAGCGACGCGCCGGGTGTGAACTCGGTGCCCACCTGGTCCGCGGCCACCTCGTGGGGAACCGGCGGTGAGCCGGGGACGGGCACGAGGTCGGTGGGGGACGCCGCGCCGGTCTCGAGGTCGCCGGCGTCGCCGGGGTCGGAGGAGCCGCATCCGCCGAGTGCGACACACAACAGCAGCCCCAGGGCGAACGACCTCATGACCTCCACGGTAGCGCGGCCGCGCGCGGGCCCGGCCGAGCTCGCTCCCACGGTCACGCGAGCAGCGCGGCGACGAGGGCGATGACGGGAACGGACACCAGCGTCGTGACGAACGCGGTGTCGCGTGCCAGCACGGTTCCGCGGCCGTAGCGGGTGGCGTAGATGAACACGTTCTGCGCGGTGGGAAGCGCTGCGATGACCACCACGGCGAAGAGGTCGTGGCCGTCGATGCGCCACACCCACCGCGCCAGGACGTAGGTGAGGACGGGCAGCACGGCCATCTTGAGAAAGGTCGCCAGCGCGACGTCGCGGCGCGGTCCGGCTCCCCGCTCGAGCACGCGTACGCCCTGCAACGACATGCCGAAGGCGAGAAGGGCGCCGGGAACGCTGGCGCCGCCGAGCAGTGCGAACGGCTGCATCACGGGGTCGGGCAGGCTCAGACCCGTCACGGCGAGCGCCAGTCCGGCGAGGCCGGCGAGGACGATCGGGTTGGTGAACGGGGCTGCCACGACACCGACCAGCGAGGTGCCGCGCGACGACGTCGAGACGTCCAGGATCGTCAGGGCCAGCGGCGAGTAGATCATGATCTGGAAGAGCAGCAGCGGCGCGACGAACGAGGCGTCGCCCAGGACGTACACGGCGATGGGGATGCCGAGGTTGGCCGCGTTGACGTAGGACGCGGCGAGTGCCCCGATGGTGGCCTCGGGGACCGTGCGCTTCGTGATCGTCAGGGCGATCACCAGATACAGGGCTCCGACCAGCAGAGCCCCCACGGCCGTGATGGCGAGTGTGGGGGAGAAGATCACCGACAGGTCGGCGCGGGCGAGGGTGTCGAACAGCAGCGCCGGAGTGGCGACGAAGAACACCATCCGCCCCAGAACGAGTCCGCCGGACTCACCGAGTACGCCCGTACGGGCGACGACGTAGCCGATGAAGACGACCACGAAGATGACGGTGAATCCGGCGAGAACTCCTGACACGGGGGGCCTGTCAGCCCCTACCGGTCGACACTCAGCGGGTGGTGAACGGAAGGAGCGCCATCTCGCGTGCGTTGCGCACGGCGGTGGCGACCTGACGCTGCTGCTGGGGGGTCAGCCCGGTGACACGGCGGCTACGGATCTTGCCGCGATCGGAGATGAACTGACGCAGCAGGTTCACGTCCTTGTAGTCGACCTCGGTGATGCCCGCCGCGATGAGCGGGTTCTTCTTGGGCTTGCGATCCTTCTCGACCCGATCCTTCTTGGACGGGCCCCTCTTCACTGCCATGAGTTCTCCATCTCACCAACTGCTCTTGTGGACGCCGGGAAGTTCCCCGCGATGTGCTCTCTCTCGAACGCCGATGCGGGAGAGTCCGAATTTTCGGAGGTACCCGCGCGGGCGACCGTCCGCAGCGTCTCGATTGCGCAATCTTACCGGACTCGCATCGCGCGGTAGACGCTGGAGAGCCCGCTGCGCCGCGAACCGGTCCTCGTCGCTCGTCGAGGGCCTCCGGATCAGCTCTTTCAGCTCGTGGCGACGTGCCGCGTGGCGGGCGACGATCTCGGCCCGCTGGGTGTTGCGGGCGATCTTCGACTTCGTGGCCATCAGCGTTCCTCCCGGAAATCGACGTGTCGACGCACGACGGGGTCGTACTTGCGCAGGACCAGTCGGTCGGGATCGTTGCGCCGGTTCTTCCGGGTGACGTACGTGTGGCCGGTGCCGGCGGTCGACGTCAGTTTCACGATCGGCCGGACGTCGGTGCTCTTGCTCGCCATGTCAGAACTTCTTTCCGGCCGCGACGAGCCGCGTGACGACGGAGTCGATGCCGTCGCGGTCGATGGTCTTGATCCCCTTCGCCGAGACCGTCAGCCGCACTCGTCGGCCGAGGCTCGGTACGAAGTAGGTCTTGTGCTGCACGTTGGGGTTCCACCTCCGACTCGTGCGGTGGTGGGAGTGCGAGACGGACTTCCCGAAGCTCGGGACCCGTCCTGTGACGTCGCAGTGCGCGGACATCGCGAACCCTTCCTCTCTGTCGACTGGTGACCGGTGACTTTATCGACAACAATTGTCGACAAGCGCTGTATCGGAACTGTACGCTCGGACGCCGGTAACTGACAATCGTTGTCGACAACTCGAAGAACCGAAAGGACGTGCAGTGCCGATGGAGAACCTCGAGGCGCCCGACAGGAGAACGCCCCTGGTCGTGGTGTGCGGGCCGGAGGATCTCGGCGCCGCGGTGAGCGCGACGTTCCAGGAGCCGGGCACGATCGTCCTGCACCACGACCTCTCCGACGCCACCGTCGGTGTCGTGCGGCGGCGGACGGTCCGGATGGACGACGACGGCACGCCGACCACCCGGGTCGTCGACCTGGCGGGTCTCGGGTGCTGCGTCTCCTGCCTGCTGCGGGAGGATCTGCTGCCCCTGCTGCGATCGGTCTCCGCGGACTCGTCCGTGCGACGCATCGTCGTCCGGGTCGATCCCTCGCTGGAGGTCGAGGCGATCTGCTGGGCGATCGAGAACACCGTCGTCACCGGCATGGTCGGCCGGGTGGACGCCACGGCGTCGCGAGACGTGCGCATCGAGGCGGTCGTCGGCTGCGTCGACGGCGCGACCTGGCTGTCCGACGCCACCGGCGACGAGCTCGTCGGCGAACGGGCGTTCCCGCCCGGGCCCGACGGCGGTCAGGTCGTGGATCTTCTCGACGACCGCACCGTCGCGCAGGTCGCCGTCGGCACCGTTCGAGGATCCGATCTGCTGGTCGTCGCGGACACCGGAGTCGATCGGTGGGACGCCGCGCGCCTCGATGCGGTACTGGCGCGGCTCGCACCACGCGCGCCGCGGGTCTGGATCCTGCCGGGCGAACGTCCGCGAGACCTGCTGGCCCGCGTTCCGGCGACGGCGCGGCGAGGACTCGTCGACGACGCCCACGCGCCACTGCTCGACGGGCAGCCGCCGCTGTCGGCGGAGTGCGGCGTCACCCTGGTCGAGTTCACGGACCGACGGCCGTTCCACCCGGGCCGGCTGCACGACGCGATCGATGTTCTCCTCGACGGTGTCGTCGCCACCCGCGGTCGGCTGTGGGTGGCCACGCAACCCGACGCCGTGCTGTGGCTCGAGTCCGCCGGCGGTGGGCTCCGGGTTGCCTCCGCGGGCTCGTGGCTCGCGGCCATGGCACCGGACGACTACGAGGAGGCGCCCACCGCCCGCCGCGCTCTCGCCGCACTCGCATGGGACGAGGAGTACGGGGACCGCGCGCAGTCGCTGGTGGTGCTGGTGCACGAGGCAGATCCCGAGCACGTGTACGCGGCGCTGTCCGACGCGCTGCTCACGCCGGACGAGCTCGAGACTCCCGAGCTCTGGGCCGAGTGGGCCGACCCTTTCGGGCAGTACCACGAAGATCCCTGCGAGACAGACAGTTCCGCCGTCGGGGCGGACGACGACAGAAGGGCTGCACAGTGAAGAAGAACGTACATCCGGACTACCATCCGGTCGTATTCCAGGACTCCGGGACGGGATCGATGTTCCTGACGAGGTCGACCGTCACCAGCGATCGCACCGTCGAGTACTCGGACGGTCGCACATATCCGCTGGTGGTCGTCGACGTCACCAACGAGTCGCACCCGTTCTGGACCGGCGCGGCGCGGGTGATGGACACGCAGGGACGCGTCGAGAAGTTCGAGCGTCGCTACGGCACCCGCACGAGAAAGGCCTGACCCGTGGCTGTTCCCAAGAGGAAGATGTCCCGCTCGAACACGCGCAGTCGACGCTCGCAGTGGAAGGCGACGCCGCCGGATCTGGTGTCCGTCACCGTCGGCGGCGTGACGCACCGGGTGCCGCGTCGGCTGGTGAAGGCGGTGCAGACGGGACTGTTGGACCCGTCACGACTGACCTGAGGGGCTAGCATCGCCGCATGAACGTCGACGTCACCCTGCTTCCCGGCATCGGGGTACGCAAGGATTTCGCGTTGTCCACGGGGCGACGCATCGGGGTCATCACGCGCAAGGACGGCACGAACGAGCTGATCGTGTCGAAGAAGGAGGACCCGGACTCGACGCAGGCGTCGATCACGCTGACGAACGAGGAGGCGGCGGCGCTCGGCAACCTGCTGGGCACGCCGCAACTCGTCGCGCAGCTGGGGGAGGAGCACCGCGACCTCCCCGGTATCCGGACCCGGCAGTTGCCGATCCACGAGGGATCCCGCTTCGACGGCCGACTTCTCGGCGACACCGCCATGCGGACCAAGACCGGGGTGTCCATCGTGGCGGTCATGCGGGCGGGGCAGGTCCAGCCGTCGCCGCCGCCGAACTTCACCCTCGTCTCGGGCGACCTGCTCGTCGTCGTCGGAACGAGCGACGGTCTCGATCACGCAGCGAAGATCCTCGGTAGCTGACGGGTGGGAGAGACTGCGCTCGGACTGACCGAGCTGGGCGCTGTCTTCTTCGCGCTGGGGTTGCTCGCCAGGCTCGCTTCGCGGATCGGCATGTCCCCCATCCCGTTCTATCTGCTCGCCGGGTTGTTCTTCGGCAACGGCGGCATCGTCGAGCTCGACGGCATCGACGACTTCACCCATCTCGCGAGCGAGATCGGCGTGGTGCTGCTGCTCCTGCTCCTCGGACTCGAGTACACCGCGAACGAACTGGTCACCGGGCTGCAACGGTCGTGGACCGCGGGCCTGGTCGACCTGGTGCTGAACTTCGTGCCCGGTGCGGTGACAGCGCTGATTCTCGGCTGGGGACCGATCGGCGCCCTGGTGCTCGGCGGTGTCACCTACATCTCGTCGTCCGGCATCGTCGCCAAGGTGCTCGGTGACCTGGGCCGACTGGGCAACCGCGAGACGCCCGTCGTGCTGTCCATCCTGGTGTTCGAGGACCTCATGATGGCGCTCTATCTGCCGATCCTCACCGCGGTGCTCGGCGGCGTCAGCATTCTCGGCGGCGCCGAGGCCGTGGGGATCTCCCTGTTGGTCGTCGCCGTCGTGCTGGTCGTCGCACTGCGGTACGGGTGGGTGGTGTCGAAGGTGGTCGCCAGCCGGGACCGAGAGGTGGTGCTGCTGAAAGTCTTCGGGCTCGCCCTCCTGGTGGCCGGAATCGCGTCGGCGATGCAGGTGTCCGCGGCCGTGGGGGCGTTCCTGCTCGGGATCGCCATCTCGGGATCCACCGCCCAGGCCGCCACCCGGGTGCTCGAGCCCTTGCGTGACCTGTTCGCGGCCATCTTCTTCGTCGTGTTCGGGTTCAACACCGACCCGCGCTCGATCCCGCCCGTCCTCGGGTACGCGGTGCTGCTCGCAGTCATCACCGCGGTGACCAAGGTGGCCACCGGCGCGTGGGCCGCGAAGCAGATCGGCGTGGGACAGCTGGGCCGGATGCGTGCCGGGGCAGCACTGATCGCGCGCGGCGAGTTCTCCATCGTCATCGCGGGTCTGGCCGTCGCGGCCGGCGCCGTGGAGAGCGAGCTGGCCGCACTCGCCACGGCCTACGTGCTGATCATGGCCGTCGCCGGACCCATCGCAGCCAGGGTCGTCGAGCCCGTGACGCTGCGCGTGCTGGCGGCGCGGGGTCCGACGTCATGAGACCGGCCTGTTGCAGCGATGCCTTCTTCGCCGCGAGCGCTGCCCGAGCCGCTGACCGGTCCCGGGTCCACTGCGCGACCACCTCGTCGGCGTCGACGCGGCCGATGGGTACCTGAGGTCCCACGGGCGCCCGCAGCCAGTCCATGATGCGCGCGTTCAGATCCTTGACGATCGCACGGACCGCGTCCTCGGACCGTACGTCCCGCAACGCCTCCGGGAGACGCTCGACCTCCTTGCGCAGGCGGAGCGGCGTCGGCAGAAGAGCATCGCCCGAGAGGTTCTCGCGCTTCAGATACCCCCGCACCCAGGACAACTCGTCGGTGCTCGACGGCGGGATCGGCTTGCCGAGGCCCGGCAGGTTCTCGAAGGCGCCGTTCTCCTGAGCGGACGCGATCTGCCGGTCCACCCACGTCTGGACACTGATGTCCGACGGCTTGCGTTCCGTCATGCGACGAGACCTCCTGCGCTGCTGTGCCTATCCGACGGGGTCGGACCCGAGCTCCTCCACGAAGTCGCGGACCAGTTGCTCCGCGATCACCCGAGCCTTGACGTTGGCGGCCTGACTCATCGTCGCGATGTGGTCGAAGGCCGCCTCCGGCGACATCCGCTGCGTGACCATCAGCAGGCCCACTGCCTGACTCAGGACACTGCGGCTGTCGAGCGCCGTGCGCAGCGAGGACACCTCGCGTTGCGCGCTGCCGAGCAGCTGCTCCCGCAACCGGGCGAGCTCGAGGTGCACCCGGACACGTGCGACGAGCTCCGCCGGCTGGAACGGCTTGGTCACGTAGTCGTCCGCACCGAGGCGGAGGCCTTCGACGACCGACTCGGATCCCGCACGTGCACTGAGCAACACGATCGGGACGCGCACCAGCCGGCCGTCGGACCTCGCCTCGTCGACGAGCGAGAGACCGGAGCGTCCCGGCAGCATGATGTCGCTGAGGATGACGTCCGGCGGGTGGGCGCGGGCGTGCGCCATCGCGGAGTCGACATCGGCGAACATGGTCACGTGCCAGTTCTGTTCGCGGAGCAGTCCGACGAGGTAGTCGCGCATGTCGGCGTTGTCCTCGACGAGCACCACCTGGCGCTGATCGGGTGTCGGATCGGTCCGGACGCCGTCCAGCGGTCGCCAGGTGTCGGCTTCACCGATGTACCCGGCGCCCAACGCTTCCGCGACCTCCTGTGTGGTGGCGTCGGAGGCGGGCGGCGCGGACGCCACCGTGCGGGGAAGCGTCACGGTGAACGTGGATCCCGTGCCGTCCGGGCCGTCGCTCACGTCGATGGTGCCGTGCAGGGCGGCCACGAGGTCGCGCACCAGGGAGAGTCCGACGCCGGACCCCTCGCGGCTGCGACCGGCGGCGGCCGCGACCTGATAGAACCGGTCGAAGATCTTCGCTCGGTCGGCCTCGGGGACACCCGGCCCGGTGTCCGTGACCGTCAACGTCACCGTGTCCGCGTCGTCTCGCAGGCTCACGGTCACCGATCCCGCCGTCGTGAACTTGACCGCGTTGGACACCAGGTTCATCACCACGTGAGTCCACATCGTGCGGTCCATCTCGGCGAAGCGGTGGGTGACGCCGTCGAGTGCGAGGTGCAGTTCCACGCCGGCCCGCGCCGTCGCGTCGCGGAACATCGAGGCGCAGTCCGTGGTGAGCGAGACGATGTCGGTCGGTTCGAGAGACACGACGAATCCGTCGGCATCGCCGCGGGCGACGTCGAGCAGGGTGTCCACCAGTCGCTGCAGTCGCAGTGCCGCGCGCCGCGCGGTCTGCAGCGATCGCACCCGGTGCGGCGGCAGTGGGTTCTCCTGGTCGTCCACCACGTCGCCCAACGGACCCAGGAGCAGTGTCAGCGGGGTGCGGAACTCGTGGCTGACGTTCTCGAAGAACCGGGTCTTGGCAGCATCCAGCTCTTCCAGGTCGCGAGCCCGGCGGCGTTCTGCCGCATACGAGTACGCATCCGTCAGCGCCGTCGAGATGCGTCCGGCCACCAGATCGAGGAACACGCGGTACGGCTCGTCGAAGCGCCGCAACGCGCTGATGCCGGCCACGAGAACGCCGACGGGTCGGCCCGACGACGCGTGCAGGGGGAGCACGACGGCGGTCGTGCCCACGATCTCGCCGACACCGCTCGTGCTGACGCGATCGATCACGCCGCGATCGACGGTCGTGGCGGTGTGCGGCCGACCGGGGAGCGTCGCGGACGTCGAGGCGACGGGACGGATCTCGCCGAGTTCCGCGTCGTGGGTGGTGCGGAGGTGGATGGACGCGAACGGCACGTCGGCCTCGTTGCCGGCGAGCAGGTCCAGTGACGCCCGGCAGACGTCGTCGATGTCGCGGGAGGCCACGGAGATCGAGCCCAGCTCGTGCAGCACCGACATGCGGCGCTCCGCCAGCACCTGCTGGGTCACGTCGGTGGTGGCGACGAAGACCCCGTTCACCGTGTCGCCGGAACCGAGGATCGGGCTGTAGGAGAACGTGAAGAACGTCTCCTCGAGGTAGCCGAAACGGTCCAGCAGGACGCGCTGACGGGTGCGATGGACGGCGGTGCCGCGCAGGGCGTCGTGCGCCAACGGGCCGAGCTGCTCCCAGCCGACGCGCCAGCAGTCCGCGGCGCGCTGGCCCACGGCCTCGGGAAACAGGTCGCCTGCCATCGGGGTGTAGGCGTGGTTGAAGAGCTGGACCAGATCCTCGCCCCACCACACGAGCTGTCCCACCTCGGACGGGAACAGCGTGCGGATGGCGGTCACCAGTGCGTCCGGCCAGTTCTCGACCGGTCCGAGTGACGTCGTCGACCAGTCGAACTCGCGATGGGCGGTCGAGGTGGCGTCCGTGCCGGGGAACAGCTCGTCGCGGGTCGTCACGCGACCACGTGCATCATGCGAGCACACCCGTCATGCGCTGTGTGCTGTCGTCGTCCCCGGCATTCCTGATGAACCTTCCTCGCGCGTCTCCGTACAGTGTAAAGGTGCGCGCGGGGTGGTGACGACTGCGAGCGGATCAGGCCAGCGCACTCCCGGCGAGCCACTCGGACCACGGGACGCTCCAGTCACCGTTCTGCCACTGCTGCAGCGGTGCACCGCCGGTGTCGCGCACCTCGACGACGTCGCCGGGCACCGAGAAGTCGTAGAACCAGGACGCGTTGGCCCGGCTCAGGTTGAGGCAGCCGTGCGAGACGTTGGTGTTGCCCTGCGCCCACACGGTGTCCTCGAGTTCGTGCAGGTAGATGCCGTCGTTGCTGATGCGCGTCGCGTAGTTGATCGACTCCTTGTACCCGAGGCGCGAGTTCACCGGCAGGCCGTACGTCGAGGAGTCCATGATCACCGGGTTCGCCTTGTCCAGCACGGTGTAGACGCCGGGCTGAGTCCAGAACGTCAACGTCTGGCCACCGACGGTCTCGCTGCCGCCCATGCCCATCGACGTGGGCATGGTGCGCACGAGCGTGCCGTTCTCGTACACCTCTACCTGCTTGGTGTCGTCGTCGGCGACGGAGACGTGCGAGTCGCCGATGGTGAACGACGTGGTGACGTCCTCCTGTCCGAAGAGGCCCTCACCGACCTCGACGCCGTACACCTTCGCGGAGATGGTCACCGCGGTTCCGGGCGTGTAGTAGTTCTCCGGCCGCCAGTGGACGTTCTGGTCGTCGGCCCAGTACCAGGATCCGGTCACGGCGGGCGTGGTCTGGACGGACAGCGTGCGCTCGGCGGCGGCGCGGTCACCGATGGGCTCGTCGAAGTGCACCACCGCGACGATGCCGACGCCGAAGGTGCCCCCGTCCGTGAGCAGGTTGCCGCCCGACGTCACGAAGGACGGCAGCGTGTAGTTGTCCGGCTCCACGGTCGTGAACGTGCTCGTCTGCTCGTGCGCGGCGCCGTCGGTCGCCTCGGTGTCGATCTCCAGTGAGTACTGCTTCCCGTAGCCGAGCGTGGTGGCCGGCTTCCAGGTGGATCCGTCGGGTGTCACGACCCCGTCGACGACGACACCGTCCGCGTTCGTCATCCGCACCGCGGTGATGGTGCCGTTCGACGCCGTCACGCTCACCGGCGCGAGCGGGTTGACGTCGGCCGCGCCGTCCGGCGGGTCGAGGGTGAGGGTCGGCGCGGGTGCGGCCTGCGTCGTCTCCGGCGCGCCGCCGGAATCACCTCCCGAGCCGCCGTCACTCGATCCGATGGTGCAGGCCGAGGCCAGCAGCATCACGAACGCGAGGCACGCCAGGAGAACGGTGCGGAGAAGGGCAGGACGGGACGACATGCGGGTGCTCCGTAAGGTGCGGAATCGGGCAGCGCGACGACACGGCGCTGACCACCACGGTAGCGCGTGCGCGGCGCTCACCCCCGCCGAGCGGGAGTGCGGGTTCGATGGAAGCATCGCGGGCATGACCACGACTCGCCGCCGATCCTCCGTCCCGGACGCGTTGCCGCCCCAGGTGGTCGTCCTCTTCGGTGCCACCGGAGACCTGGCCAAACGCAAGCTGCTCTCGGGGATGATGCACCTCGTCCTGTCCGAACTGGCGCCGCGGATGCGCGTCGTCGGTACGTCGTTGCAGGAGATGACGTCGGACGAGTTCCGAGCGATGGCGAAGGAGGCGATCGAGCAGTTCTCCACGCGCACACCGACGGAGGACGAGTGGGACCGCTTCGCGACTCGCCTGACCTACGTGCCCCAGACCGCCGGCCCGCAGGCGTTGTCGGACGCGGTGGCAGCGGCGGAGAAGGAACTCGGGGACGGCGTGCAGCGGCTGCACTATCTGTCGGTACCGCCGTCCGCGGCGCTCGCCGTCATCGACATGCTCTCCGAGGCGACGCTCGTCGAGCGGGCCCGCATCATCATGGAGAAGCCGTTCGGCACCGATCTCGCCAGCGCCGTCGCGCTCAACGCGGCTGTGCACGAGACCTTCGCCGAGGAGCAGATCTTTCGCATCGACCACTTCCTCGGCAAGGAGCCGGCGCAGAACATCCTCGCGTTCCGCTTCGCCAACGGTCTCTTCGAGCCGATCTGGAACCGCACGTTCATCCAACACGTGCAGATCGACGTGCCCGAGACTCTGGGACTGGACGGCCGCGCCGGCTTCTACGAGTCGACGGGTGCCTTCAAGGACATGGTGGTGACCCACCTGTTCCAGGTACTGGCCTTCACGGCCATGGAACCGCCCACCGCGCTGGAACCCGAGGCGATCAAGGAGGAGAAGAACAAGGTCTTCCGCTCCATGCTTCCCCTCGATCCGCGGAACGTCGTGCGCGGCCAGTACTCCGGCTACCGCAGCGAGAAGGACATCGCCCCCGACTCGGACACCGACACCTTCGTCGCCCTGAAGTGCCACATCGACAACTGGCGGTGGGCGGGTGTGCCGTTCTATCTCCGGACCGGCAAGAAGCTGGCCGAGGGGCAGCGCATCATCTCGATCGCGTTCCGGGAGCCGCCCAAGTCGATGTTCCCGGCGGGCTCCGGCGTCGGCGCCCAGGGGCCGGACCACCTGACCTTCGACCTCACCGACTCGTCGAAGGTGTCGCTCTCCTTCTACGGCAAGCGGCCGGGCCCGGGCATGCGCCTGGACAAGCTCAGCATGCAGTTCGCGTTGCACGAGACGGAGAGTGCCGCAGACGTTCTGGAGGCGTACGAGCGGCTGATCCTCGATGCGATGCACGGGGATCACACGCTGTTCACCACGTCCGAGGGCATCGAGCGGCTGTGGGAGGTCTCGGCACCGCTGCTCGAGGACCCGCCGCCCGTCCGGTCCTACGCGCCGGGATCGTGGGGTCCCAACGCGATCCACAGTCTGGTCGCGCCCGATGCGTGGCGGCTGCCGTTCGAGCGCGAGTGGCGCGGGGAGTGACCTAGTTGCAGGTACTCGGCGCCGGTGTCCCGGCGAACCGGCCGTCCAGCCATTCCGCCGGCGCACTTCCGAGGTTCAGGATGCCGTGGCCCTGTCCCGGTGCCTCGCGGAGCTCGATGGTGTCGCCGAGTGCGCACGCTCGCTGCACCGCGGCCACCGTCCACTCCGGGAGTGCGAGTCGATCCAGTTCGCCGTAGCCGACGAACATGGGCGCGGTCGCCGCGGCGCCCGGCACTCCGGCCTCGGTGAGCCACGCGCGCAGACGATCTGCGGCGGCCTCGTCCACCGGTGCGTAGTCCGACGGTGTGACGGACTCGGCGATCGCGCTCTCGAGACCGTCGTTCTCGCCCTCGCAGGCGGCGAAGACGTCCCGGCGTTCGTACAGCACACCGCGGAGGTAGTCGGTCACCTGGAGGTCGGGGTGCGCGACGGACAGCCCTGTCAGGACCGACGGCACCAGCGCGACCTGTTCGGCGGTGAGTGTTCCGGCCACCATCGCGTCGACGAGCGGGCTCAGGTCGGTCGCGGGGGACATGCTGATGGTGCCGACGAGGCGGAGTCCGTCGCCGTAGTCGGCGGCCCGTTCGTTGGCGGCCCACACCGCCTGCCCGCCCTGGGAGACGCCGTAGCCGATCCAGGAGTCGGACGCCGTCGGTTCCACCTCGCGCGCTGCGCGCACCGCGTCGATCACGTTGTTGCCGGCCGTGGCGGCATCGAGGTACGGGTGCGGACCCGGGGTGCCCAGGCCCTCGTAGTCGGTCATGGCGACCACGTAACCGTTGGCGAGGAAGGGGATCACGGTGGTGAGCGCCCCCAGCAGCCCGATGTGGGTGGACGGCGCGCACCGACTGTCGGTACCGGTGGTCGCGTGGCCGACGGAGACGACCGGCCACCCACCCGCCGGTGGGTCGCCGCGAGGAACGAGGACCAGCCCGCTCACCTCGGTGGCGGAGCCGTCGATGCCGGAGGTCGAACGGTAGAGCACCGTCTTCGACACCGCTGTCAGGGTGGCGAGCGCGGGATAGCCCGCGAAGTCACGGGGGGTGCCCAGCAGTGAGCCGGCGGCGACGTCGGCGAGAGAGTCGACGGCCGTCTCCGGGTCCGACTCTCCGGGCAGCCCAGCGCAACTCGCGCAGAGGACGACCAACACCGACAGCCAGGTCAGCGCGACGTGGCGGCGCGCGGTCGTCGTCTCGATCGCGGCCACCGCACGTCACTCCCCGTCGGAGCGCAGGTCGGCCGTGTTCCGGCTCAGCAGGCCGACGGGATCGGCACACGCGCGGGCGAGGGCACGGTCGACCGTCTCGGTCTCGATCATGCCGCTGCAGAACGACGCCGAGTACGAACGTCCGCCCTGGACCTGCGAGACGAGGATCGAGATGCCGTCCGGGCCGTCGGGTTCGAGAGAAGCCGTCATCTGACGGGGCCGACCGTCGTCGAGCCAGGGAAGATGGTCGTAGATCGAGAGGGTGCCCAGGTCGCTCACCGCGAGTCGCGGTCGGTCGGGCACCGTGACGACGTCCTCGCTCGGCGCCGGCGCCGGGGCTGTCCGGTGACCCTTGAGAGTTGCTCGGGCATCGGCCATTCCGAGCACGGCGATGGGCCAGCCGGAGTCGATGACCTGCTTCATGACACCGGCGACGTCACCCGGCGTCGGCAGCACGGGCAGGCGGACCGGGATACCGATCGCGAAGTTGCCGTGTTCCGCGCGGTGCTTCTCGTCGAGGTACCGGCGGCAGTTGAAGAGGATCATGACGTGCTCGTCGAGGGGGACACCCTCGGAGCGCAGAGCGGCGACGAGCAGAGCGACCGACACCGACGCGCCGGTGGCGCCCGGCGCGTTCGCCTTCGACCACGATCGCAGTTCCGCCACCTGCTCGGGACGCATGTAGGCCGCGCGCGTGGTCTTCGACGATTCCCAGTGCTCGATACGGCGCGTCGGCGCCCCGTCGGCCGTCGCGTCACGCCGTTTGTGGACGGCGCGTAGGCGCCGGAAGTCCTGCAGGGCACGAGGGTTGGATCGGTAGTGCCGCCGCAGAGCACTCCACGTGGCGCTTCTCGGCAGCGACGGCGCCATGCTGCGTGCGATCGCGAAGCCGGGGTCGCTCGCGGCGGCGCCGACCAGCAGTACACCGAGCTGACCGTCGCCCACGCCGTGGGAGTAGTGGACCACGGCGTAGTCACCGCACAGCACGATCTCCACGGGGGCGCGTACACCGTCGCGGGTGCGCACCCGGTCCATCAGCTCACCGAGATCGTCGGTGGCCAGATCCGGTCTGCTGGTGACGGCAGTGCCGGCGCCGATGTCGGTGCGGTACGCCCAGTTCCGACTGTCCGAGCGGGGATCGAGCCGGATGCGGGAGGTGGGGGACGCGTTCTCCGCCGCGGCGAGCATCGCCCGCGCGGCGGCGACGTCGAGACCCGCCGTCGGCCCGACGACGGCGAGGGTCTGCGCGGACGCGAAGGTGCGGTCGAGTTCGGTCGACGGGTACTCAGACTGCGGCATCGATCACCTCCTGCATCCGTGAGCGGAAGTTGGCTCGCGAGAAGCCTTCCGCCCAGACGCGGATCTGCGCTCGATCGAACTGGGCCGGGTCGAACGACGTCATGGCGTCGGCGAAACCGGTGACGATCTCGTCGTCGGTACCGGGCTGCACGTGCAATCCGGTGGTGCCGTGGATGACCGAGTCGACGGCACCACCCTCACCGAGCGCGATGACCGGGGTACCGGTGGCCATCGACTCGACGGGAACGATGCCGAAGTCCTCGATGCCGGGCATCAGCAGTGCACGCGTGGAGCGGTGGAGCTCGAGCAGCTTCTCGTGCGAGACGCGGCCGAGGAACACCGTCTTCGGTCCGGCGAGGGCGCGGCACTGCTCCATCGCGCGGCCGTCGCCGGCGACGATGAGCGGTACGTCCGCCAGGGCTGCCGCACGGATCGCGATGTCGGGACGCTTGTACGGCACCAGGCGACCGGCGAGCAGGAAGAAGTCCTCACGCTCCACCGTCGGATCGGGAGTGAAGCCCTCGGTGTCGACGGGTGGGTGCACCACCACGGCGTCGTCTCGTCCCCACCAGCGCGAGATGCGGTCCGCGACGGCGGTCGAGTTGGCGACGACGGTGGTCAGACGCGGCGCGGCTCCTGTCTCGCAGCGCCGTGCGACGGCCGACAGTGCCGTGAGGATCGCGGCACCTGCGCGGCCGCCGCCCTCACCCGCCCGCAGTTCCGGATCCCACGCCCAACGCGCCGGGCTGTGCACGTAGGCGATGACGGGAGCGTCGGTCGCGTGCACGGCCTGCGTCGCGAAGGCGTGGTGGCTCACGACGACGGCCTCGGCGTCGCGCAACGGCAGACGACGGAACGCCGTCGGCATCAGCGGCAGGACCGGGGCGTAGGACCGCTGACCGATGCCGTTGTAGATCGAGTTGAGCCACGTGGTGTTCGGCGGCGTGGTCAGCCCGGCGGGAGTTCCCTCGGGACGGGCGATGGGTGCGTACACGCGCGCGCCCGGCCACTGCAGAGCGAGCTGTTCGACGACGTGCTCGGATCCGGCGATCTCGGTGAAGCGCTCGTGGACGATCGCGATCTTGTCAGTGTCTGGCATTGTGTCCGACCTGTTCCTCGGGGCGCTGGGAGGCCGTGCGTCCACCCGGAGCGGGATCGGACCGGCGCTTGCGGCCGGACGGTTGCACGACGAGGTGAGTGTGGATGCCGAACGTCCGCAGCTGCTTCAGCACTCCCTCGGCAGCTCGGCGGTCGCGTCCACCGGACGACAGTAGTACCACCGCGGTCTCGACGTCGTGCACGTCGACGAAGGTCCACCACTCGCTCGTGAGGTCGGCCCCGACGAGTGCGTCCGGGTGGCGGGGCTGCCCGCCCGTGGAGAGGGAGGTGGGAGCCGGATACACGGCGTCGTCACCGACGAGTACCAGCACGTTCTGCTCGATGCGGCCGTGGGCGGCGTGCCGAGCGCCGGCCGATCGGGTGCCGTTGCCGTTGCTGCCGTTCCCGTTGGACGACGACGCGCCCCGGTCCGACGCGGCCACCGTCGCGGCGACGATGGGCGGCAGGCCCGTGGTCACCTTCGGATCGAAGTCGGCCTGGTACTTGCGAGCGACGCGGCGGGCCCACGCGGGCCGCGGACGACGCCCGAGTCGACTGCGCAGCAACACGATCAGCTCGGCGGCGACGATGAACGCCACCAGACCCGCGACGGAGGCCTCCGAGGCCGGCATCGGTGAGACGGGGGCGGTGCTCTGCTCGGGCACGGCGAGCACCACCAGCTGGTTCCCGCCGCCCGTGCTCTGGAGCTGTGTCAGCTGGTCGCGGAGGTCGGCGAGCGACTGGTCCGATGCGGAGCGGGCGGGGTCGCCCGGGATGAGCTGGGAGTTGCGGGCTTCCTCGGCCGCGATCGAGGCTTGAACCTGCTCGAGCTGCCCCTGTGCGTTGCGGGCGGCGTTGGCCGACGACGCCTGCGACACCGTGGTCACCGTGGTGCGGGCGACCTCGAGGGCGAGCTCGGGGGAGTCCGCGGTGACGGTGAAGGTGAGCAGCGCCGGCGACGTTCCCGGGGCGAGCTCGAGGTGGGAGGCGAGCTCACCGGCGTCCCAGCCTGTGTCGACCTGCGACAGCACCTGATCGAGCACGTCGTTGTCCGCGGCCAGCCCGATGAACGGGGCGCGCAGCTGCTCGATGAACGCGTCGCCGGGGATCACCTCGCCGGTCGCCCGGATCTCCGTCACGACGGATGCCGCGTACTGCTTCTCGGTGCCGTACTCGCGGAGGGCGAAGACGCCGGCGCCGACGATCAGCGCGATGATCAGAGCGGGAAGGAACGCGCGTCCCAGTTCCCGCATGTGCCCGGCGAGATCTATCGGCGGAGGTACGTCTCCGCGGTGCACGGGGTCGTCTACGGGCGCCAACCGAATCTCCTCGAGTTGCTGGTGCGCGTGCGGTCATGCCCGGTCGACGGCATGTCCCATTCGATACTACGCAGGGACGGAGACCATTCCTGCGTAGGTGAATTGCCGTGTGTCACCGTTCGGGAGATCGGTTCGCGGGCCGTCGTGAAACCGACGCGGTACCCATTCTGGGCGCGTGAGGAATGGCTGATGGCTCTTTCTGTCGTGGCATTCATGCGGTCAATTCCGTCAACAGTCGGGGGAGGGTGATCGAGATGTCGTGACGCGTCGCGACGGTGTCCCGCGCGCGTGCTCCCATGTCCGCGCGCGCCGCGTCGTCGCCGAGCACCCTTCGCAGAGCGTCGGCCAGTGCCGCCGCGTCACCCGGCGGGACCAGCACGCCCTCCCCGCGAGCGAGGAACTCGGTGGGACCGCCGTGATCGGTGGCCACCACCGGCACCCCGTGGGACATGGCCTCGAGGACGGACAGGGGCCCCGCCTCGGGGAGAACGCTGGCCGACACCACGACGTCCCACCGGCGCAGCGCGCTGTCGGGATCGACGTGCCCGAGGAAGCGGACACGTCCCGCGAGATCGGGACGTGCTGCCCGCGTGTGCAGTTCGTCGACGTACGCCTGATCGCCGGAGAAGCTGCCGCCCGCCAGTTCGACCACCACGTCGTCGAGCCTCGCGACCGCGTCGAGCAGAACGAGGTGCCCCTTCCACGGAGTGAGGAGCGCGAGCATGCCCACGACGGGCGGCGAGTGCGTGGGGGCGGCGAAATCCTCCACGGGCCACGGCACGCCGTAGGGCACGATCTCCACCTCGATGCCGAGGTCGCGTACCGGTGCCGCCGCGGCGGACGTGCACGCGACCGCGCGGCGGACGGCGCCTCGACTCGCCGATGCCACGGCGCGCTGGCGTCCCGCCGCGATCGCATCGTGCACCAGCCAGGCGACACCGTGCGGTGGCCGGGCGAGTCGCGCTGCGGGGAGGGCGAACAGCGAGTTGACGACGGTCTGGGTCGCCGGCCGTCGCGTCACCGCACGCAGCGTCCGTGCGGCGGACACCCACCGCGCCGCCATCCTCGCCGCGGCGCCGATGCGGGCGACTCCCTGCTCTCCGCCCAGGCCCAGCTCGGGGATCGCGACGTGCACCGCGGCGTCGGGCAGCGCCTCGGACAGCGCCCCGACGGGACAGACGACGGTGACTCCGCCCGGCCCCCGCAGTGCCTCGGACACCAGCGACAGCAGCATCTTCTCGGCACCCGAGATGTTCGCGGTGTGCGCGACGAACACGGTGGTGCGATCCGGAGTCACGAGGCGACCTCCGGGGCAGGAGAGTTGCTGCGCGAGTCGCGCTTGGTCAGGAGGAACCCGCACGCGGCGACCAGGAGCGCCGCGACGACCGAGATCAGGAACCACAGGGACGGTGCCGCGTCGACGAGCAGTGTCGCCCCGACCGTCACCGCGGCCGTGACGGCGGCGAGCACGAGGATCGGCGACACGGCGAGCAGCCCCGACATGGGCATGCTGCGCTCGATCACGACCCACAGCATGATCACCGTGACACCGAACGTGACGACGGTGGCGATGGCGGATCCGTTGTAGGACAACCTCGGGATGAGCGCGACGTTGAGGCCGATGTTGAGAGCGAGGCCGAACAGCGCGACGAGCGGGTAGTGCCGCTGCATCCCCGCGGAGGCGAGCAGGAAGATGCCGAGCAGGATGAGCGACATGATCGCGGCACCGAGGACGAGGAGCCGTGCCGCGTCGGAACCGGGAGCGAAGCGCTCGCCGTAGAGCAGGCGGATGAGCGGCTCGGCAGAGGGCCAGAAGCCGGCGACGGCGACGGCGCCGAAGGTCGCGAAGTACAGTCCCGCGGAACGGGATCGGGCGCGGAACGTGGCCGTCTCGCTCGGCCAGGCCGCCACGAGGAGGGTGCTCACCGGCGCCACGGCGGCCAGCGCGATGGTGTCCATCATGTCGGAGAACTTGTAGCCGATGGAGTACAGGCCGACCGCGTCGAAGGTGTCGAGAAGGCTCAGCATCAGGACGTCGATCTTCAGCATCGCGATGGTCAGCGCGAAGCCGATCGCGAGCGGAATCGCCTCGCGGAGGTAGGCACCCCACCGGTGGACGTCGATGTGACGAGAGGGGCGCAAGCCCACCGACCGCCGCCGCACCGCGAGACCCTTGCCGACCGCGCGGAACGCTTCGTTGAGCACGGCCGGCAGCACGAAGATCAGCAGCACCGGCGCGAAGACGGCGGCGAGGATCGTGAGCACCAGCTGCAGGCCCTGGCCCAGGCTCTCGATGACCGCGACCAGCAACAGTCGATGGCGAGCCTGGAACAGCACGGAGAGTGCGTGGGACGGCGTCGCGAACACGACGACGAGGCCGCCCAGAGCGGTCGCCGCGATGACCTCACCCGGGTACTGCAGCACCACGACGTAGCCGACGGCGAGCACGTACCCCACGAGTCCGAGCACGGTGCGCAGTGCGAGGAACGACGAGGCGGTGCGGCCGATCTCCTCGGCGTCGTCGTCCATCAGTCGGGCCAGGACGACGCGGCCGACGCCGAGGTCGGTGACGACGGACATGAGTCCGAGCAGCGCGAAGACGAAGCTGAACTGACCCCACCCCTCGGGGCTCAGCGAGCGGGCCACGATGACGCTGCCCACCCAGCCGAGTCCCGCCACGATCACGCGGGAGATCAGCACCGCCGCGGTCGCCCGCGCCGCCGCCTTCGGATCGGCGGCGAGCGCGCGATAGTCGGGTGCGGTGGTCTCAGGTGCCGTCGTCTCAGGTTCGGGGGTCTCGGGTTCGGGGATCACGGCACCCTCGACGGTGATGTCGTCGTCCATCAGAGCAGGCCTGCGTCCCGATAGGCGTCCGCGGTGCGCTCGGCGGTCCGGGCCCACGTCAGGTCGGCCATCGCGTGCAGGGCCTCGGTCACCAGGTCCGCGCGCGCCGTCTCGTCGAACATCAACGGGCTCAGTGCCTCCGCCCAGTCGTCGACCCGCTCGTTGTCGAGCAGCACGGCGCCCTTGCCGACCACCTCGGGCAGGGCGCCCACCGCACTCGCGACCACGGCGCCGCCGCACGCCATCGCTTCGACCGGGGGCAGCCCGAAGCCCTCGTAACGCGACGCGTACGCGGTGACGGTCGCCGCCGCGTACAGTGCGGGCAGGTCCTCCACGTCGACGTAGCCGAGCCCGTTCGCGTAGCGGGGTGCGTCCGGGCCCGTGGACCCCGCGCCCGCCAGGAAGAAGGGCACGCCCAGCTTCTCCGCGGCGTCGGCGACCAACTGCACGTTCTTGCGCGGCTCCACGGTGCCCACCTGCATGACGAAGCGTTCGGGCAGACCGTACTTCGCGCGCACCGTCTCCACCGCGCCGTCCTCCGGGGGCACGGCCCAGGCTGCCGGGGCGAGTTCGACGACCGCGGCGTCGCGGCCGCTGACGGCCTTGATGCGGTCGGCGGTGAACTGCGAGACGGCGATGAGCAGGTCGGCCTTGCGCAGCGACCGTCGCACGAGGCGCTGTTCGCCGGCGGCGCGGAAGCGACTCGACGCGGACGGCATGTCGATGACCGAGATGTCGTGCACCGTGGCGACGGTGGCGCCCCGGCCGACGAGGGGGAGATCGACGTCGAGCCCGTGGACCACGTCGTGCGATCCGACCGGGAGCGCACCGAGCACCGCGCGGACGGCACCGCCGGACACCGGCCGGGGGAGCGCGTCGACGCCTGTCGGCAGCTCGCCGATCGCGTCCTTCTGGACGACGGCGGCGAGGTCCGTTCCGGGGAGACGGCCGGGCAGCTCCCTCAGGAGCTCACGGATGTACGTCTGGACGCCGCTGCCGCCGGGACGGAGGGCGAGGGCCCCGAAAACGATTCGTGTTGTGCTGCTGCGCATCCCACAACTCCTAACAAGAGCCAGAAATAGACGTCGATAGGGAAGATCTCGAAATAGGTGGCCACCAGCGACGCGAACATCGCCGCGACGATGGAGGCGCCGACACCGAGTGTCAGCGCGCCGTCCTGACCGGGGAGGGTGCGGGAGAGTCGCGTGCACCAGATCAGGGCGGTCACCAGGAGCGCGAGGACGGCCCACAGTCCGATCGGACCGAGTTCGAGAGCCGTCTTCACGTAGTAGTTGTCGGGCTGGTAGTTGGTGGACAGCCCGAGCGACCCGGTGATGTTCTCACCCTGCGCCGACGAGATCCGGTCCGCTGCCGCACCACTCGACCCGAGCCCCTCGCCGAGCCAGTGGGTGCGCACCTTCTCGATGACCTCGTTCCATCGACCGCCACGTTCGTTCAGGCTGCTCGACGAGAAGAAGACCGACGTGATCTTGGGGACGAACGGCAGGATCGCGCCGACGAGCGCCGCCATGATCACGAGCAGACCGCCGAGTGCGCGGAACCGGATGATGGTCATGTAGATCAGCCCGACCGCGAGTCCGAGCAGCGCCGCTCGCACGATGGCACTCGACATGGCGACCACCATGAACGGGCTCGCGCACAGGAACAGCAGGTTGCGCCGGCGCATGGGGTTCGCGAGCGCCACGGCTCCGCCGACGAGCAGCGACAGCATCACGTAGAGCCCGAACGGGAAGGGCAGGTTGAACGTGCTGAACGTGCGGAGCAGCCCGCCCGACGTCCGGACCTGGGTGCCGTACTCGTACCCGATCGCCACGAGCGCCGCCGGTCCCGCGAGCAACTGAGCGATGCCGACCAGGGACGTGAACGCGCCCATGCCCATGAGGATGCTGACGAGGTGGTCCCGGTCGCGGGCGTCGAACGGCGCGAGCCACAGGATCGCCACCAGCAGCAGGTAGAAGAACGTCACCTTGATGCCGACGAAGCCGATGATCCCGAACGACAGCAGTGCCGACGCGGTCCCGAACACCACGAACAGGGCTGCGGCCGGCCACCAGGGCATCAGCAGTGTCGGACGACGCGGGCCCAGCGCTCGACTGCGCCGGATCCAGGCGCTGCCGAGCGTGAAGATCACCAGGCCCTCCTTCCAGCCGGCGACGAAGCCGGGCAGCGGAAGGATGGCGAGGAGACCGTTCAGCGGGACGAACGCGGCCAGCAGCAGCACCCCGAGCTGCGGTCGGTGAAAGACCGCGCTTGCCACCAGGAACGCGACGACCAGCACGACGACCGCGGTGAGACCCTCGAGGACGATCAGCATGACGGGACCGCCGACACGGTCAGTCTTCCGCCTTCTTCAGGACCGCGGCGATGGTGAGGAACAGGATCTTGATGTCGAGGGACAGCGACCAGTTCTCGATGTAGTAGTTGTCCCACTCGGCGCGGTCGGCGATGGACGTCTGTCCGCGCAGTCCGTGCACCTGCGCCCACCCGGTGACACCGGCCTTCACCCGGTGGCGCTCACCGTAGCGGCGGATCTGCATCTCGAACAGATCCACGTACGCGGGGCGCTCCGGTCGGGGACCCACGAGGCTCATGTCGCCGCGAACGACGTTGAGGAGCTGGGGCAGCTCGTCGAGCGACGTCTGACGCATGATCTTGCCGATGCGCGTCCGGCGATCGACGCCCTCGACGCCGCCCGGAGCGGCGCCCTCGACGCGAGTGAACTCGGCGTCCGAGGCACGCGGCGGACGCATGGACCGGAACTTCAGGCAGCCGAACGGTTTTCCGTCACGGCCGATGCGCTCCTGGGAGAAGAAGATGGGTCCGGGGGAGCTCGTCTTGACCAGCAGCGCGAGCACCAGGAAGACGGGAGACAGGACCAGCACGCCCAGTCCGGCCAGGGTGCGGTCCATGACGCCCTTGACGACGAACTGCCATCCCTTGGGGTCGGTGTGCGGCAGCACCATCAGGGGCAACCCGCCGAGATGCTCGACGCGGGTCCGCACGCCGACGGTGTCGAACAGGCGCGGTACTAACCACACTCGCATGCCGTTCGAGTGGGCGGTGCGGATGGCCTTGACCAGACTCTCGGTCGGAACGTCCGAGAACCCGATGACGAGCTCCTCGGCGCCGGTCTGCTCGATGGCCTGCGCGAGCTGCGACGGTGTGCCCATGTAGGGGACGGTCAGTGCCTCGGGAGTGTCGGGCTGCGGATCGACCGCGGGTGCCTTGTCGAGCACGCCCACGGGGTCGAGGCCGTACTCGGGGAACTGGTGCATGCGCGACGCCAGCTGGTGGGCGATCGGACCGCCGCCGATGATGAGCGTCGGAGCCGCCGACTTGTGGTTCACCCGCAGGTACCGCTGGATCGCGGTGCGCAGGAACCGCGCCACCGCCACCAGGATCGCCGCGGCGATCCACACCCGGACCATGAAGAGGCCGGGCCGGTACTCCGTGCCGATGACCAGCAAGATCGTCAGCACCAGCAGAGTGGCGAGCGCGACGGACGTCTCGACGGGACCGATCTCGTCGAGGAAGTTCCGGCGGAGTCCGCGTCGGTAGAGCGAGCGGGACGCCAGGATGAGCAGAACCAGCGGCACGAACAACCACGGCACCCAGCCGTAGTCGATGCCGCCCGTTCCCGGCCAGAACCTCGCCACGGCAACAGCCACGATCGCTGCCGTCGCGTCTGCCGCGATGGTGACCATCGTGTGTGCGGGATCGACGCGAAGACGGTCCGCTATTCCACGTTCATTGGACACCCTCGTGGCAGGGGCGTTGCGTAGCAACGTATCTCGCGATTCCAGTGTTTCGGACACAGGATTCACTCCGTACGGACCTAGTGGTTGACCGACCGAGGTCAACACTAGACCATTCTTTGGAGTTGTCTTCTCAGAATGGTCACGGCGCCATTACGGAAAAGCGACCGATGGACAGACTAACGAGGCGAAAATGTAGATCACGCCCGGAATGGTTCGCTCACTCGAAAATTCGCTCGCGAACCATCCACGCGATGTCCTTCAGTACCTGTACGTGCCCCGTCGTCCACTGACGTGGCTCGGCGTCCCAGACGCACAGCGTGCCCACCGCGTGACCGCCGTCGTCCACCAACGGGATGCCGAGGTAGGAGATGAAGGTCTTGTCCAGCACGCCGGGGTGGTTCATGAACTTCTCGTCGAGGCGGGCGTCCTCCACCAGCAGTGGTTCACCCAGGGCCACCGTGTGGCGGCACATTCCGGCCTCGAGGGGAATCTCCCGAGGTCGTTCTTCCTCCGGCCCGAAACCGACAGCGCTCTTGATGAACTGTCGGTCCTTGTCGATCAAGGAGATCGAGGCGCCCGGCGTGGACAACGCGTCCGCGGCCATGGCCACGATGCGGTCGTAGGCCGGTTCGGACGGGGTGTCGAGCAGCCCGGTGGCCTCGACGGCGCGCACGCGATCGGGATCGGTGACGATCGCGGGCATGTCGGATGCCGCCGGAGGTGTGGACGCGGGCGTGTCGGGCACCGGATCCGCCGTCGACTCGAGGCGCTTGAGCAGATGGCCGAGATCGGTGTCGTCCGCCTCGGCAAGTTCTTTCACCAGGCGTGTCATGACGGCGCGCCGAACATAGGCGGGCACCGTCTCGCCCACCCTCACGGCCTGCTGTTCCAGAACCTCGTTGAGGCGGGCGTCGAAGCCGTCGTTTCCCGTCGTCATTTCGCCGATACTAATGCAGGCTTGTACGGGATCGAGCGATGTGGAGAATCATCGCAGCCGGAGCCTCGCCGGTGTCCGTTTTCGCTGGTACGCCCCGCGCGGCCGCCGCTGTTAGCCTGGGCCGGTGCTCACCGATCGGTCTGTTTCGCGTTCGAGGCCGACTCGGCGCGGAGCCGGTGCCGGGTTTCTCCGGCGATGCAGCGTGTCTGGTGCCGCTGTCCTTCTCGTTCTCGTCGGTGTGCCGGCACCGGCATCCGGCGCTCCGTCGGGCGAGGTACCGCGGTGCGTCGCGGAGTCCGACGGCGTCCGGGTGGGCGGATCACCCGGCGGCTCCTTCGGATTCCTGTCGGACGAGGACCTCGGACGCGAACTCGACATTGCGAAGAATGCGGGCATGTTCTCGGTCCGCATCGACATCGACTGGTCGGTGGTGGAGCCGCAGCCCGGTCGGCGCGACTGGTCGTCGACGGACAGAGTGGTCGACGCCATCGTCGCTCGGGGTATGTGCCCGTACGCCATCGTGACCTACGCACCTGCCTGGGCGCGTGTGGCGACGGCTCGGGATCAGCCCTACGCCCGGCCGGCGAGTCCGGACGCGTTCGGGGCTTTCGCAGCACTCGCCGCGGAGCGGTACCGCGACCGAATCGTGTTGTGGGAGGTGTGGAACGAGCCGAACATCACCACCTACTTCACGCCGCTGCCCGACCCGACGGTGTACGCGCTGATGCTGCGCGCGACGTACCGCGCCATCAAGAAGGTGCAACCGGAGGCGCTGGTGCTCGCCGGCGGTATGGCGCCCGCGGTGAACAACGGCACCAACATCTCGCCGACCGCTTTCCTCTCGTCGCTCTACACCCTCGGAGCGAATCGTTATTTCGATGCCTTCAACGTCCACCCGTACACGTGGCCGTTCCTTCCGAACGATCTGTCGACGGCGCCGTGGAACACGGCGATGGCGATGTGGTCGATGCACGATGTCATGAGCGCCGAGGGTGACGGCGACAAGCAGATCTGGATCACCGAGATGGGCGCCCCCACGGGAACGAACGCGAATGCCATGAGCGAGGAGGGGCAGGCCGAGTCCATCGGCATCATGCTCAATGCCCTTCTCGGCAATTCCTGGCTCGGGCCCGCGTACGTCTACAGCATGCGTGACTCGGGCAGCGACGAGTCCGACACGGAGCAGAATTTCGGAATGGTGCGCCGCGATTTCTCGCCCAAGCCTGCGCTCGCCGAGATCACGGAATTCACGGCGGAACATTCCGGCTGACGGTGCCAGGCCGGCGCAGTGTCGAACCTGAGGTCGCCCTCGGCTCACCGTCTCGGATTCGATCAGTCGTCCGGGGGCGGCGCGAGGTGCCGTTCGGGGAAGTTCAGGTGGTTCGGGATGCCGTGCCGACCCTCGTCGATGACGGCAGGCGGATGCCACAGCACTGTGCCCGGGTACGGATGACTCGGGGGAGCGGTGCTGGTGGCCCACTGGCCGGCACGTTCGCCGACGAGCGGATGGTGGACGTCGCACGCCAGCGCGAGGTCGTCGATGTCGGTCAGGCCGCCCGCCGCCCAGTCGTCGACATGGTGGGCCTCGCACCGTGACGCGGGGGCCGAGCATCCCGGCCCGGTGCAGCCGCGGTCGCGGGCGAACAGGGCGAGCCGCTGGTCGGTGCTCGCGCACCGGCGGGCTCGGGCGAAGTGCAGCGTGCTGCCGGTGGCCCCGTCGAAGACGCGGAGGTAGTGGTGCGCCTCGGCCGCCATGCGCACCACGTCTGCCACGGGCATTGTGGATCCGGTGGCGGTGAGCCCGAGACCCGCTGCGGCGGTGAGCTGGTCGAGTGACACCGACACGACCACGTACAGGGGCAGACCACGATGCTGTCCGTGTCGACCCGAGGCCAGCACGTCCTTCAGGAGGTAGGTCAGTGCATCGTGATTGCGCTGGCCGGGGGTGCGGTGGTCCCACTCGGCCTCTCGGTCGTCCGACCCTTCCGCGCTGTCGGCCGGTTGTCCTGCGTCGCCGGACGGGACAGCGTCGGTGGGGGTCGTGTCATCCTTCGGGGGCGGGTCGTCGAGATCGACTGCTGAGGGAGTGCTTTCGGAGTTGTTCGTTCCGGGTGCCGCGAACTTGGCGAGGAACGCGTCGAGCAGGGCGCGCAGCACCGGGTCGACGCAGAAGCGGCCGGTCGACATCGAATCGGGACCCTGGGGGTCGATCTCGAAGAAGCGCTTCCTGGCGCGGTCGCGATCGTCGGGCTCCGCTCCGTCGGGATCGAGGTATTCGGTGAGGCGCGTCGCGATGGCCGTGAGCTCCTCCGGTCCGACCGTGCGCGCAAGGTCGGCGAGAGTCTGCTCGGCGGCGTCGCGCGTCTCGGCATCGACGGCGTGAGGGAGCTTCTTCAGGAACGAGCGGATGATCGAGACGTGTGCGTCGGCCAGCGCGCCGTCCCGCGCTGCCGCGGCCGTATGGGTCAACGGCGGATCGAGCGTCTCACCCGTCATGGTCGTTCCGGTGCCGAGATCGCGTGCCACGGCAAGGCGGGATGCGGCGGCAGCCGTGGTGATGCGCAGCATGTGCGCCAGCGCGTGCGGAACACCGCTCGCGCCGATCGCACCGATCACAGAGTCGAATCCCGAGCCGGCCACCAGGCCGTTGAGCCAGGTGTGTGACGCGCCGGTGAGCAGGCGCCGGGTGTTCTCGGCCCCGCACACCAGCGCCAGTCGGTCCTCGCTGGTGAGCGTCGACGCGTCGAGCATAGCGATGCCCTCGACCGCGGAGCCGAGCTGGGCGAGTAGCGCGCACACGCGGGGATCGTCGACAGGTGCGGCCACAGCAGGCAGCGCGCCGACACGTCGGCCCATCTGCACCTGCCAGGCCGACCCTGGATCCCCCGATTCCATGACCTCAGACTACATGGATTAGAACATATGTTCGATAGTAGATGTCACCGAATGTGGACAGAAGACTGCCCACCGTTCACAGGTGAACGGTGGGCAGTCGTCGTTGTGCTTCGGTGTCAGCGCGAACGGTAGCTGTGCGACATCTGGCGTCCCCGGAAGTCCAGGTCGCGTCCGCCGGACAACAGTGCGACCGCGAGTGCTGCCGCGCCGACGAGTGTCAGTGTGATCATCATGTGTTTCCTCCGATCGTGCTGAGGTCGGTTCCCCTGACCGGCCCCGGCGGGAGCGTGTCCCGCCGTGCTCCATGATTGCCCGCTGCGAGGTGGTTTCCACCGGAATGAGGGGCACCCCACGTGGTGCCGATCGGGGCGACGACGGTCACAACTGAGTGTGACGCGAGGTCACGGCTACTCGCGTAGGCCGTCCGCCAGCTCGAAGACCCGGCCCACGTACCGGGAGACGAAGACGTCGAGCGCGTGGTCGGACAACTCCAGGCACCCCACCCGTCGGAACCAGTGTTCGAGGTCCACCAGCTTGTCGCCGAGGGCCACTCGGTGGTCGTCGAGCGCCCGGAGCTCGTCCGCGACCGCGCGCAGCTCGAGCACCTTGTCGTTCACCGAACTCTGCGTCGCACCCACCTCGTCCATGACTGGAGAGCGTAGCCGTGATCGAACGTATGTTCTAGTCCGGAATCTGGTGCCGGAGCGGTACGGTGACGCCGTGCCGAACCGCTCCCGCCGCCTGCTGCGCGCCTTGGTGACCCTGACCGCCACGACGTCCGTCGCGCTGACCCTCACGGGTGTGGCGCAGGCGCAGGACCGTGATCCGGGCACTCTCGTCGGATCGACGGCGTCACCGGCCCCGGTTCCGGGAAGTGTCGACGCCCGGCGCATCACCTACTGGTCGGTGGGCTCGCAGAACGAGCCGGCCCTGAGTACCGGTGGCGTCTATCTGCCGCCCGGCGAGGCGCCCCAAGGTGGCTGGCCTGTCATCGCGTGGGCCCACGGCACGTCCGGGCTCGGCGACGACTGCGCTCCGTCGGTCGTCGGCCCCACGTTGCCGGACCGCGACTTCCCGTACCTCCAGACGTGGCTGAACCGCGGCTACGCGATCGTCGCCACGGACTACGTGGGTCTCGGTACCCCCGGAGTGATGCCGTACCTGGACGGCAAGGTGCAGGCGCACAGCGTCGTCGACAGTGTCGCTGCTGCAAGGGAACTGGAGCCGACGCTGTCGAATCGATGGGTCGCGATCGGCCAGTCCCAGGGCGGCGGCGCCGCGGTGACGACCGCGCGGTACGCCACCGAGTACGGCGGCGACGGCCTGGACTACCTCGGCGCCGTCGGGACCGGCGTGCCCGCCAACATCGAACTCGTTCTGCTTCCGCTCGGGCCCGGAGTCCCGCCCGTCGCGATTCCGGACGGTCTGACGTCGTACGTCTTCTACATTCTGGCGGGGTTGCGGGCCGCCCATCCCGAGATCGATCTGAACTCGTACCTGACTCCGCTCGGCCGGCAGTGGGTGGACACCGCCGAGACGCAGTGCGCGAACCCGTTCCACGATGCGGTGTCCGGGCTGCGACTCGGCGACATGTTCTCGCGGCCGTTGGCGCAGATCCCGAACGTGTACGGACTGCTGAACGACTACATGGGTGTGCCCACCTCCGGGTACGACCGTCCCGTCTTCATCGGCCAGGGTCTGCGGGACGTCGATGTGCCTGCACCGTCCGCCCTGTCGCTCGCGGCGGCCATGACGGCCAACGGCGAACCGCTGACCTTCCGGACCTACCCGGGCGACCACAGTCAGACGTTCCGTGACTCGCAGCCCGATGCGATCGCGTTCGTCGACCGGCTGTTCGGGCGCTGACACCGGCCGCCCCTGTGTCCTCTCAGCAGCGTCTCAGTCGTCGGGGCGACACTGTTCCCATGCGTGTACTGGTGACCGACGACGATCGTGCCGTCCGAGAATCGCTGCGACGGTCGCTGACGTTCAACGGGTACACCGTGGACCTGGCCACCGACGGTCTCGACGCCCTCGAGAAGGTCGCGGCCGAGCGACCGGACGCGCTGGTCCTCGACGTCATGATGCCCCGGCTCGACGGGCTCGAGGTGTGCCGTCGCCTGCGCAGCACCGGAGACGACCTGCCGATCCTGGTCCTGACGGCTCGTGACTCCGTGTCCGAGCGGGTGGCGGGTCTCGATGCCGGGGCGGACGACTACCTACCCAAACCGTTCGCGCTCGAGGAGCTGCTGGCACGGCTGCGCGCACTCCTGCGACGCACCGGTGGGGAACTGGGTCCCGACAGCGAGGCCATGACGTTCGCCGATCTGTCACTCGACCCCGTCACGCGCGAGGTGCGACGGGGCGAACGGCCCATCAGCCTGACCCGCACCGAGTTCTCGTTGCTCGAGATGCTGCTCGCCAACCCCCGACGAGTGCTCAGTCGGAGCCGCATCCTCGAGGAGGTGTGGGGCTACGACTTCCCGACGTCGGGCAACGCCCTCGAGGTGTACGTCGGGTATCTGCGGCGCAAGACCGAGGCCGACGGCGAGACTCGTCTCATCCACACCGTCCGCGGTGTGGGTTACGTGCTGCGGGAAACGCCTCCGTGATGGTTGCTCCCTTCGGCCGTCGGCGGGGCGAGGTCGGGACCGACAAGGGGCGCGCGGCACAGGACGGACTCATGCGTCCTCCGATGCCCCTCACCCGCTCGGTGTCCCTGCGGTGGCGTGTCACGCTGCTCGCGGCGTCCGTGGTGGCCATCGCGGTCGCCGTCATGGCGATCGCCGCGTACGCGGTGGTGTCCCGCGCGCTGTACGGCGACGTCGACAATCAGCTGCGTACCCGGGCGAGTGCGCTGATCGAGACCAACCTCGTCGCCTTCGATCCCCGGTACGTCGCGGGCGCCACGCTCTACAGCACCGATGTCAGTGTCGCGCTGATCTTTCCGGACCTGACGAAGTACATCCCGCCGGGTTCGATCGTGCCCATCGGTGACCCCGAGATGGACGTCGCGCTGGGACAGTCGACCTCGTCGCTGCGCACCACCTCGGGAGCTCGCGTTCTCGCGGAGCGCACGCAGACCGGAAGCACGCTGGTGATCGCACAGCGGCTCGCGCCCACCGGCCAGGTCCTGGACCGACTGGCCTGGGTGCTGTTCGTCGTGGGCGGCTGTGGCGTCGTCCTCGCGGCGGTGGCCGGCACGGCGGTGGGACGCACCGGTCTGCGACCCATCGGACGGCTGACGGCGGCGGCCGAGCGTGTCGCCCGAACCGACGACCTGACGCCCATTCCGGTGACGGGTAACGACGAACTCGCCCGCCTCACCGACAGTTTCAACACGATGCTGCGGGCGCTCGCCGAGTCGCGGGCGCGGCAGAGTCGACTCGTGGCGGACGCGGGTCACGAACTGCGGACCCCGCTGACGTCGTTGCGCACCAACATGGAACTGCTGATCGCGTCGAGTCGGCCGGGTGCGCCGCGCATCCCGGAGCAGGACATGGCGGAGCTGCGTCTCGACGTGGTGGCGCAGATCGAGGAACTGTCCACGCTTGTCGGCGATCTGGTCGACCTGGCACGTGAGGACGCCCCGGAGAACGTCTTCGAACGTGTCGACATGGCGGATGTCGTCGAACGCAGCCTGGAGCGAGTTCGCAGGCGTCGCAACGAGATCGACTTCGACTCGATGACCACACCGTGGATCCTGTACGGCGACCAGGCAGGTCTGTCCCGCGCCGTCCTCAACGTGCTCGACAACGCGGCCAAGTGGAGTCCGTCGGGCGCCACCGTGCACGTGGCGATGATCGCCCGGCCCGACGGCCTGCTCGAACTCACCGTGTCCGACGCGGGTCCGGGTATCGCGCCCGAGGAACGAGAGCTGGTGTTCGAACGCTTCTACCGGTCCACCGCGTCGCGGTCGATGCCCGGATCGGGACTGGGTCTGGCGATCGTGCGCCAGGTGGTGCTCAAGCACGGCGGAACCATCGCGGTCGAGGACTCGGTCACCGGCGGCACCCTGATTCGAATCGTTCTCCCGGGGGAATCCGCCGGTCCGCAGGATCTGCTGGGAACAGGATCGCAGGACCCACAGGCCACTGACACGATGATCTCAGCGCCCTCTCAGTCCGGCGGAGCATCGTCGATCAGGACGACGTGAGGTGACCGGTGCGAGCCGGTCATGGAGATGGAGCGAAACGCATGAACGAGGACCGCACCACTGGTGACACCGGCCGCGACGGCCGGGACGGCGCATCGGAGCCCACCGCGCAGCAGCCCGCGTACGGAGGACAGACACAGCCCCAGTACACCGGGTGGGACGGTCGACAGTCGGGTCAACACCAGGCCGGTCAACACCAGCAGCCCCACAACCCGTATCAGCAGCCTCATCAGCAGGGACAGAACCCCTACCAGCAGAACCCGTACCAGCAGCCGCAGTACTACGGCGGGACGGCGCCGGCGACCACGTCGCGGAAGCCGGGGCGTGCAGCCCTCGTCGCAGGCGCCATCGCCCTGGCCCTGGTGAGCGGTGGAGTCGGCGGCGCGGTCGGCGCCATCGCCGCGGACGGCGGCAACGGTGGCGTGACCAACGCCCTTAATCAGCCTGTCACGCAGGCGAACCCGGCCGCCAACGCCCCCGACGGTTCGGTGCAGGCCGTGGCCGGCAAGGTGCTCCCCAGCGTGGTCCAGATCCAGGTGGCGGGCCGCACCGCCGAGGGCGAGGGGTCCGGCGTGATCCTCTCCTCCGACGGGCTCATCCTGACGAACAACCACGTCGTGTCCGGCGCGGGTGCGAACGCCCAGCTGACCGTCTCCTTCAACGACGGATCCACGTCGTCGGCGACGGTGGTCGGTGCGGACGCGTCCTCGGACATCGCGGTGATCAAGGCGCAGGGTCGCAGCAACCTGACGCCCATCGAGCTCGGCACCTCGGACGGTCTGCAGGTGGGTCAGGGTGTCGTGGCGGTCGGTTCGCCGCTCGGCCTCGCCGGCACGGTGACCTCCGGAATCATCTCGTCGCTCAACCGCCCGGTCGCGACCAGTGGCGAGTCGACGGACCAGACCACGGTGATCGACGCGATCCAGACCGACGCGGCCATCAACCCCGGCAACTCGGGCGGCGCGCTCGTGGACATGAACGGCAAGCTGGTCGGCGTCAACAGCGCCATCGCGACGTTGGGAGCGGGCGCCAGCTCGTCCGAGTCGCAGAGCGGGTCCATCGGCCTCGGCTTCGCCATCCCGGTCGACCAGGCCCGCCGCATCGCCGACGAGCTGGTACAGACCGGCAAGGCGACGCAGGCGATCATCGGCATCAGCGTCCCGAGCCGCGACGACGCCAACGGAGCCACGGTCATGGCCGTCACCGACGGCGGGCCGGCCGCGCAGGCGGGCATTCCGACCGGTGCAGTGGTCACCAAGGTCGACGACCGCGTCATCGCCAGCGGCGACGCACTCATCGCGGCGGTCCGCTCCCACGCCCCGGGCGACCAGGTCTCGGTGACCTACACACAGGGTGGCAACGAGCAGACCGTGCAGGTCACGCTCGGGACGGCCCCGAGCGGAGGCAACTGATGAAGCGACCCCGGATCGTCCGTGACCGTGGGCACCTCACGCCCATCGTCGGGCACATCGAGTCTCCGTCGGGCCCGGGCATTACGGTGAGCGACATGACTATGGATGCAGCCGTGGCCGGACGTGCGCTCGTCGTGATCGTCGACGACCGCACGGCTCACGGAGATGCCGACTCGACCGGACCTCTGGTCAACGAACTGCTGACCGAGGCGGGCTTCCTCGTCGACGGTGTCGTCGTGGTCAGCAACGACGAGGTGGACGTGCGCAACGCACTGAACACCGCGGTCATCGGCGGCGTCGACCTGGTGGTCTCCGTCGGCGGCACCGGCACGTCGCCGCGCGACGTCACCCCGGACGCGACGGCCGAGGTGCTCGACCGTGAACTCCTCGGTATCAGTGAGGCGCTCCGCTCCTCCGGACTGGCGGCGGGGTCGCTCGACGCCGGCCTGTCCCGCGGGCTCGCCGGAGTGTCCGGCAGCACGCTGGTGGTCAACCTGGCCGGGAGCCGCGCGGCCGTCCGCGACGGAATGGCGACGCTGACGCCCCTCGCCGCCCATGTCATCGGTGAGTTGTCCAGCCTTGACGGCTGACGACCCCCAGAAGAACGACCCCCGAGCCGGCGACGCAACACCCGTCGATCCGGACTTCGAGGACACTGCGAGCCGGGCCCGTGCACGACGGGCCCGGCTCGCTCGTGTGTTCGGCGACGTTCTTCCCGAGTCGACTCGGGACGACGGAACGTCGGGCGAACCACATCGAGGTGATTCGTCCTCGGGCTCGGAGGAGTGGTTGAGGAGCCAGAGGCCTCCGCATTACGACTAGTTTTGTGTGATCCACATCACTGGGAGTTACCACAGTGCGAACCCGGTGTTGCCTGTCTGTTAACCGCGAATTCGCCTGAATCCGGATGACCTCCCCGCGAGTTACCGCAGGGTAGATGTGACTGGTGTGACTGGCAACCCTCGTCGAGCAGTGGTTCCGCTCGGGGCCGAGTTCAATAACGCCCACGTCACGGGCACCCGGGCACCCGGTTAGCACAGTCCGACGACGTTTCGCGCCATTGGAGCTGTGGCGCGTCGTGCGGCCAAAACGCTTGTGACGCACGTTCACACGCACGAAACGTGGACGGCGGTTTTCGGACGCAACGCCGCGAACGTAGGGATTGTCACGGTCCGAATCACCCTCTAAGGTTTCGCTCAGGTTCAACGGTGGATGCTGAATCGATACGAGGACGCGTCCAACTTGTGTTCCTGCACTGCCCGACGCGTAAGCCATGAGCTTGCAGTCGCCGCCTGATACGGTTCGCTCGCAAGCGAACCGCTCGGGAGGACGTCAGAGCCCGACAGCGCACCCGAGGCGAACACGCCGCGGGACGAACATGATGAGGAAGTACATGACCGTAATTCAGAAGCCGCGGCGCAGCCGGGGGCTCAAGTCCATGCGTACCGCAGTGGTCGCCAGTGCCGCAGTCGTCGGCCTGGTCGTCGGTGGCGGCTCGGCATCTGCAGCAGTCGACGATTCGAACTCCGTCGTCGACGGTGGTGGCAACACCATCACGGTCTCGCAGGCCGACACCTTCATCAACAGCGTCTTCCCGCTCGACGGAAGCCCCCTCACCCGTGAGTGGTTCCACAACGGTCGCGCCATCGTCGAGGTCACCGGCCCCGACGCCGCCGACTTCGAGGGTGACATCACCCTCGGCTACCAGTTCGGCTACCCGGCTTCGCTGGGTGGAGAGCTGACCTTCAACTACACGACGCCGCAGCTCTCGGTTGACGCCGACGGCGGAACTCTTTCCGACATCCTGCCGCAGGTCGGCACGTCGGTCACCCTCGAGCCGGGCCCCGGCATCGAGGACGTCGAGGTCGGCACCGGCTCGGCTTCGGGCGAGCGCACCGAGATCCAGATCTCGAACGTGCACGGCACCGCGACCAACATCGCCGGCAACGTCTCGGTTCGCCCGTACGTGAAGGTCGTCTCCAGCAATGGCGACACCGCAGTCACCTACGGCAAGCCGTGGCGCTTCAACTGATCCTGGCCCAGCCAGTATCAGTTGCCTGCTGATCGGTAGTCCGCTGCCACAGCAGATCTGAACACAGACGAAGCCCCATCCGGGTCATCCGGGTGGGGCTTCGTCGTGTTCGTGAAGCGTGACAATGGCGTGCGACAGGGGTCGGTGGCATGTCACGAGCATCCGAAGGTGCACCGCCCCACTGCGTTCCGACGTCCACGCATCCTGTTGAATGGTCGGCATGAACTCCGGTACCGCGACTCGTGTGATGACTGCAGCTTTCGCCCTCACGGCCCTGGTGGGCCTGTCCGCCTGCAGCAGCGGGGATTCCGGGACGTCCGACGACTCGTCCGAGAACGCCACCGCCTGCACCGATTTCGAGACCACGTACGACCAGTTCACCGCCCTCGTCAAGGCCGGCCCGGCCGACACGGACGTCCAGACCTGGACCGACGCGAAGACCGCCGAGATGCAGAAGTTCCAGCCGCTCGCGGACACCGCCACCGGTGACGTCGAGTCCTCGCTCAGCACTCTCATCGGTGCGCTGCCCGCCGACTCGCTCGAACTCACCGAGCCGGACAGCTCGTCCGGTCAGGCGTTCGTCGACAACTCGACGGCCGTGGTCGACGCCTGCTCCGCGGCCGGCACCGCGATCACGCTCGACGAGTTCCCGCTGGTCAAGTTCAACTGATCCCGCTCGTTCGAACAGACGACGAAGGGCTCGTCCTCACCGTGCGGTGAGGACGAGCCCTTCGTCGTGTCTGCGGGTGACTACGTGGTGGTGGTGCCCGGCGTCGTGTTGCCGGTGATGCCGTCCGAGGTGGTCTTGACGCCGTCGGACCGGCCCTCCGCCAGAAGGTCCCGGATCTGGATCAGGATGTCCTGATCGCTCAGAGCCTTCTCCTTCTTCGTCGCGAAGCGGTTCTTCGCGGTGTTCACCGGGAGGATGAGCACGAAGTAGACGACCGCCGCGATGATGACGAAGTTGATCACCGCGGTGATGACGGCCCCGATGTTCACGAATGTCGCGTCGTTGCCGGAGCGGATCAGGAAGCCCCAGCCCAGCTCGTTGCTCGCCCCGATGGACGAGATCAACGGGTTCACGATGTTGGTGGTGAATGCGGTGACGATGGCCGTGAAGGCCGCACCGATGACCACTGCGACCGCGAGGTCGACCACGTTCCCGCGCAGCAGGAAGTCCTTGAAGCCCTTCAACATGCGATCCGCCCCTACTCTCGTCGATCATGGATTGAGCCACGACGAGAGTAACCGACCAGCGCGTCTCGATGGGCGCGCCGAAGCCCGCGACCCGGGACGGTCACCGCAGCAGGACCGTCAGTGCATCGGAGAGCGACGCAGCGGCGACGGCCGACGCGTCGTCCGCGCGCAGGGCGACCAGAACGAGCTGGTCGCGTCGAGACACGCCCGAGCCCGGGGCGGAGACCATCACCACGGTGGCGCTCTCGGCGATCACCCCGGACGGGGACGTGTCGTCCGGCGCCGACCGCACCACGTCGACCACGTCGCCGGCTCGAAGCAGTTGCGCCAGCTCGGGATCGGCGAGGCGGATCGGCACGATGCGGGCGTCACCGGACGGCAGGGTGGCGGACGCCAGCCGAGGCCCCAGCAGTCGGACATCGGTGAGCACCTCGCCGGATCGGACGGGTCCGGCGACAGTCCGTCCCACCGCGTCGTCCACCGACCGCAGCGTTCCGTCCGCGAGCAGGGACGAGTCGACGCGGGTCAGCGTGACGTCGGCGGCCGTGAGTGAGGTGCCGGGAGCGAGGTCGGTGGCGGTCACGACGACTGGGACCTCGGTCCGCGACGGATCGGTTCGATAGACCGAGACGACAGCGAGCCCCACGAGAGCAGCGGCGAGGATGCGTCGAGCGGCAGGTGACCGCAGACGCGGTGGTAGAGGCGGGATGCGGTCGAACAGGCGCGCAGTCAGCGGGTGATCGACCGTGGGAGACATGACGCGACCGTAGAACGCGGGCGACGCAGGACGCGGCCAGGATCGACGGTGCCCGGGGACAGCGGCTCAGCGATCCCCGGGTCGGACGATCAGCTTGCGGCGGCGGGGGTGGAGGTGCTGCTCGACTTCTTCTCACTCGAGGTGGTCGAGGTCGAGGTCGAGTCGGACTTCGTGTCGCTCTTCTTCTCGCTCGAGTTCTTGCTGTCCGAGGAGCTGCCGGAGTCGGAGGAGCCCGACTCGCTGCTGCTGGAGCTGCCTCGGCTGTCGTTGCGGTAGAAGCCGCTGCCCTTGAAGACGATGCCCACGGTGTTGAACAGCTTGCGAAGCTTGCCGGAGCACGCGGGGCAGACCGTCAACGAGTCGTCCGTGAACTTCTGGACGATGTCGAACCGGTTGTCACACTCGGTGCACGCATAAGAGTAGGTAGGCACGTTTCCTCCGCTGTCGGTCCCTGACTGGCACTCTACAGTCGACAGTGCCAGCGTCGGCAATCGAGGCAACGTCCGTGCAGGTGGCGCTATTCCTCAGCCGTGGCTGTCGTGGCCGAGTCGCTGCAGCCCCGACAGCGGCGTCAACACGTGGGTCATCCGCACGTCGTGCGTCTCGGTGGGCAGCGCGTCGACCAGGTCGTCGTCGTACACCACGCCCACCAGCCACGCGTCGGGCCGGACGGCATCCAGTGTGCGGTCGTAGAAGCCGGCGCCTCGGCCGAGGCGACCGCCGCTGCGATCGACGGCGAGTGCGGGTACCAACACGATCGACGCGTCCGCGACGGTCTCGGGAGGAAGCGTCGGGCCGGACGGTTCGCGCAAGCCGTACGCGGCCGCGACGAGCGAGTCGGGTCCGCGGTACTCGGCCCAAGACAGCGGCCCCGGTTCACGCGCGACGGGCAGCAGCACTCGCAGTCCGGCGGCCAGTGCGGAGTCGAGCATGCTCGCATCACCGGGCTCGCTACCCACTGGTACGTAGGCGGCGAGAGTGCCGCCGCCGCGCTCCCGCGCATCGGAGGCCAAAACCGACACGGCGTGAGAGAGTGCCTCTGATGCCCGCTCTCGTGCGTGGACGTCTCGCTGCTTGCGGGCAGTGAGTATGCGTGTCCTCCACTCGAGTTTGTCGTCACTGATCACGGGGGAAACCCCAGTGTCTCGCGAAGGACGATTCGCGGTCTACATGGATAGGGTGTGCGCATGAGCTCAGCAAACAGTGAGTCCGTGGCCGGTGGCAAGAAGCCGTCGTTCCGTACGGCCGTCGTACCCGCTGCAGGCATGGGAACACGTTTCCTCCCCGCCACGAAAACGGTACCGAAAGAGCTACTGCCGGTGGTCGATACGCCCGGAATCGAGCTCGTCGCCGGAGAAGCTGCCGATTCCGGCGCGCAGCGCCTCGTCATCGTCACCTCGCCCGGCAAGGACGGTGTGGTCGCCCACTTCGTCGAGGATCTGGTGCTGGAGAACAAGCTCGAGGCGAGCGGCAAGCTCGAGATGCTCGAGAAGGTCCGTGTCGCGCCCGGTCTTCTCGACGTCCAGTCGGTGATCCAGGCGGAGCCATTGGGTCTCGGACATGCCGTCGCGTGCGCCGAGGAGGTGCTCGACGACGACGAGGACGCGATCGCAGTGCTGCTCCCGGACGACCTGGTGATGCCGCGGGGTGTGCTCGACGTGATGTCGCGGGTGCGTGCCAAGCGCGGCGGAACCGTGTTGTGCGCCATCGAGGTTCCCGAGGACGCGGTGTCCGCGTACGGAGTGTTCGACACCGAGATCGTGCCCGACGCAGTGAACCCCAACGTGCTCAAGGTCAACGGCATGGTGGAGAAGCCCAAGAAGGAGGACGCGCCGTCGAACTACGCGGCGGCCGGCCGATACCTTCTGGATCGGGCCATCTTCGATGCGTTGCGACGCATCCAGCCCGGCGCCGGCGGCGAGTTGCAACTCACCGACGCCATCGCTCTCCTCATCGAGGAGGGTCATCCGGTACATGTGGTGGTGCACCGCGGAGTGAGACACGACCTCGGAAATCCCGGGGGTTACCTCCGCGCTGCGGTTGACTTCGCACTGGAACGCGAAGATTACGGTCCGGCACTGCGCGAGTGGCTCCAGGAGCGCTTGAGCGACAGCTGGGCACCGGAGCTCACGACCTACGAGTGACGCCCGGTCGACACGGATGACGGAAGGTGCGGATGCGCTCGGTTGAGGAGCAGCAGTCGAGAGTGACGGCTGCAGCGGTTGCCCCCCGGCCGGTGCGAGTCGCCATCTCCGAGGCGCAGGGTCTGCTCTGCGCGGAGGAAGTGGTGACCGAGCGCCCGCTGCCCGGATTCGATCAGGCGGCCATCGACGGCTATGCGGTCCGCAGTGTGGACATCGCTGCCGCGGGGTCGGCCACCGACGACGACGGCGCACCCGTCGACATCTCGCTGCCCGTGGTGGGCGAGGTCGCGGCGGGGTCGCGTCAGCCCATCCGTCTGCAGCCGCGGCAGGCGGTGCGCGTCGACACGGGTGCACCGCTGCCCACCCTCGCGGACGCCGTTCTGCCCGTGGATCGAGCGAAGTTCGCGCGCGGCCGCATCGAGGTGCTCGCACCCGTGCGTTCCGGAGAGTACGTGCGCCGCATCGGCGACGACGTGCAGCCCGGCGACGTCGCCGTGCGGTCCGGGACCATCATCGGCGCAGCGCAGGTCGGGCTCCTCGCAGCCGTGGGCCGCGACAAGGTCCTGGTGCATCCCCGTCCCCGCCTCTCGGTCATCTCGATCGGCGGCGAACTCGTCGACATCGAACGCACACCGGGCCAGGGCCAGGTGTACGACGTGAACAGCTACGCCCTCGCTGCCGCGGCGCGGGACGCGGGCGCGGACGTCAACCGCATCGGCATCGTCAGCGGTGACGCGAAGCGGCTGCGCGAGGTGGTGGAAGGGCAGCTCATCCGCTCCGAGATCGTCGTCATCGCCGGAGCCGTCGGCGGCAGCGCGTCCGAGGAGATCCGCGAGGCGCTCGAGGACTTCGGCGACATCGAGGTCGGCCGCGTGGCCATGCACCCCGGATCGGTGCAGGGCTTCGGCCAGCTCGGTCGCGACGAGGTACCCACCTTCCTGTTGCCGTCCAACCCGGTGAGTGCGCTCGTCGTCTTCGAGGTGATGGTGCGGCCGCTCGTGCGCATCGCGCTCGGTCGACGCCAGCCCATGCGCCGCATCGTCACCGCCCGCACCGTCGGACCCATCACGTCCATCGCCGGGCGCCGCGCCTACCTGCGCGGCCAGCTCATGCGGGACGAGGGCACGGGAGAGTACCTCGTGCAGGCACTCGGCGGTGCTCCCGGCAGCTCGTCGCACCTGCTGGCGACGCTGGCGGAGGCCAACTGCCTGGTCATGGTCGACCCCGAGGTGACCGAGGTGCGGACCGGCGAAGAGGTCGACGTCGCATTCCTCGCGCAGCGCGGCTGACGCTCCGTCCTCTTCGCTAAGGTTTCGAAGTATGCCGCGATCGTGGTCGAGCCATCCCGGATGGCCGGCGAAGCTGGGACCTCTCGTGGTTCCCGCGGGCGAGGTGACGGTCCGACCGGTGCGTCTGCGTGATGCCGCGGTGTGGTCGCGGACCCGCATCGACAACCGCGCGCACCTCGAACCGTGGGAGCCCACCGGTGAGGCGCCGTGGGACATGCGGCACGCGATGTCGTCGTGGCCGCCCCTGTTCTCGAGCCTCAAGGCCGAGGCCAGGCGCGGGATGATGCTGCCCTTCGCCATCGAACTGAACGGCACCTTCGTCGGGCAGCTGACTGTCGGCAACATCGTTCGCGGAGCCCTTCGATCGGCGTGGATCGGCTACTGGGTGGCCAAGGACGTCGGCGGGCAGGGGGTCGCCACGGCAGCACTCGCACTCGGCGTCGACCACTGCTTCTCGTCGGCCGGGCTGCACCGGCTCGAAGCCACCGTGCGGCCGGAAAACGCTGCCAGTCAAGCGGTTCTGCGCAACGTCGGGTTCCGCCAGGAGGGCCTGCTGCAGAGGTACCTCGACGTGGACGGTGCGTGGCGCGACCACATCCTCGTCGCCATGACGGTGGGGGAGACGCCCGGGACGGTGGCGGACGTGCTGGTGCGCAGTGGTCGGGCGGCGTGGGCTCGGTAGTTGCCTCGAGGTTCCCGTAGGGGTTCCGTGTTCCCGCGCGTGCTGCAGTGTCCGCGGGAACACGCAAGCACTACGGGAAGGTCCGGCCTGTGACTGGAGTGACATGAGTGCACTCGTGTTCGGCGCGTCGTCGTCGGCGGTTCACCGCGCCCCACTACGCTGACGTGCAAGCTCACATGAATGTGATTCACGTCAGGAGGTGGTGGGTGTGCCCAATTCGGTGATCTGGATCGGCCTCGTCGCCATCTGGCTGTTCGTGCTCGTGCCGATGGTGGTCACATCGCGCCCGCGTATCCGCCGCACCACCGACGTCGCGCTCGCGACACGGGTCCTGCACCGGGGCGGAGCGCGGCTCCGCGTCGATCCCGGTCCCGCGGCAGGGCACCGCAGCGACCCCGACTGGCGCCCGTCCGACGACGACCTGCACTCGACCGACTCGCTTTCGGAGGATCCGATGGAGACCCAGCACGGCCACGAGAGCGACGAGCACGTCGACGAGTACTTCTCGGAGGACTTCGTGCCGCAGCGACGCGGCCGCGGCGGCTTCGATCCCGAGGCCGACGCCATCGCCCGCGCCGCCCGCTACGCGTTCCGTCAGCGCACGGTGCTCGGCTCCGTGTTCGTCATCGCGATGTCTGCAGCGCTGGGATTCCTTGCGAGCCCGATCTTCTGGTGGGTCTTCGCCGTCACCATCGTCGGGCTGTCGTCCTACCTGTTCTACCTCCGCCGCCAGGTGCGCATCGAGGAGGACATCCGTCGTCGTCGTATGCAGCGTCTGCAGCGCTCGCGCCTCGGTGTCGAGTCCAGCACCGACCCGGAGCTCAAGCTCACTCCCGAGCGCCTGCGTCGTCCTGGCGCCGTGGTGCTCGAGGTGGACGACGAGGACCCGGCGTTCGACCATCTCGAGCACTACGACGAGCGCGTCGGCGACTCCCACCTCGACGTCCGCATGCGCCGCGCAGCGGGGGAGTGACCGGATTTCTGGCAGTCCCGCGGGGCTGCTAGAGTTCGAGACGATCCTGGTTCGCCGGGTCAGGGGCTGTGGCGCAGTTGGTAGCGCGTCTCGTTCGCATCGAGAAGGTCAGGGGTTCGATTCCCCTCAGCTCCACCACGTTCGACTCTCGTCACAGCGCATCGCGGAACTCGTCCAGGAACGGCGACGGCGTCTCCCGTCGGCTCCGCCAGGACCGCACCAGCCACATCTCGACGAGCTCGGGCCGTACGTGGCCCAGTCTCGCCCACTCGTCGAGCACCTCGCAGTAGTCGAGGTAGCGCCGCACGGTCATGGCCGACACCGAGGGATTGTCCACCCACCCCAGGTGCACGAGTTCCGACAGCGCCTGCTGGTCGAGGAGTTGCGGGCGGTGCAGCATGGTCTCCGACCCGATCGCCCACACGTACAGGGACATCGGAACGCGCCCGAATCCCGTGGCCCTCGGCCAGCCCGACCAGTCCCGGTGCGGACCGACGTCGATGAGCGCCGGCGCGCGGCGGCACTCGTCCAGTGCCTGCCGAACACCGTGCAGCCGACGGTCGCCGGCCGGCTCCTCGAGGTCCCGCGCATCGGGGAAGCGGCGAGCGCGGTCTCGGTCTCGATGACCGACGAGCCATGCGGCGCAGTGGTAGACGGTGGTCAGATCGCACCCGCTCCCGATGGTCTGCAGATCGCCGCGCCGCAGGAACCCGGTGCCGGTCTCGACGACATCTCCGTCCAGACCTCGGGCGCGGACCCGCACCGGGATGCGCGCGCTCGTGAGCCGACTGTTCCACCAGTCGAGGTCGATCTCCGCGAGATCACCCAGCACGTCGTACTCGTACGAACGGGTGCTGCACCACGCGAGGCACGCTTCGGGGAGCGCCGGCGTCGTCGTCATGTCGGCGATGGTGGCAGGTCCCACCGACAGCCTCGGTCGGGTTTGCAAAGTGTCTGTAAAGACTGCCCGCAGCCGTGCCTCATATGGCGCCGGTCACACCTAGTGTTCGTTCGGTGCATCCCCTGCACCGGACCGAAAGGTGACCATCCATGGCCACGACAGCCATCCCCGCGGGGCCTCCCTCGACGAAGCGGGCGGTGTTCAACACCATTCGCGGATCACTCGGCAACCTCGTCGAGTGGTACGACGTGTACGTCTACACGGTCTTCGCGTCGTACCTGCAGTCGAGCTTCTTCGCCGACGGTGAGCCCAACGCGGGCATCTACACGATGGGCATCTTCGCGATCACCTTCGTGATGCGCCCGATCGGGTCGTGGTTCTTCGGTCGGTACGCGGACCGGCACGGGCGTCGTCCCGCGCTGGTGTTCAGCATCTCGCTCATGGCGGGCTCGTCCCTGCTCATCGCGCTGACCCCGACGGCCGCGTCCATCGGGTCGGCCGCCGTGGTCATGCTCGTCCTCTGCCGCCTGCTGCAGGGCTTCGCGACGGGTGGCGAGTACGGCACGTCGGCGACGTACATGTCCGAGGCGGCGACGCCGGGGCTGCGCGGATTCTTCTCCTCGTTCCAGTACGTCACCCTGGTGGGCGGTCACGTCCTCGCCCAGGTCACACTGCTGATCCAGCAGAGCGTCCTGACCGACGAACAGATCGCCTCCTTCGGATGGCGCATCGCGTTCGGTATCGGCGCCCTCGGCGCCGTGGTCGTGCTGTTCCTGCGTCGGAGCATGGACGAATCCCTGCAGACCGAGGTCGACGGCAAGCGCAGCGGCTCGATGACCGAACTGTTCACCGCGTATCCGAAGCAGCTGCTCATCTGCTTCCTCGTCACCCTCGGCGGCACCGTCGCGTTCTACACCTACAGCGTCAACGGGCCGCTCATCGTCAAGAGCACCTACGCCGATCAGGGCATGACGGCGACGTGGATCAACCTCGCGGCGCTGGTGCTGCTCATGGTGATCCAGCCACTCGGCGGACTGCTGAGCGACAAGATCGGGCGCAAGCCGCTGCTCGTCGGGTTCGGCATCGCGGGTGTGCTGTGGTCGTGGACCTTCCTGAACCTGCTGCCGCGCGTCGAGACGCCGATGGTGTCCTTCCTGCTGCTCGCCGGCACCTACGTCATCCTCACCGGCTACACCTCGATCAACGCGATCGTGAAGGCGGAACTGTTTCCGGCGCACGTGCGCGCTCTGGGACTGGGACTCGGCTACGCACTGGCCAATTCGATGTTCGGTGGCACGGCTCCGGTGATCTACGAGGCCGCCAAGGAGAACGATGCGCTCGACGCCTTCGGCATCTACGTCACCATCGCCATCGGTGTCTCGCTCGTCGTGTACGTCTTCGTCCTGAAGAACCGCGCACCGACCTTCCTGGACGCCGAGCAGGCACGCCGAGCGGACAGGAACGAGGCGGCAGTGTCCTGAGGTCCGTGCGTTAGGCTTTCCGCGCCGGACGGGAGGGCCTGACGATGCAGATTCTCGTCGTCGAGGACGACCTCGGAGTCGCCGACGCACTCACACAGTCGCTGCGTCGGCAGGGCTGGGCGGTGCGGCACGCCGCGACCGGGACCGCGGCGCTCGACATGGTGGACGACGCCGATCTCGTCCTGCTCGACATGGGTCTCCCGGATCACGACGGCCTGTGGGTCTGCCGCCGGATCCGGGAGCACTCGTCCGTTCCCATCGTGGCGCTCACGGCGCGGCGCACCGAGGATTCCGTGATCGGCGCTCTGCGTGCGGGTGTCGACGACTACGTCACCAAGCCGTACAGCTTCGCGGTGCTGCTCGCACGGCTGGACGCGGTCGTGCGGCGCAGTGTCGGACGCGTCGCCACCGAGCCGGCCGTCGATCTCGGCTTCGACCTCGCTCGGGACACCCGCGAGGTCACCGCACCCGACGGCACCGTGCGCACGCTCACCGCGAAGGAATGCGAACTGCTCGTGGCACTCTCCCGCACACCGGACCGCCCCGTGAGCCGCGCCGCGCTCATGGAGGAGGTGTGGGACACGACGTGGGTGGGTGCCTCGCGCACACTCGACGTCCACGTCGCGTCACTGCGGAACAAGCTGAAGGACGTCGCCCGGATCGAGTCGGTGCGCGGTGTCGGCTATCGACTGGTCGCTCCGGCCGAGCCCGACGCGTGAGGAGACGGCTGCTCGCACTGGCGATCACGTTGACGGCCGCCGTGCTGGCGGCTCTCGTCGCGCCGCTCGTGGCCGCCCACGCGGAGGAACGGGCGATCACCATCCACGAACGGCGTCTGGCCGCCGCGACCCGGTTCGCCACCCTGGCCGACAGCGTCGGTGACGCGAGCTCACTGGGACCCGATCTGATGCGGTACGGCGAGGTCACGGAGAGCACCCGCACGTGGATCGTCGACATCGACGGATCGGTGCTCGCACCTGCCGACTCGGATCTGCCGGCGGACGTGCCGGGTCTGGCGGGCGCGGTACGCGACGCGCTCGCGGGAACACCGACCTCCGCTCCGACTGCGCTGTGGCCGTGGCAGACCGAGCCGTTGATCGTCGCGACGCCCATCGGCCGGGACGCGCAGATCCTCGGTGCCGTCGTCATGCTGGAGGACACGTCGGCCGCGCGGGACAACGTGCAGCGAGCGATGGTGCTCGCCGCGGCGGGCGGCGCCGTCGTCCTCGCGCTCGTCGCCTGGCTCGTGGGAGTGCCACTCGTCGGCTGGGTGGTGCGGCCGGTCGACGATCTGACCACCCGCGTCGAGCAGCTGTCCCGCGGCCGCACTCCGACCGAGGGACGCCACGTCGGGCCTCCCGAACTCCGGCGGCTCGCGGAGTCGTTCGACGACATGGCGGCGAACGTGGAGCACTCCCGGCAGCAGCAGCGCGAACTGGTCGCGGACGTGTCGCACCAGTTGGCCAATCCGCTGACGGCACTGCGGCTCCGGCTCGAGAACCTGGCCGTGGACGATCCGGCCGTCGAACCGGTGCTCGCCGAGACCGAACGCATGGCGCGCTCACTCGACGCGGTGATCGAGATCAGCCGCGCGGGAGGCTTCGACCGACGCTCCTCCGAGGTGGACGTCGCCCGGCAGCTTCGCGAGCGGGTCGCGCTGTGGGCGCCGTTGTTCGGGGATCTGCTGACCGTCCGGGCCGACGTCGACACCGCCCCGGCGTTCCTGGAGGAGGACCTCGTCCCCACGGTCCTCGACGTCCTGCTGGACAACGCCCTGAAGTACGCGGAGGGTCGGTCCGTCGACGTCGCGCTGGAGCAGGCCGGCGACGCGTGGCGAGTGACGGTGCGCGATCACGGTGACGGCGTCAGTGCCGCCGAAGCCGCCGAGCTGGGGCGGCGCTTCCATCGACTCGACCGGCACGCCGGCGTCGAGGGCACCGGACTGGGTCTCGCGATCGTCGTCCTCCGCATCCGCGACGCCGACGGGGACGTGGTCTTCGACCCCGCCGATCCCGGCCTGCGGACGGTCATCTCACTTCCCGCGCGTCTCGATCGCGGAACCACCGCAGCGCCCCCGGATGCAGCGGGACCGGCTGGGTGAACATCCCGGCGGCGACGGTCGGCTGCCGGACGTCGGGGACGGTTCGTGCGATCGCGTCCTGACGGTCGAAGACGACGGACGTGAACCCGTAGGCCGTGTCCTCGCGGAGCGTCGGCGTCGCGATGAGGTAGGTCTTCACGCTGACAGTCTGGACGGCGGCGGGCAGACGGTACGGCCCGGCCGGCAGCGGACCGGTGACGTACTGCGGACCCCACGTCGACACGAGTCCCTCGACCAGTCCACCGAGATCCAGCGCGCGGACCGGTGTGCGCGCGCCCAGCTCGACCAGTGCCCGCACCGGGAACCCGCTGACGAAGGCCAGCGCGTCGACGCGTCCGGTGCTCAGCGCCGCCGTCGCCTCGCCGAGCGGTTGCGGGACGAAGTCGACGTCCGCCGTGTCCACTCCTGCTGCGGCCAGGCACCTCTCGGTCACCGACCGGGTGCCCGAGTCGGTCTGGCCCGCGCTCAGGCGCACGCCCGTCAGATCCTGGATTCCCGTGACCGGGGAATCCACCGGGACGAGGATCTGCAGGAAGCTGTCGTAGAGCCGGGCCAGCGCGGTCAGGGGGACCGGGGAGTCGAAGGCCCCTTCGCCGCGCACCGCGTCGAGCGCCGTGTCGCCGAGACAGAACGCGACGTCCGCGGTGCCCGACGAGAGGTCGAGCACGTTTCCCACGGAGCCGCCGGTCACGACGACCTCCGAGCGCACACCCGGCAGCACCTGCGTGGCCTCTGTGCGCAGAGCCGCGCCGTACTCGTCGAACACCGCACCCACGTTGCCGGTGGCGATGCGCAGTCGGCCGGAAGCGTCCTGCCACCACGTATCTCGGGAACACCCCGCCAGGGCGGCGGCGGCCGCAGCCGCGCCGGCCCCGCGGAGGAACTGCCGTCGGCCGAGCACGCGTTCAGCATAGGCCGGGGCCGGTCCGTCAGCGCTGAGTGAGCCGCGACCCGGTCTCGACGGAGACGACGCCCGAGCCGAAGAGCCCGTCGACGATCTGGTGCACGCCGGTGGCCAGTTCCTGTGCGGCGACCGGATTGAGCATGTCGGCCATCGACGGGATGCCGATGTCGACGGCGGCGTCGAAGGCCATCTCGACGGCGCCGTCGCCGGTCTCCCGCACCGCCCACCGGCCGTCGAACGATCCCAGGTCGCCGCTCGACTGCTCGAAGGTGACGGTGCGGCCGGGCACGTCGACGGTGTCCGTCTCGACCCACTGCAGCAGACCGCCGCGGAAGTGGGTCGACCACGACGACGATCGAACGTACCCGGCCGCGTCCCGCGACTCGGGATCCGTCACGGTGATGCGGTCGACCATGGGTACGTGATCGCCGAAGGAGGCGAAGTCGCTGACCCGATCGAACACGTCGTCCGGAGTGACGCCGGTGAGGGTGGCGATCACACTGATGATGCTGGGGGACATGAGAACTCCTCGAATGGAATCGACGGTCAGGCGGACTGCAGGACGGGATAGGCGCCGGGGGAGCGCTCCACCAGATGTCGGGCGGTGAGGCGGGCGGAGCGTTCGATGGTGCCCGCCGTCTGCGCGGGAGGGAGGGGTCCGGACCCGAGCGACGTGGGAAACGGGCTGGTGTTGAACAGGTTCGCGACGGAGGCGAGGAGATTGGCGAACTTCGTCTGCGACGCGGGGTCGAGCAGGTCGAAGAAGGCCGGCTTCCACAGGCGCTGGAACACGTCCGGGTGCAGCCGGCGAGGCGCGTCCACCGCGATCCCGAGGCGGGTGGCCTCGTCGACCAGCACGGCGACGAGCGAGTCGATGTCCAGTGCCGCGGCCCCGCTGGTGACCCACACGTGCTCGCGGTCGTACTGCCGCGGGTGGTTCACCACCGTCGCGATCGACCGTGCGACGACGTCGCACGGCACGAAGTCGTACTGCAGCGCGTCCTCGCACAGGACGACCGGCAACGTCCCGCGCAGGAAGGCGCGCACGAGGGTGTGCAGCCCCTGCAACTCGGAGATCTCACCGGTCTCGGAATCGCCGCACACGATGGACGGGCGGACGATGGTCCAGTCGACGCCGCTGCTCCGCACGAGATCCTCGCCGTCCCTCTTGCTGGCGATGTACGCACCGGGGTGCATGGTGGCGAGTCCGCCGGTGACGTCCGGGATCACGGGTTGGCCGACGAAGGCGGTGCTGACGTGCACCAGGCGTGCCGACGCGTCCCGGGAGAGCTCCACGATGTGGCGGACTCCGTCGACGTTGACGGCCCGGGTGGACGCGTCGTCGATCCCGAAGTCCACGACGCCGGCGCAGTGCACGACGGTGTCCACGTCGCGGGTGAGGGCGGACCACGTCCGGTCGTCGAGTCCGAGGTGTGGCGCGCGGAGGTCGCCGCGGACAGTGATCCCCGAGTGCGGCACGGCCCGTCGACCTTCCAGCACGACGACGTCGTGGTCCTCGGTGAGGGCGCGGAGCGTCGGCAGTCCGACGACGCCGGAGGCTCCGGTCAGCAGAATCGTCATCGGTGTCCTTTCGAGAACGTCTCGCGCAGTGCGTCGCCGACGGCGGTGAGCATCCAGTCGACATCAGCCTCGGTCATCGTGGCCGGGGGAGTGAAACGCACGACTGGACTGGCGTTCAGGGAGTGGTTGGCCACGACGCGCCGGTCGAGCAGCGCGAGCAGGAAGCGGCCGGCGGTGCCGGCGTCGCCGAAGTCGAGCCCGATGAGCAACCCTCGACCGCGGACCTCCACGGTCCCGAGATCCGCTGTGAGTATGCGCAACTCGTCGAGCAGTCGTCCGCCCGTCCGTGCGGATCGCGCCACCAGCTTCTCGTCGTCGATGACCTCGAGCGCGGCGCACGCGGCCGCCATCCCCAGCGGCGCACCGGAGAAGGTCGACGTGTGGATGCCGAAGTCGATGTCGAAGGCACGGAAGGCGCGCGGTGTCGCGACGGCGGCCGACACGGGAATCACGCCGCCGCCCAGACTCTTTCCCACGAGGACGATGTCGGCATCGACGGCGTCCCGCTCGCTCTCCCACATCAGGCCGGTGCGTCCGAGCCCGGTCATGATCTCGTCGATCACGAGGAGGGCTCCGCGTTCACGGCACAGTGCCGAGGCGACCGCGAGGTAGTTGCGGGGCGGGAGCACGACCCCGCCCTCGCCCTGCACGGGTTCGAGGACCACGCAGGCGTCGGAGGCGTCGTCGCCGAGTGCGTCCGACAGTGCCTGGACGTCGCCGTACGGAACTGTGGTCGCCGCGGTGAACAGTCGACGGAACGGGTTCTGATACGACGGATTCGCCGTGAGGGCGAGCGCGCCGAGGGTCTTGCCGTGGTAGCCGCGGCTCGCCCCGATCAGGCGATGGTGGCCGGCGCTGCAGGCCATCTTGACGGCGGCTTCGGTGGCCTCGGTTCCGGAGGCGCCGAAGTAGACCTTCGACAGCGAGTCCGGCAGGCGGGCCGCCAGCGCCGCCGCGGCCTCGGCCACCCGAGGTTCGAGCAGGGTGCGGGTGGAGACGGGATGGCGTCCGAGCTGGCCGATCACCGCGTCGACGACGCGGGGATGCCGGGCGCCGAGCAGGAGGGTCCCGTACCCGCCACAGTTGAGGTACTCGACGTCGTCGGTCGACCACAGCCTGGCTCCGAGGGAGCGGTCCTCGACGATGTCGCCCAGCATGGAGGCCACGCGTGCACGAGACTCGGACAGATGCGCGCGGGTGTGGCTCTGCACCCGCCCGTCGAGGGACGTCGAGATCGACATGGTGTGGCTCCCGAGACGAGGAGAAGCGATGAGGCGTGCGGCCCGGCGGGCCGCCGCGATCACCGACGGTAACCCCGGCTGCAGGTGGCGTCAAAGCCACCGATGAGTCGTATGATGTTGCGCGACAACAGATGGAGCGAACCACCGTTATTGAGCGGGGTAGCTACCAGTGGCTGGTCCGGTGACCACGGAGTGAATCCGGATGATCAGGAATTGTGCGAATATCGGTTCACCCGAACCGGTCGCCGTCAGATCTTCTTGCGGGCCCGGTACGCGGCGACGTTGGCGCGGTTGCCGCAGTTTCCCGTATCGCAGTACCGCCTCGATCGGTTGCGGGAGAGGTCGACGAGCACCGCGTCGCAGTCCGGTGCGTCGCACAGGCGGAGCCGCTCGAGCTCGTCCGACCGCACCATGTCGGCGAGGGCGACGGCGGTCTCGGCCGTCATGCGATCGGCGAGGGGCGCGTCGTCGTCGCTGACGTGCATGTGCCAGCCCCAGTCGCCGTGGCGGGTGAGGTACGGCCGGGCGTCGGATGCGGCCAGCATCGCGTTGACGACGGGTACGACGGCGTCGGGTTCGCCCGTCTCCCACAGCGCCCGCCAGGCCGGGCGCAGGGCCCGCACGGCGTCGAGTTCCTCCTGTGTGCCGTCGCGGCGCCCCGTCCACTCGTGCTCGTCGAGCATCGACGACAGGGTGCTCACGTCAGGGAGGTGGTCCTCGCCGTTCGCGGCGGTGTTGATCAGCGCCGCCGCCCAGACGAGGGCGGTGCGTGTGTCATGAGCAAAAAGCATTTGACTCCTGACCTTCCGGGTCTCTAGTGTCATGACCAATCTACAGTTACGGTCATGACATGACGGGCGACGTACCCGACGGTGTGGCCGGATCCTCGAAAGGGCCGCTCATGGTGTCCTCCCGTTCCGGTGTCGCGTTCGCCGTGACCTCCGCGATCGCGTTCGGAATGTCGGGCCCGTTCGCGAAGGCGCTCACCGACACCGGGTGGTCGCCCGAGTCCGCGGTGCTCGCTCGCATCGTTGGCGGTGCGGTGATCCTCCTGCCCGTCGTCGTCCTGCTGCGCCGCGGCGCACTCCGCGGGGTGCTCTCGGCTCCCGTCACCGTCGTCGCGTACGGCGTCGTCGCGGTGGCAGGAGCCCAGGTCTGCTTCTTCAATGCGATCCAACACCTCTCGGTGGGTGTCGCACTCATGCTCGAGTACCTCGGGCCGGTCCTGGTGATCGGCTGGATCTGGATCACCACCCGGCGGCGCCCCCGCCCGACGACGATGGCGGGTGTCGCACTCGCGCTCGGCGGTGCGCTGGTCGTGCTCGACGTGTTCGACGGCGCCGTGTTCGATCCTGTCGGCGTGCTCTGGGGACTGTCCGCCGCCGTGTGTCTCGCGTTCTACTTCGTGGTGTCCGCGAAACAGGGTGACGCCGTCGATCCGTTGGTTCTCTCGGCCGCCGGACTGGCGGTGGGCGCCATTGTGGTCGGCGTCGCCGGAATGCTGGGAATGGTTCCGTTGCAGGTGTCGACGAACGACGTCGCTCTCGACGGCCGGGCGTGGCCGTGGTGGACTGCCGTCGCAGTGCTCGCCCTGGTCTCCGCAGCCGTCGCGTACGTTTTCGGGATCATGGCGTCCCGCGCCCTCGGGGCATCGACCGCATCGGTGATCGCGCTGGTCGAGGTGCTGTGCGCGGTGGTTGCGGCGTGGCTCCTGCTCGGCGAGACGGTGTCTCTCACTCAAATCGCAGGTGGTGCAGCAATTCTGACGGGAGCCGCCGTGGTGCAGTGGCGGTCCGATGCACCGCCGCCCGTGGAGGCGTTGCCGGCCTCGGCAGGAATGGACGGATCTCACGGGGTATCCGTTCTCCCCTGACGCGGCACTGTATGGTGAGGGCGCGTCGTGGTATTCGGCGGGTGGGCACTTCTCCGGGCGGGGTCGCGAGTGCCGGTCCGCCGGAATGTCAGTGACCACCACGCGGACATCGAAGCCGTTGCACGGGAGCCCGTCATGACCATCGAATTCGTCGACCTCGCGGAAACGTGGGTTGCGGGTCTCCCTGTGCGTAGCCCGAAACGGGCGTTGGGCTCTCTCTACGACACCAATCTCGAACGTGCGTGGTCCGGAATCCTGAACCAGGACATCGGTGAACCGCTCGGGTCGATCTACACCGACTTCGTTCCCGCGATCGGGTCCTACAGCACGCAGATCGTCGGGTACCGCGTCGCGGACGGTGACGTGCGCCGCGGGCACATCGTGGCGCGTGTGCCGGCGGGGCGCTATGCGAAATTCTCCGCGGTCGGCAATTTTCCGCAGGTCCTGACGACGCTGTGGAACGAGATCACCCACGCGGAGGAGATGGGGTCCTTCACTCGTGCCTTCACCGGTGAGTTCGAGGTGTATCCCCACGCGTACAAGATCGAGATGTACGTTCCGGTCGCGACGCCCGGCTCGCGGGGCGTCGGCGGTGCGGGATGACGTTCCGTCTCGTGGCACGTCCGAGCATGGTGTTCGGCGGACTGGTCGTGCCCGGTGTCGATCCCGGACCCGAGGGCAGCGCCAGCGATCTCGTCGTGTTCCTGCGTGAACGTATCCGCGAACGTGAACCGGAGGACGCCGACGTCTACACCGTCTACGTCCCGGATCAGCGTGGTGTCTGCAACGTCGTCGTCGGCGTACCTCGTGGGAACGTCGACGACGTGCCGATCGGCGACGTCTTCGTCACGGTTCCGTCGGGAGCGTTCGCGGTCTTCACGCCGTCGATGACGCTGCCCGACCGGGCGGAGGACGCGTGGGCGCAGGCCGAGGAGGCCATCGCCGACGGCTCGATCGTGCGCGCCGGCGGGGTGGAGTTCGAGTGCCTCTCAGCCGACGGGAACGTCGAGATCTTCGTCGCCGTCTCGCTGCAATGACGTGCGCCGACGTCCGGTGCCGGCGGACGAGAAGTCGGCTCTCGTCGAGATAAAGAACCTACCGACGAGTAGAAGCAGTCGGAGCGGTGCCTGGACTCGCTCGAGCGCTGGTCGTCATTGTGATTTTGTCTCGAGTGCATTTCTGTGGCGGTGTTCGAGTCCAACCTGTGCCTATCATGATCACGCGCAGTAGAAGGGTGTGACACGGGATTCACACCGGCGGTTCGGAGCACCGGTCCGAACGCGCGTGACTAGTGGGGAGTAACAATGGTCAGGCAATTACGTGCAGAGGCAACGCGGTCCGCGGCCCTGCGGGCTGCCGCCGATCTGTTCCTGCGGGTCGGCCACGCCACGGCGACCCTGAGCCAGGTCTCGGCGGAGTCGGGTGTGACCAAGGGCGCGCTGTACTTCCACTTCGCCTCCAAGGAAGAGCTGGCGCGCGCGCTCGTCGACGAGGGTCGTGAGCGTGTCGCGGCCGCCTGCACCGGAATGGTCGACAGCCGTTCTCCCGCACTGGAATCCGTCATCGGGATCACGTATTCCGTTCTCGACCTTGCCAATACCGACAACCTGGTGCGCATCATGTACCGCCTGCAGCTCGAGGTGGACGCACCGGACCCCACGCGGGGGAGCGTCTTCGGTACGTGGCAGAACATCTTCTCGCACCTCTTCGAGCGTGCCATCGAGCACGGTGACGTCATCGACTCGCTGGACGCCGAGACCGCGTCCTGCCTGGTCTCGGAGATGCTCAGTGGCGTGCTGATGGTCGCCGAGGGCACTGCGCGCCTCGACGGTGCCGCCGTGCGCATGGAGCAGGTCTGGCACACCATCCTGCCCTCGCTCGTGCCGCCGGCGAAGCTCCCGTACTTCCGCGAGTTCGCCTCGCGAAGCCTCTCCAGCTTCGTGCGCGATCGCTCGGGTGCCGACGCCACCAGCGACACCGGCGTCTCCAGCAACCACTAGCGTTCGGCGCTCTCCCGGCGCACACTGTGACGTGAGACACACGGCATCGTGTGTCGACCGCACGAGTGACGTCGGGAGAGACCCATGGAAGACATCGCCACGCGCGAACGCACCGACCGCCGCATGTCCGACAACGAGCTGCGCAAGGCCATCCGCGTGCTGCAGTCACGCGCGGACGACGCTCGGAAACGCGGTGACGCCGACGATGCCGCACGCATCGAACGCACTGTCCGCGACTACCAGGACGAGATGACCACCCGCCTCTGAACTCGGCCGGGCGGGGACGGTTGTCAGCTGGGGCCGAAGCGCTCCGTGCGGATGTTCGCCGGTGCATGTCCTCGCTCGACCAGCATGTCCGCGACCGTGTCGACGAAGCTCGTGGGCCCGCAGATGTAGCACCGCGGCTCGAACTCGGCGGGCCACCCGTGCGCGTCGAGATCCTCGATCGTGATGCGGCCGAGCGGCCTGCGGGAGCCGGTGGGAGCGCGCCGCGTGTAGAGCGTGGTGACGTCGACTCCCGCGGGCGGATGCGCCCACTCGTCGGCGAAGTACACCTCCGCCGGTTCACGGACCGAGTAGAGCACGCGGAACGGCACCCGGCCGCCGCTCGATCCCGCCGCGGCCTGCGCGCGGACCATCGCGCGGAGCGGAACGATGCCCGAGCCGCCGCCCACCAGCAGGACAGGCGGTGACGGGGTCTCGGTGGGTGCCGACGGCCGCCAGACGAACCACCGGCCGACGGGTCCGCGGATCTCGAACCGGTCGCCCACCTCGACGGCGCCGACGAGGTAGGGGGACACCTCGCCGTCGGAGACGTTCTGCACGGCGATCTCGATGCGCGACGTGCCGTCCGGTGCGGAGGCGAGGGAGTAGCTGCGCTGCGCGCTGTACCCGTCCTCGGCGGTCAGCTTCACGTCCACGTGCTGTCCGGCGAGATGTCCCGGCCAGCCGTCGACGTCGAGCACCAGCGTCGAGGCGGTCGGTGTCTCGCGCCGCACCTCGAGGACCCTCGCGACGAGCCACGGCCGGGCCCCGACCCCGGCGGTGGATCCGGTGGTCACGTCAGTCGCCTTGGTATCGCTGCTCGCGCCACGGGTCGCCGTAGTCGTGATAGCCGCCGCGCTCCCAGAATCCCTGTTCGTTCTCCTCGGTGAGTTCGATGCGCGAGACCCACTTCGCCGACTTCCAGAAATACAGGTGCGGCACGAGAAGCCTTGCGGGACCGCCGTGTTCGCGTGCGAGCGGCTCTCCGTCGAACTCGGTGACCAGCCAGGCCTTCCCGTCTCGCAGGTCCTCGAGGGGCAGATTGGTGGTGTATCCGTCGAAGCCGTGCACGACGACGTATCCGGCCTCGGTGTCGAGACCGTCCAGCAGCACGTCGAGACTCACGCCGTTCCAGTTGGTGTCGAGTTTCGACCACTTGGTGACGCAGTGGATGTCGACCGTCGGGGTCTCGTGCGGCAGCGCGGCCACCTCGTCCCACGTCCAGGTCCGGGTCTCACCGGTCTCGGACGTGATGGAGAACGACCACGTGTCGGTCGCGACCACGGGCGCGGGCCCGATGGCGAGAACCGGGAAATCGTTGGTCAGGTACTGGCCGGGGGGAGTCCGACCGTCGTCGCCGCGCCGGCGGCCCACGAAGCCCTTCGAGATCAACGCCATGGTGGCAGATTCTGCGCCGGTCGTCGCGCCTCTGACAAGTCGGAGCGCGCACACTCGACCGGTAGTGTCGGGCACCACAGCAGGCCGGCGAGGGGGGAGTGCGACGCGATGGTGCAGAGCAGGCTGAGAGGGAGACGTCCGCGACGGTCGTGGACCGACCTGCGCGGGGCGATCGTGCTGGTCACCGGCGCCGCCAGCGGCATCGGTCGCGCCACGGCGATCGAGGCCGCGCGGCGTGGGGCGCGGCTGGTCGTCACGGACATCGCGGAGGCGGGACTGGCCGCCACGGCCGCCACCATCGCCGAGAACGGCGGCAGCGTCGTCGCCTCGCGTGCGCTCGACGTCTCCGACCACGACGCCGTCGCCTCGTTCGCGGACGCCGTGCACGCCGAGGTGGGGAGCGTCGACGTCGTCATGAACGTGGCCGGGATCTCCGCGTGGGGCACCGTCGAGAACATGGCCCACGAGACGTGGAAGGCGCTGATCGACATCAACCTGATGGGCCCGATCCACGTCACCCAGTGCTTCGTTCCCCCGATGATCGCGGCGGGTCGCGGTGGGTACCTGGTCAACGTGTCGTCGTCGGCCGGCCTGCTCGCGTATCCGTGGCACGCGGCGTACAGCGCCAGCAAGTTCGGCGTGCGCGGCATGTCCGAGGTGTTGCGCTACGACCTCGCCCGGCACGGCATCGACGTCTCGCTCGTGGTCCCCGGGGCGGTGCGGACACCGCTCGTCGAGACGGTGGACATCGCCGGCGTGGATCGCGACGACCCACGCGTGACGAAGCTGACCGCACGCTTCGAGGCCCACGCCGTGTCCCCCGAGGTGGTCGCGGAGAAGATCCTGACCGGGATGGCGAAGCGGCACTTCCTCGTCTACTCGAGCAACGACATCCGGGTGGGGTACTGGGTGTCGCGCAAGTTCGCGCGCCCCTACGAGATGACCATGCAGGCGGCCAACGACTACTTCTCCCGACTGCTGCGCTGACCTCACGCGCGTGTCGCGGCGGAGCGCGTGCCGAGTCGGCGCTCACGCACTACCGTTCTGGCATGGACGCGACGGCTCCGCTGGGAGCGGATTCCGAGGTGGGAACGCTCCGGACGGTCATGCTGCACCGCCCTGGCGACGAGCTGCGCCGACTCACCCCACGCAACAACGATCAGCTGCTGTTCGATGGACTGCCGTGGGTGGACCGCGCTCGCGACGAGCACGACGCGTTCGCCGACCTGCTGCGAGGACGCGGTGTCGAGGTCCTCCTGCTCGGTGATCTGCTGACCGAGACCCTGGCCCTCAGCGGTGCCGCACGCGTGCAGGGTGTCGCCGCCGCGGTGGAACCCCGGCGGCTCGGACACGTGCTCGCCCGGGACCTGGCGACCTACCTCCGCGGCCTGCCCGCACCCGAACTGGCGACCGTGCTGATGGCAGGCATGACCTTCGACGAACTGCCGGTAGCGGACGACTCGGGTGTCTCGCTGGTCCGGCGCATGCACCACGGCGGCGACTTCGTCATCGAGCCGCTCCCGAACCTGCTGTTCACCCGCGACTCGTCGTTCTGGATCCAGCAACGCGTCGCGATCACGTCGCTGGCGCTGCGGGCCCGCGCTCGGGAGACGTCGCTGACGGATCTGATCTACGCCTTCCATCCACGATTCCTCGGTGTGCGCCGGGCCTACGAGTCGCACACCGCGCCGGTGGAGGGCGGCGACGTGCTGCTGATGGCGCCCGGCGTCGTCGCCGTGGGAGTCGGTGAACGCACCACGCCCGCCGGTGCCGAAGCGCTCGCGCGCAGCCTCTTCGACGACGACCTCGCGCACACCGTGCTCGTGGTGCCCATCGCGCAGGAACGGGCGTCGATGCACCTGGACACCGTGTGCACGATGGTCGACACCGACGCGGTGGTGATGTACCCGATCATCCAGGACACGCTGTCCGCGTTCACGATTCGTCGCGAGGACACCGGTGTGACCATCACCGGCGCGGGCCCGTTCCTCGACGCCGCGGCCGACGCCATGGGTATCGGCAAACTGCGGGTCATCGACACCGGACTCGACAACGTCACCGCCGAACGTGAGCAGTGGGACGACGGGAACAACACGCTCGCACTGGCTCCCGGCGTCGTCGTCGCGTACGAACGCAACGTCGAGACCAACGCGCGCCTCGAGGCGTCGGGCATCGAGGTGCTGCGCATCTCGGGATCGGAACTGGGATCGGGCCGCGGCGGACCCCGCTGCATGTCCTGCCCCGTCGCCCGCGATCCCGTCTGACCTCCGGCCTTCCCGCAGATGTCCGGCCGGCCGCCGGCCTTCCCGCTGTTGTCCGGCCGGCTAGAGGACCGTGCTCACCGTGGCCGCCGGGCGCGCCAGGACGGTGCCCTTCTCGCCGACCACGAAGGGCCGCTCGATGAGTACCGGATGCGTCAGCATGGCGCGCAGGACCGTCTCGTCGTCGGCATTCGCGAGATCGATTTCCTTGTACAGTGTCTCGCGCTTGCGCACAGCGGTGCGCGGGGTGAGGCCGGCATCGGAGATGAGGGCTCGCAACGTCGCCTCGTCCGGCGGGGTGGTCAGGTAGGGCACGATGGTCGGCTCCACCCCCGCGTCGCGGATGGCCGCGAGTACGTTGCGGGACGTCGAGCACCGGGGGTTGTGATAGATCGTGACGGACATGGAGCAAGTATGGCGGGAGTGGGACCGATGAGGTTCACGATCGACGGTGCGTCGGGGACGGCGCCGTTCGACCAGGTGCGGTCGCAGATCGTGGCCGCGGTGCGGTCGGGGCAGCTCATCGCGGGATCGAAACTGCCGACGGTGCGAGCTCTCGCGGCGACGCTGGACCTCGCTCCCAACACGGTGGCGAAGGCGTACCGCGAACTCGAGAAGGACGGCGTGATCGAGACCCGGGGGCGGTCGGGCACCTTCGTGGCGGCCGGCGGCGATCCTTCGGCAGGGGCAGTGCAACTCGCGGCCACGGAGTACGTCCGCGCGGCGCGTCGCGCCGGCATCGACGACGAGGTGGCTCTGCGCTACGTCCGGACGGCGCTCACGGACTCCTGACACCACCAAGGTTGACGCTTCAACCTAAGTGTGTCATCGTGATCCCGAATCCACCCCGACCCATCAGAGGATCACTGTGAAGACACCTGTCGTCGTTCGAGACATCGCCGCACTCGTCGCGCGCATCGCCCTGGGCGTCGTGTTCGTCGCCCACGGGTGGCAGAAACTGCGTACCAACGGGCTCGATGCCACCACCGCCGGCTTCGAGGGCATGGGCATTCCGGCCCCGCAGGTGTCGGCGTACTTCGCCACCTTCGTCGAGCTCATCGGTGGAGCCGCTCTGATCCTGGGCGTGCTGACGTCCGTCGCGGCTCTGCTGCTGGTCGCCGACATGGTCGGCGCGCTCGTCTTCGTGCACCTCGACAAGGGCGTGTTCGTCGGCGAGGGCGGCTGGGAACTGGTCGTCGCACTCGGCGCCGGAGCGCTTCTCCTCGCGGCAGTCGGCTCGGGCACGTACAGTGTCGACCGCGCATTCCGCCGTCCGAAGTCACGTGCACGCGTATCGTCCTGACCTGCGAAAACAGTCTGTGAACTTGCACCGGGGCGTCGAGGCGAGCAACGTGACGTCTCATGACATCGCGTATGGACACGGACACAGGACCGGCTGACACCCCACGCGATGATGCCGCGGACGTTCCGTCGTCCGCGGCATCTGCCGTGCTGCCCACCTCCGCGCACCCCGATGCGCAGGACCCCGGGTCGCAGGAACCGGCGCCGCGGCGCGCCACCCTCGACCCCGTGGTGTTCGGCGTCGCGGCAGCCGTCGTCACGGGCATCATCGTCTGGGGACTGGCCGGACCGACGAGCCTCGAGAACGTGACGTCCTCGATGCTGGACTGGCTCGTCACCAACATGGGCTGGCTGTTCATCATCTCCGCCACCGGTTTCGTGCTCTTCTGCATCTACCTGGCGATGTCGAAGTACGGACGTATCCCGCTCGGCAAGGACGGGGAGAAGCCGGAGTTCAAGACCGTCAGCTGGATCGCCATGATGTTCAGCGCCGGCATGGGCATCGGGTTGATGTTCTACGGCGTCTCCGAGCCGCTGACGCACTTCGTCACGCCGCCGCCCGGCACCGACAGCAGTGTCGGAACGGCCATGGCCACCACGATGTTCCACTGGAGCCTGCATCCGTGGTCCATCTACGCCGTCATGGGTCTCGCCGTCGCGTACAGCACCTACCGCCGCGGCCGTCGTCAGCTCATCAGCTCCGCCTTCCTCCCGCTCCTCGGTCGCCGCGCCGAGGGCCCGATCGGCAAGGTCATCGACATCCTCGCCATCTTCGCGACGCTGTTCGGTACCGCCGCCTCCCTCGGACTCGGTGCGCTGCAGATCGGTTCGGGTGTCGAGGTCATCGGCTGGCTCGGTGAGGCCGGCACGCTCCTGCTCGTCGCCATCGTCGCGCTGTTGACCCTCGCCTTCGTCGCGTCCGCGGTCTCCGGCGTCGCCAAGGGCATCCAGTGGCTGTCCAACATCAACATGGTGCTGGCACTCGTCCTCGCACTCTTCGTGTTCGTGCTGGGCCCGACGGTGTTGATCCTCAACCTGATTCCCACCACCATCGGCGACTACGCGAGCCAGCTGTTCCACATGTCGGCTCGCTCGGCGGCGTCGTCCGATCCGGAGACCGCGTCGTGGCTGTCGTCGTGGACGATCTTCTACTGGGCCTGGTGGGTCTCCTGGACCCCCTTCGTCGGCATGTTCCTCGCCCGCATCAGCCGTGGCCGCACCGTTCGTGAGTTCATCATCGGTGTCATCGTGATCCCGAGTGCCGTGAGCCTGGTGTGGTTCTCGATCTTCGGCGGAGCCGGTATCGGCGAACAGCGCGACGGCATCGACCTGGCCGCGCGCGCCAGCAGCGAGTCTCAGCTGTTCGGCATGCTCGAGAACCTGCCGCTCTTCGGGCTGTCGACGGTCGTCGTGATGATTCTCGTGGCCGTCTTCTTCGTCTCCGGTGCCGACGCGGCGTCCATGGTCATGGGCACCCTCAGTCAGCGCGGAACCCTCGAGCCCAGCCGCTGGGTCGTCGTGTTCTGGGGAGCCATCACCGGTGGCACCGCCGCGATCATCCTGTGGACGGGCGGCGCGGACGCGCTCAACGGCTTGCAGACCATGACAATCATCGCCGCGGCGCCGTTCGTGCTGGTCATGATCGGGCTGTCGGTGTCGCTCTACCGCGACCTGTCGCACGATCCACTGGTGCTCACGCAACGTCGTCGACGTCTCCGGCTGACGAAGGCCGGGCGCACCGAGCTCTGAGCGGTCAGCGCCAGCTCGGCAGCCAGAGCTGCTGCTGCCACGTCTCCTGACTGATGGGCAGACCCGTGAGGATCGGCCAGAGCCACACGAAGTTGGCGATCACCACGGCGACGTACAGCGAGACCAGCAGCAGACCGAGCGTGCGGCGCTCGCGACCCTGCCCACCGCGGAGTCCTCGCCCGAGGATGTCGCCGAGGACCAGGGTGACGCCCATGACGAGGAAGGGCGCGAGCGCCGCGGCGTAGAAGAAGTACATCTGACGGTCGAGGGTCAGGAACCACGGCAGGATGCCGGCGCCGTAGCCGACGAGCACGGCGGCGTAGCGCCAGTCGCGGCGGGCCACGGTGCTCCACAGCGCCCAGCCGAGCATCGGGAACGCGACCCACCACAGAGCAGGCGTGCCGATGAGCATGACGGCCTTGACGCAGTTGCCGCCCGTCGAACAACCGGTGATCTGCTGCCCGTCGGCGAAGTAGTAGAGCATCGGCCGCAGACCCATCGGCCACGTCCACGGCTTCGACTCCCACGGGTGGCGGTTACCGGCCGAGTTGGTCAGTCCGGCGTGGAAGTCGAGGACGTTGCCGCTGTAGTACCAGAGCGAGCGCAGAGCGGCGGGCACGAACGAGAACGGTCCGCCCGTCCCGATGTCGGTGCCCACGGCGTTCCGGTCGACGCCGGTCTCACTCGCGAACCAGCCGGCGTAGGTGGCCAGATAGACGACGAGCGGAATCGCCACCAGCGCGTACAGCGCGGGTCCGACGTCGCGCACGGCGGTGCCGACCCACGGCCGGGTGACCCCGTACTGGCGACGCGCCGCGACGTCGAAGGCGACGCTGAGCAGTCCGAAGAACGCGACGAAGTAGATGCCCGACCACTTCGTTCCGCACGCCAGACCGAGCAGGAGTCCGCCGCCGAACCGCCACCAGCGGACGCCGAGACGCGGGCCCCACGTGGTCATCTCCATGCGGCCCTCGACGGCGACCCGGTGCAACCGCTCCCGGACGTCGTCCCGGTCGCGGACCAGAGCGCCGAACGCGGCGACGACGAACACGACCATGAAGATGTCGAGCATGCCGACTCGGGACGTCACGAACGTGACACCGTCCACGATCATGAGGATCCCGGCGATCGCGCCCAGCAGCGTCGAGCGCGTCATGCGGCGCACGATGCGGACGACGAGGAGAACGAGGATCACACCGAAGACGGCCGACGACAGCCGCCAACCCCATCCGGTGTAGCCGAACAGTGCCTCGCCGACGGCGATCAGCTGCTTGCCGACGGGCGGGTGGACGACGAGGCCGTAGGCCGGGTTGTCCTCGACGCCGCCGCCGGTGAGCACCTGGTAGCCCTGCGGGGCGTAGTGCTTCTCGTCGAATACCGGGGTGCCCGCGTCGGTCGGATAGCCGAGCATCGTGAAGCGGGTGACGGCCGCGAGGACCGTGAGGACCGCGGTGACGATCCATCCGCGCATGCGGTCGGTGGGCCCGAACACTGCGGGCGGGAGAGCCGGGCGCGGCGCGGTGAGGTACTCGTCGGAACCGTCGCGACCGGTGGGGATACGCGCGGTCACGAGGGTCACGATTCGATCGTAGGCTAGATGCCGACGGCGACCGCGGTCGTGACCGACGAGCGAGATGAGGACGACGCGTGCTGGTACTCGGTGCGACACCGATGGGGGACCCCGCAGACGCGTCGCCCCGACTGCGCGACGCACTGGCCACGGCCGATGTCGTCGCGGCGGAGGACACGCGTCGCACGAAGTCCCTGGCCACGGCTCTCGGTGTGCAGATCACCGGTCGCGTCGTCAGTTTCTACGACCAGGTCGAGGTCGATCGGGTTCCCCTGTTGCTCGCCGAGATGCGCGAGGGACGGCGGGTCCTGCTGGTCACCGACGCCGGTATGCCCTCGGTGAGCGACCCGGGTTACCGACTCGTCGCCGCGTGCGCAGAGGCGGGGATCGGCGTGACCTGCCTGCCCGGGCCGTCCGCCGTGACCACCGCACTGGCCCTGTCGGGGTTGCCGGTCGAGCGCTTCTGCTTCGACGGGTTCGCCCCTCGCAAGCGTGGTCCCCGGCAGGCGTGGATGCGCACGCTGACGACGGAGAGCCGCGCCGTCGTGTTCTTCGAGGCCCCGCACCGCATCGCGGACTGCCTCGCCGACGCGTCCGAGGTACTCGGCCCCGATCGGCGCGCCGCGGTGTGCCGGGAGTTGACCAAGACCTACGAGGAAGTGAAGCGAGGGACGCTGGGGGAGTTGGCCGCGTGGGCCGCCGACGGCGTGCGCGGCGAGATCACGGTGGTCCTGGCCGGAGCCGAGCCCGTCAGTGCGGATCCCGCCGACCTCGTCGCGGAGGTGGAGGATCTCGTGTCCGCCGGGCTCGGCCTCAAGGACGCGTGCGCACGGGTGGCCACCACGACGGCGGCGGACGTGTCCAAGCGTGCGCTCTACGAAGCGGTGCTGGCCGCGCGCGGCTGACGCCGACGCCGCGACGTCAGCCGACGACCTGCTGGCGCAGTCCGTCGGTCGCCGTCTCGAGGACGGACTTGGTCCCGCGCTTGACGATGAATCCCGGCACGGGGATCTTTGGGTCCAGCGTGATCTCGAACTCGAGGTGGGTGCCCTTGTCGGTCTCGCTGAGGCGGTACTCCGCGTGCTGCGACTTCTGCTGGGTGCTCTCGACGACGTCCCATGCCACCGACATGTCGGACCACGTGAAGCGCAGCACCTGCTCGTCGGTGAATCCCATGACGGCGACGGTCATCTCGGCGAGGACGGGACGACCCTGATCGTCACGCTCGCGTACCGAGACTTTCTTGTGGATCGACGACCAGGCCGGCAGACCCTCGAGGTCCGCGATGACCGCGAGCACGTCGGCCGGTGGTGCCTCGATCTCGACTTCTCTGTTTCCGCTGACAGCCATGGCGTGAATGTAACCGACCGTCCACACCTACAGGGCGGTTTGGGTCGGTGTCGTGATCATGTCCCGGTGCCGGCCAGGGGAACTGTGCCGCGGCGGACCTGCTCGTCGACGAAGACGGCGATCTCCGAGATCGCCCGCGCCGACTCGGGAACGAAGTCCGCGGCGTGGAACACGTGCACCTGGTCCTGCCACACCTGGAGACGGCACTCGATTCCGGCGTCCGCCAGGCGCTCCGCCATCAGTTCGGAGTCGGCGTAGACCATCTCGGTGGATCCGACCTGGATCAGGACCGGCGGGAGGGCGGACAGGTCCGCGTCGACGGGGCAGACGCGGGGACCACGCTTGCCGTCCACGACGATGCGGGCCTCGACCTCGTCCGCCAGCTCGGTGAGCGCCGGCACGGCGCCCTTGGGGAACACCGAGCACAGGGACGCGTTGGGATGCAGCATCTTCCGCGTCGGATCGAGATCGGTGAGCGGAGACAGGGCGATGATGCCGCCCGCGGGCGGCAGACCCTGGCTCTGCAGGGCGAGCGCCACCATGAAGGCCAGGTAGCCGCCGGCGGAGTCACCGGCGATGAAAATCTGCTCCGGCAGGTACCCCGCGTCGAGCAGGTAGCGGAAGCCGTCGACCCCGTCCTCCACCGCGTGCGAGATGGGGTTGCGGGGCATCATCCGGTAGTCGACCGACAGCACGTCGGCACCGGTGGACTGAGCGATGCGCGAGACGAGCCGGCGGTGGCTGTTGAGGCCGCACACCACGAACGCGCCGCCGTGGAGATACAGGATCACGCGATCGCGGTCCGCGCGGCGGGTCGGTCGCTCGGACCTGCCGCCGGCACCGACACGACGCGGGCTGTCCGTGCGGACCCACTCGGCCCGGCACTCGTCGAGCCGCACGGGCGCGACGGTGGTGTCACCCACGGGTGGGAGGAGTCGGCCGGCCTGGTCGACCATCGACATGGGCCACGGCAGGCTGTGGGTCCGGGCCCACACGCCCAGGAAGGGACGGACCGTGCGGCGCAGGTACGCGGCGAGAAGCTTGGACTGCATGCTGCCGCCCTCGAACTCCTGGCGGTCCACGGCGGTGCCGACGCCGAGGGCGCGTCGCACCCGGCGACTGGCGGACGTGCGTGTCAGCGACGACGGTGCGGTCATCTCGGCCGAGGCGATGCTCATGGGTGGCCCTCCACTTCCTTGCTCGTACTGGGAATCGCACGATAGGGCCGAAACGAAACACTTCTCGAGGAATAGTTGTTGCCGGGGTCACACCGTGACCCCACGTTGTCGCAATAGTTGTGGGTTCGTTACTTCCGGGTAGCACAGTGAACCTGCAGGTGAGCCGCACCGTGACCACGCGGTTCCGCAGTTCGAGAGAGGTCCGCCCCCATGCCCTTCATGCCGGTCACAGAGTCGATGTTCCTACTGGCCGAGACGCGCGAGCACCCCATGCACGTCGGGGGACTGCAGCTGTTCGTGCCCCCGGAGGACGCCGGCGACGACTTCGGGATGCAGCTCTACGAGACGTTCCAGGCCGCCACCGACGTCTACAAACTGTTCCGCAAGCGGCCGGCGCCGCCGGTGAACTTCATGGGCACCGTGCGCTGGATCTACGACGAGGAGCTCGACTTCGAGCATCACGTCCGGCGCATCATGCTGCCGCGGCCGGGCCGCATCCGCGAGCTGCTGCGCTACATCTCCGCCGAGCACAGTGCGCCGCTCGATCGGCATCGCCCGATGTGGGAGCTGCACATCATCGAGGGCCTGGCCGACGGCCGCGTCGCGCTCTACAGCAAGATCCACCACTCGCTGGTCGACGGTGTCTCAGCGCTCAAGTTGTTCGAGCGCACCCTGACCACCGATCCCGAGGCCCGTGACTGCGGCCCGATCTGGGACCCGGCGCTGTTCGAGCGGCCGAAGAAGAAGAGCACCGAGGTGGCGAAGGTCGACGACGGTGGCGTCCTGTCGCTGCTGTCCACGGGCGTCAAGGCGGCCGGTGAGCTCGCCGGGGTCGGACCCGCCGCGGCCCGGATCGGTCTGAACAAGCTGCGCGGCAACGAGATGGTGCTGCCTCTGACCGCGCCGCGGACGATGCTCAACGTGCCGATCGGCGGGGCACGCCGCTTCGCCTCGCAGCAGTGGTCCAAGTCGAGGATGAAGGACATCGCGGCAGCGCTGGGGGTCACGTTGAACGACGTGGTGCTGACGATGTGCTCCGGGGCGCTGCGGTCCTATCTCATCGACCGCAACGCACTGCCCGACCAGCCGCTGATCGCGATGGTGCCGGTGTCCATGCGGGAGGCCGGCGCGGACGCGGACGGCGGTAACGCCGTCACCACGGTGCTCTGCAACCTCGGTACCGATCAACCCGATCCGGAACGCCGACTCGCCGCCGTCGTCTCGTCGATGAACGAGTCGAAGGCGATGATGCGCACCCTGTCTCCACTGCAGGCGCTCAGCTACGGCGCGGCCGTGATGGCCCCGCTGCTGCTCACACCGGTGCCGGGCTTCGTGCGCAACACACCGCCTCCGTTCAACGTGATCATCTCGAACGTGCCCGGTCCGAAGACCGAGATGTACTGGAACGGTGCGAAACTCGACGGTGTCTACCCGGCGTCGATCGTGCTGGACGGGCAGGCGCTCAACATCACGCTCGCGACCAACGCCGACAACGTCAACTTCGGGCTCGTCGGAGATCGGCGTAGCGTGCCGTCGCTGCAGCGCATGCTCACGCATCTCGACACCGCGCTCGAGGAACTCGAGAAGCTGGCCGACGGGTGAGTCTCGCGCTGCGGCCGATGGTTCCGCGGGACCCGAACGAGGAACATCGAGCGGCGAGTTCGCTGGAACTGTTCTTCGACCTGGTCTTCGTCGTCGCGGTGTCGTTCGCCTCCGTGGAACTCGCCCATCTGCTGGAGGAGGACCACATCGCGTCGGGCATCGGTGCCTACGCGATGGTGTTCTTCGCCATCTGGTGGGCGTGGATGAACTTCACATGGTTCGCCACGTCGTTCGACACCGACGACTGGCTGTACCGCGTGACCACCATCGTGCAGATGGCCGGCGTACTGATCCTGGCCAGCGGTGTCTCCGACGCGATGATCGACTACGATTTCACGCTGGTGACCATCGGCTATGTCGTGATGCGACTGGCGATGGTGAGTCAGTGGATACGGGCGGGGCTGCGCAACAACGAGTTCCGCGGTACTGCGATGCGATACGCGGTGGGCATCACCGTCGTGCAGGTGTTGTGGGTCGCCCGGCTCGCGCTTCCCGACAGCGTCGCCGTGCTCGGGTTCGTCGCGCTGGTGGCCGCGGAGCTCGCCGTCCCGGTGCTGGCGGAGCGCGCGGGACGGACGCCGCTGCACGGCGAGCACATCGCCGAGCGCTACGGTCTCTTCACCCTCATCCTGCTCGGTGAGTCGTTGCTGGCCTCGGCGACGGCCATTGTCGGCGGCATCAACGAACACGATCACACGGTCGAACTCGTCGGCCTCGCGATGGCCACGCTCGTCGTCGTCGCCGGCATGTGGTGGCTGTACTTCTCGGTGTCGCAGGAGGATTCGGTCGGGGCGAGACTCGGCCGCTCCTTGAGTTTCGGCTACACGCACTACTTCGTGTTCGCGGCGGCGGGCGCGGTGTCCGCGGGTATCGAGGTGGCCGTCGCGCACATCGAGGGTGACGGAGTGCTGTCGGACCGTCAGTCCTCCGCCGCGATCACGATTCCGGTCGCGGTCTTCGTGCTGGGGTTCTGGATGGTGGCGATGCGCCGCCGGTCGTCACGGCTGGTGAACGTCGTGACGCCGGTCGGCGGTGTCGCCGTGCTCGCGGCCACGGCGGTACCCGGGTCGGCCGTCGTCAGTGGGGCCGTGACGGCCGTGATCCTGCTCGCCGTGGTCGGTACGACGGTCGCCGATCGGTCCGCTCACTCCTCCGGTTCGACGTAGCGGGGGAAGACGCCGGTAGGCTTGGGCAGCGCGATGCCGGGCGTGAGACGCGTTGTCAGCGAGTCGAACTCGCGTTCCGTCACACCGAGCAGATCGAGCAGCTTCGCTGTGCTGTCGGGCATGAACGGCTGGGTCAGCAGGACGGTCACGCGGAGCACCTCGAGGGTCACGTACAGCACCGTCGCCATGCGGGCCGGATCCGTCTTGCGCAGAACCCACGGTTCCTGCGACGAGAAGTAGCGGTTGGTCTCCGCGAGTACCGACCAGATCGCGTCGAGCGCCAGGTGCATCTCGACGGCGTCCATGTGGCCGCGCACCACGGCGTGAAGGGCATCGACGCGAGTGAGCATCGCCTCGTCGTCGGCGGTGAACTCGCCGGGTGTCGGCACCTGCGCATCGCAGTTCTTGGCCACCATGGACAGGGACCGCTGAGCCAGGTTCCCCAGTTCGTTGGCCAGGTCGGCGTTGATCCTGGTGACGATCGCCTCGTGGCTGTAGCTGCCGTCCTGTCCGAACGACACCTCGCGCAGGAGGAAGAAGCGCAGCGAGTCCAGGCCGTACTCCTCGATCAAGGCCGCCGGACTGACGACGTTGCCCACCGACTTGGACATCTTCTCGCCCTTGTTGGTCAGGAAGCCGTGCGCGAAAACGCGTTTCGGCAACTCGACACCTGCCGACATCAGGAACGCCGGCCAGAACACGGCGTGGAATCGCACGATGTCCTTGCCGATCATGTGGACGTCGGCCGGCCAGAACTTCCGGAACGACTCACTGTCGGTGTCGGGGTAGCCGACGCCGGTGAGGTAGTTCGTCAACGCGTCGACCCACACGTACATGACGTGGTCGGGATCGCCGGGAACCTGTACACCCCAGTCGAAGGTGGACCGAGAGATCGACAGGTCCTTGAGACCGGACTTCACGAAGCTCGCCACCTCGTTGCGGCGACCCGCCGGGAGGATGAAGTCGGGACGCTCCTCGTACAGTGCGAGCAGCTTGTCCTGGTACGCGGACAGCCGGAAGAAGTACGTCGACTCCTCCGTCCATTCCACCGGGGTGCCCGACTCGGTCGCGATGCGGGAACCGTCGTCCTGCAGCGTGGTCTCGCCCTCGGCGTAGTACGCCTCGTCCCGCACCGAGTACCACCCGCTGTACGAGTCGAGGTAGATGTCGCCGTTGTCGGTCATCTTCTGCCACAGGTCGCGGCTGGCCTCGAGGTGGTCGGCGTCCGTGGTGCGGATGAACCGGTCGAACGTGATCTTCAGCGACTCCTGCATGGCCTGGAACGCGTCCGAGTTACGGCGCGCCAGATCGGCGGTGGAGATGCCCTCCTTCGACGCCGTCTGCGCCATTTTCAGACCGTGCTCGTCCGTTCCCGTCAGGAACCGCACGTCGAACCCGTCGAGCCGCTTGAACCGAGCGAGGACATCGGTGGAGATGTACTCGTACGCGTGGCCGATGTGGGGATCACCGTTCGGGTAGGCGATAGCGGTCGTGATGTAGAACGCAGGCTTGGTCGAACCGGTCTCAGTCATGGTGCGCCTACTCTATCTTTCGTGCCGAGAGACCGTCCCGCCCCCGACTTGCCCACTCCGCTCGCACCGCTCGTGGACGCGCACACGCACCTCGACGCGTGCGGGGCCACCGATGCAGCGTCGGTCGCGGCGATCCTCGATCGCTCCGCATCGGTGGGCGTCGGACGCGTCGTCACCGTCGCGGACGACCTGGACGCGGCCCGTTTCGCTGTCGCTGCGGCGCACTGGGATTCCCGGGTGTACGCCGCCACCGCGATCCACCCGACGCGGGCGAACGTACTCACCGACGAGGTCCGCGCGGAGATCGACCGTCTCGCCCGCGACCCGCGCACGGTGGCGGTGGGGGAGACCGGTCTCGACTACTACTGGCCGGGGAAGCTCGACGGCTGCGCCGCGGTGGAGGAGCAGGTCGAGGGCTTCCGCTGGCACATCGATCTGGCGAAGCGCGTCGGCAAGCCGTTGATGATCCACAACCGCGACGCGGACCACGACGTTCTCGCGGTGCTCCTCGACGAGGGCGCGCCGGAGACGGTGATCTTCCACTGCTTCTCGTCGGGTCCCGAGATGGCGCAGGTGTGTGTCGACGCGGGGTACGTGCTCAGCTTCTCCGGCACCGTGAGCTTCAAGAACTCGCACGACCTGCGGGAGGCGGCGCAGCTGGTCCCGGACGGGCAGTACCTGCTCGAGACCGACGCGCCGTTCCTGACACCGCATCCGTTCCGAGGTGCTCCGAACGAGCCGTACTGCCTGCCCTACACGGCCCGTGCGCTGGCCGAGGCGACCGGCCGAACTGCCGACGAGGTCGCGGCGTCGGCGACCGCCACGGCGGAACGGGTCTACCGGCTGGTCTAGTTAGGGGGCGGGAACTCGCCGTACGGGGTGATGGTGTTCCCCGTGAGGTCGAACTCGACGAACGAGGTGTTCGACGGGCAGCAGAACGCGTCGTCGGGGTTCAACCACCGGTAGCGCACCGTGACGGTGCTGTCGGTCGCACCGACCACCGAGGTGTAGCTGTACGCATCCGACGTGGCGGTCCCGAGGTAGTCACCCGAGTTGGTGAAGAACAGGACGTGCGACTGCACCGTCCCGTTCCGGATGCCGGTGCCCGTCGCCCGCGCCCACTCCAGCGTCGGGCACCCGTCGGCGCTGGTGCCGGGAGTGTGGTCGTCGATGACGAACACCCCGCCCTGGGAGTCGGTACCCAGATTCGCCACGGCAGTGCGCACGTTCAGCGAACTTGGATCGACGCACGGCACCACCTGCGCCGGCTGCGCCGGTGCGGGTGCGGGCACGGTGACCGTCTCGGTCTGCGTCTCCACCCTCGTCTCCGGCGCGGGTGCCGGTGCGGGGGCCGGAGCGGAAGACGAGGGTGCCGGGTCGTCGGCAGGGAGCGCCGTCCCGGTCGTACCGGCGGAACCGCACGACACTGCGGCGGCGGCGCAGGCCGCCACGGCGAGAACGGCCATCGAACGCGGGAGAGTGGTCACCGGGCCTCCAGGGTGTCCGTACCGAGCGTTCTGCTCGGCGGTCGAAGGGTGTGTCGGCGACCACCACCCGATCGTTACCGATGCTCAGGTCACGATCGGGTCGCGGCGTCGGATCAGTCGTCGTCTCCGTACGTCTCCACCAGTCGATCGAACTCGGCACGGTCGATCACGCTGGGCTCGTTGATGGCCAGAGCCTGCGCGTACTTGCCCGCGAGGTGGTAGTCGCGGCCCAGGGGACCGCGCTCACCGTCCTCGTCGTCGTCCTGCGTGCTCGCTCCGGGCGGCACCTCGTTCTGCAGACCGTTCGTCTGCGCACCCAACCGAGCGTCGATCTTCGCCGTGATCTTCTGCATGATCTCTTGGTCGTCGCTCACTGTCGTGCCTCTCGTCGGTGTAGCGGCTTCTCGGTGCGGGGCCCGCGTCTCACAGGACCTTGTCGAGGAAGTCCTTCGTTCGCTCGTGCTGCGGGTTGCCGAACAGGTCGTCCGGCGAACCCTCCTCGACGATGTACCCCTCCGCCATGAAGATCACACGGTCGGACACCTCGCGGGCGAAGCCCATCTCGTGCGTGACGACGACCATCGTCATGCCGCCCTTCGCCAGATCGCGGAGGACCTGCAGGACCTCGCCGACCATCTCGGGGTCCAGCGCACTCGTGGCCTCGTCGAACAGCATGATGTCCGGGTCCATCGCCAGTGCACGTGCGATGGCGACGCGCTGCTTCTGCCCACCGGACAACTGCGCCGGCTTCGCGTTCTCCTTGTCGGCGAGGCCCACCTGGGCCAGCAGACGAACGGCGTTCTCGCGCGCCTTCGACTTGTCCGACTTCTTCGTCTCCACGGGCGCGAGCATCACGTTCTCGATGACGCTCATGTGGGGGAAGAGGTTGAAGTGCTGGAACACCATGCCGATGTGCTGGCGCACGGAGTCGAGGTCCACCTTCGGATCGGTCAGGTCGAAACCGTCGACCACGACCGTGCCGCCCGTGATGTCCTCGAGCTTGTTGAGGCACCGGAGGAAGGTGCTCTTGCCGGAACCGGACGGGCCGATGACACACACCACCTCGCCCGAGTGGACGTCGACGTCGAGGCCCTTGAGCACCTCGAGATCGCCGAACGACTTCTTCAGTCCGATGGCGCGGATCTTGACCTCGGCCGCAGCGGCGTCGGGCGCGGTGGTCTCGGTGCTCACTTGTTGATCCTCTTCTCGAGACGGTTCGACAGCATCGTCAACGCCATGATGATGACGAAGTACATGACGCCGATGATCAGCCACATGTTGAACGACTGGAAGTTGCGGGCGATGATGATCCGCCCCGACTGGGTGAGTTCGGCGAGGCCGATCACCGACAGGATCGAGGTGTCCTTCAGCGTGATGACGAACTGATTGATGTACGACGGGATCATCGTCCGGATCGCCTGTGGCATCACGACCTTGCGCATGGACGTCAGGTAGCTGATGCCGAGACTGCGCGAGGCCTCCATCTGGCCCTTGTCCACCGACAGGATGCCGCCACGGACGATCTCCGCCATGTACGCACCGGCGTTGAGCGACAGCGTGATGATGCCGGCGGTGAACGCCGACATCTGGAAGCTGAGCGCGGCGGGAATGCCGAAGTAGATGAAGAAGGCCTGCACCAGCAGTGGCGTGCCGCGGAAGATGGCCACATAGGTGGCGCCGATCCCGCGCAGCCACGCCTTCGTCGACACCCGGAAGAGTCCGAAGACGGCGCCGAGGATCAGGGCCAGCACGATGGAGATGACCGTCAGGACGATGGTGAGCCAGAGGCCCTTCAGCAGTTCCTTGTACTCGCTCTTGATCAGTCCGGGGATCGAGTTGTCCGTCTCGTCCGCCGCGGCGCCGATGTAGGTACCGAGGATCTCGTCGTACTGGCCGGACGACCGCAGGTTGGCCAGTCCGGTGTCGAACGCGGCGAGCAGCTCGGGGTTCGCGCCCTTGTTCACGGCGAAGCCGTAGTTGCTCGGGGACTCCTTCTCTGTGACCGTCTTCAGACCGTTCCCCTGGGTGATGCCGTACTGCAGCACCGGGTAGTCGTCGAACACGGCGACCGAGTTCCCGGTGCGCACCTCGTCGTACATGCTCGCGGAGTCGGCGAAGTACCGCGTCGTGAAGCCGTACTGCGCTTTGATGCTCTCCGCGAAGTCGGCGCCCTCGGTGCCGTTCTTGACCGCGACCTGCTGCCCGGAGAGATCGTCGTACGAGGTGATCGACGAGTTCTCGAGCACGGCCATCTGCACACCGGACTCGAAGTAGGGCTCGGAGAAGTCGAACACCGCCTCGCGTGCCGGCGTGATCGTCATGCCGGCGATGACGCCGTCGGCCTGGTTCGCCTGCACTGCCTGCAACGCCGCGTCGAACCCGAGGGGCCGGATGTCGACCTGGAAACCCTGGTCCTCCGCGATCGCTCGGATCAGGTCCATGTCGATGCCGACGAACTGGCCGTCGGAGTTCTGGAACTCGAACGGTGCGAAGGTCACGTCGGTGGCGATGGCGAACGTGCGACCCTCCACCGGGCTCGGGGGCGCCGGCTGGGCCTGCGCTGCGGGTGCGAGCACCAACGCGACGAGTGCCACGACGGCGGTGATCGCCGGGAGGCGGCGCAGTCGGGGCCACCGTCCGCGTTCGGATCGCGGTGGGGAGGTCGGATTCACGAAGAGCCTTCCGTTCTGGTGCAGGTGAACAGTCGGCTCGGACCCTATCGGCCGGGGGGCTCGCGACGACCCTTACCGGAAGGTAGGAACGGTCGACGGGCTGCTCGAGGCCGCGAAGTTGCCGAACCTGTGCCCGCTCGTTACCGTATCGTGATCGTATGACCCCGATGCGAGCCTCTCGGCCTCGTAATCGTCTCGACCCGGCAAGGAAATCGAAGTTGCGTTATTCGTCCGTGATGTCCGTTCGACCAGTCGTGTCCACCGGGGCGGGAGCGCGGTGACGATGTCGCACGTCGCCAGACTCAACTCCGCCCGGTCCCGCCTGCTGTACGTCGTGGTGGCCGCGCTTCTCGCCACACTCGTCGTGGGAGCGAGCGTCGCCGTGGCCCGCCACAAGACCGTCACGATCGACGTCGACGGGCAGCAGGTCCAGCTCTCCACGATGACCACCGACGTGCGCAGCGCCCTCGAGGCCGCCGGCTATCAGCCCACCGAGCGGGACGAGGTCGCGCCCGCCGCGGACGCGACCCTCGCCGACGGAGAGACCGTCACACTCAAGCGGGCCCGCGAGGTGACTCTCACCGTGGACGGTGCGCCGACGACGGTGTGGACCACCGCCTCCACCGTCGCCGAGGCCAAGGATCAGTTGGGCATCGCTCCCGACGTCCACATCGACGAGTCGGAGTCCGACCCGCTGCCGCTCGACGGTGCCTCCGTCAACGTCGTGCTGCCGAAGTCCGTGACCCTCGCCGACGGGGCCGCGTCGCCCGCACCGATGCGGCTCGCCGCACCCACCGTCGGCGAGTTCCTCGCCGCGGCCGGTGCGCCTCTCGAACAGAACGACACGGTCGCCCCCGCGGCGGACGAGCCGCTCGTCGAGGGCGCCGTGGTCACGGTGACCCGCGATCGGACGGAGACCGTCAGCGTCACCGAACCCGTCGTCGCGCCGGATCAGCGCATCGAGGACCCGACGATGAACATGAGCAAGACGATCGAGGAGTCCGCCGGCGCTCCGGGCGAGCAGAACGCGACCTACTCGGTGAACAAGGTCAACGGTGTCGAGGTCTCCCGCACGCTCGTGAAGGCCGACGTCACGACACCGCCGGTCGCCAAGACCGTGCGCGTCGGTGCCAAGCCCGGCACCGAGGTGCCGCCGGTCGAGAACGGCGCCGTCTGGGACGCCCTCGCGCAGTGCGAGGCCACCGGGAACTGGGCCATCAACACGGGCAACGGCTTCTTCGGCGGCGTGCAGTTCGACCAGAACACCTGGGAGCGGCAGGGCGGGCTCAAGTACGCGGCGCGCGCCGACCTGGCCACCCGCGAGGAGCAGATCGCGATCGCGTCGCAGACCCAGCGCACCCAGGGCTGGGGCGCCTGGCCCTCCTGCACCAGCAGGCTCGGGCTGCGCTGACATACGCTCCACCCGTGTCCGAACCTCCCGTCTCCCCGCCGACGTCCGATTCGCCGGCGTCCGATTCCGCAGCCGGTCCGGCACGCGTCCGCCTGCTGGGGCCCGCGGAGGTGCGCACCCTCGCGGCCGAGCTGGGCGTCCGGCCCACCAAGACCCTCGGCCAGAACTTCGTCCACGACGCGAACACGGTGCGACGCATCGTGACCGCGGCCGGAGTCGGTCCGGACGACACGGTGCTCGAGGTGGGGCCGGGACTCGGATCGCTGACCCTGGCGTTGCTCGACGTCGTGCACGACGTGGTCGCCGTCGAGATCGACCCCGTACTGGCGCAGCGTCTTCCGCAGACCGTCGCCGAGCGCGCCGAGTCGCGAGTCGACCGGTTGGCGGTGGTCGGTGCCGACGCCCTGCGCGTGCGCCGCGACGAGATTCCCGGCGCGCCGACCGCACTGGTCGCCAACCTCCCGTACAACGTGGCGGTGCCGGTGCTGCTGCACCTGCTCGCCTTGATCCCCACCCTGCGCACCGCGCTGGTGATGGTGCAGTCGGAGGTGGCGGACCGGCTGGCGGCTCCTCCCGGCAGCAAGACCTACGGGGTGCCGAGTGTGAAGGCCGCGTACTTCGGCGACGTCCGCCGCGCGGGCGCCGTGGGCCGTTCGGTGTTCTGGCCGGTGCCGCAGGTGGAGTCGGGTCTGGTGCGCGTCGATCGGCACGAGAATCCGCAGTGGCCGATGGAGGAGACGTTCCGCCGCACTCTGTTCGCCGTCGTGGACGCGGCATTCGCGCAGCGGCGCAAGACGTTACGTGCGGCTCTGGCGGGGTGGGCCGGATCGGCGGCCATGGCGGAGACGCGGCTCGTCGAGGCGGGGATCGACCCGTCGGCGCGCGGGGAGACGCTCGACGCCGCCGCGTTCGTCCGACTGGCGCAGACCACCGGTGGTCACGAGTCCTGACGCGGGCGGTGCTCGTCGCGGGCACGGGCGTATCGGGCGGCGACACGGTCGAGTCGCCGTGACTCGACCTCGCAGGCGTCGATCAACTCCTGCGGACCACACACGGTGAAGTCCACGTCGAAGGCGGCGAGCCACCGCGCCATCGACGGGTAGGTGTCCGCGGTGATCGAGACCTCGCACCGCTCGTCGTCGAGCCGGGCGAGGGTGCCCCACTGCGGATCGACGCGGTCCTCGATCCGTTCGAACGGCACGTGCAGCACGACCCGTCCGCGGGCGGCCGAGAACGCCTGATCGATGCCCCTCGACACGAACTCCGCGGCGCCGCCCTCGGGCAGGGCCCGAGGAGTGAAGCGAGGCCCCGTCGGCACCTTCGGATCGAGGCGGTCGACGCGGAACGACCGCCAGTCCTCACGGGCGAGGTCCCAGCCCACGAGGTACCACCGCAACCCCGACCGTACGAGCCGGTACGGCTCCACCTCACGTCGCATGGTGTCCCCGCCGTGGGTGCGGTAGTCGAACCGCAGGCGTTCGTGGTTCTGACACACGGTCGCCAGTGCCGTCAGTACCGACGCGTCGACGCTCGACTGCACCGGACGTGACTGCACGACGTCGATCTGCAGTGCGTCGAGTCGGTGACGCAACCGTGACGGCATCACCTGCCGCAGCTTGGTGAGGGCACCGATCGACGACTCCGCGGTGCCGGTGACGGACGCGGACGCGCCGCTCTGCAGCCCGAGCGCCACGGCGATCACCTCGTCGTCCGTCAGCAGCAGGGGTGGCATCTCCGCGCCGGCACCCAGCCGATACCCGCCGCCGACGCCGACCGTTCCGTCCACCGGATAGCCCAGCGACCGCAGCCGGTCGACGTCACGGCGCACGGTGCGCGGGGTGATCTGCAGCCGTTCGGCCAGATCGGCCCCGGACCAGTCGCGCCGGGTCTGCAGCAACGACAGCAGAGCCAGCAGTCGAGCGGACGTCTCGCGCATGTCGTCATGATGCACCCGGCAGCGGACAGTTCGGGTCCTCGATCCGGTTCGGTACTCGGGCGCACGCCGACTACAGTGGTGAGACGTGCTCACAGTCGTTCCGCGGCCGGTCTCGGTCCGCGCTCCCGCCAAGGTCAATCTGCACCTTGCCGTGGGTGACCTGCGCCCCGACGGCTACCACGAACTCACTACCGTCTTCCACGCGCTCTCCCTCGTCGACGACGTCTCCGTCGTGGCCGCGGAGACACTGTCCGTCAGCGTGTACGGGGACGATGCGGGCATCGTTCCCACCGACCACACCAACCTGGCGTGGAAGGCGGCCGAACTCGTCGCCGCCCATGCCGGTCGTCGGCCGGCCGTCGCCATCAGCATCGACAAGGGCATTCCCGTCGCGGGGGGCATGGCCGGGGGCAGCGCCGACGCGGCCGCGACCGTCGTCGCGCTGGACGCGCTCTGGAACCTCGGCCTGTCCCGCGAGAAGATCATGGACTTCGCGGCGCAGCTCGGCAGCGACGTCCCGTTCTCCGTCGCCGGTGGCACGGCCGTCGGCACGGGTCGCGGCGAGAAGCTGCTGCCGGTGCTCTCACGCAACTCCTTCCACTGGGTGCTCGCTCTCGCGAAGGGCGGCCTCTCGACTCCCGCGGTCTACCGCGAACTCGACCGGCTGCGCGAACGGGGAGCGCCGCCGCGCCTCGGCGCACCCGACGAGCTGATGCAGGCCCTGGCGTCGGGCGATCCGGCGCGGGTCGGGCCGCTCCTGGGCAACGACCTCCAGGCCGCGGCGCTGTCCCTCGAACCAGGCCTTCGCCGCACCCTGCGCGCCGGCACCGAGGCGGGTGCCATCGCCGGCATCGTCTCCGGGTCCGGCCCCACCTGCGCCTTCCTCTGCGCCTCTGCCGACCATGCGGTCGAGGTCGGCGCGGAACTGTCCGGCGCCGGCGTCTGCCGCACGGTACGCGTGGCACGTGGACCGGTGAGTGGAGCGCGAGTGCGCACCGAACGCGACCAGAACGACACGAACCGGGGACAACACTGATGGCCAACCTGATCAACCTGGAGCAGGTCTCCAAATCCTTCGGCGTGAAGCCGCTCCTCGACGGAGTCTCGCTCGGTGTCCAGGAGAACGAGCGCATCGGCGTCGTGGGCCTGAACGGCAACGGCAAGACCACCATGCTCGAGGTGCTCGCGGGCGTCGAGCAGCCCGACTCGGGCCGGGTGAGTCGCGTGGGCGGACTCCGGATGGCCGTCGTGACGCAGCGTGGTGTCCTGCCGCCCGGGTCCACCATCGGGGACATCGTCCTCGCACCGCTCGGTGTCGCCGAGCACGAGTGGGCCGGTGACGCCCGGATCCGCAGCGTTCTGGACGGCATCGGCATCACCGGTCTCGGGCTCGACGCACCGGTCGAGCAGTTGTCGGGCGGTGAGCGCCGACGCACGGCGCTCGCCGCCGCGCTGGTGCAGGACCTCGACCTGCTCGTGCTCGACGAGCCGACCAACCATCTCGACGTCGAGGGCGTCCAGTGGCTCGCGGAGCATCTGGTGAACCGGCGGTCCGCACTGGTCGTCGTCACCCACGATCGGTGGTTCCTCGACACCGTCGCCACCCGCACCTGGGAAGTGGTGAACGGTCAGGTCGAGACGTACGAGGGCGGCTACGCCGACTGGATCTTCGCTCGCGCGGAGCGCTCTCGCCAGGCAGATGCCGCGGAGGATCGTCGCCGCAACCTCGCCCGCAAGGAGCTGGCCTGGCTGCGCCGCGGCCCGCCCGCTCGTACCTCGAAGCCGCGCTACCGCATCGAGGCCGCCGAGGCCCTCATCTCGGACGTGCCGCCGCCGCGCGACTCGGTCGCGTTGTCGAAGTTCGCGCAGACCCGGCTGGGCCGCATCGTCATCGAGCTCGAGGACGCCACGCTGGCGACCCCGGACGGCCGCGTACTGGTGGAGGACTTCACGTGGCGCCTCGCGCCGGGGGAGCGCATCGGTCTCGTCGGCGTCAACGGCTCCGGCAAGACGACGTTGCTCCGCACCATCGCCGGCGAGCTCGAACCCGCGAAGGGCCGCCGCATCGAGGGCAAGACGGTGCGCATCGGCTGGCTCCGCCAGGAGCTCGACGACCTGCCCGTCGGGATGCGCGTGCTCGAGGCGGTCCAGGACGTCGCGGAACGAATCCAGTTGGGCGACAGGGAGATCTCTGCCGGACAGCTCGCCGAGCGGCTGGGCTTCACGCCTGCACGGCAGCGCACGCCCGTCGGTGACCTGTCCGGTGGCGAGCGCCGTCGACTGCAGCTGACACGCGTGCTGATGTCCGAGCCGAACGTCCTGCTCCTCGACGAGCCGACCAACGACCTCGACATCGACACGCTGCAGCAGCTCGAGGATCTGCTCGACGGCTGGGCCGGCACCATGATCGTCATCAGTCACGACCGGTACCTCATCGAGCGCGTCTGCGACTCGACGTGGGCTCTGTTCGGCGACGGCAAGCTCACCAACCTGCCGGGTGGCATCGAGGAGTACCTGCGGCGTCGCGCGCGAATCGCCGCAGCCGACGACGCGGCTCCGGGAATGACGTCGGGCGGGGGAGCGAAGCCGGCCGCGGCCAAGGGCGGTGCCGACGAGCGCGCCGCTCGCAAGGAACTCTCGAAGCTCGAGCGCTCTCTGGTCAAGCTCGACGATCGGGTGCGCGCACTGCACGTCTCGCTGGCCGAGGCGGCGACGGACCCGGCGACGTTGCAGTCGCTGAACGCCGAGTTGCTCACCGTCGTCGCGGAGAAGGACTCCGTCGAGGAGCGCTGGATGGAGCTGGCCGAGGAACTGGGCTGACACGGTCTACCCTCGCGTTCAGGCGGTCGATCGGCGACCGCGTTCTGCGCGAGGAGTGACGATGACATCCGTCGTGTCCGAGGTCATGGGCTCGGAGTTCGAGAAGCTTCACCCGAAGGTGCAGTGGCGCTTCGGTTTCGGTGCGGACGATCATGTGGCGCAGTTCGGCACCGGTGTCATGGAGACCATCACGCACTCTCCGCTGCTGCCGCCGCCGGCCCTGTGGCTCGGTGGCAAGCGGCGGATGGTCCCCTCCGACTCGGGCGAGAACATCCCCTTCACCATCGCCAACTACGCGTACACGGACGAGCTGGGCAGGCCCACGCTGGCGTTCGTCCGGCGGTTCCAGTTCCCCGGCCACGAGGTGGCACTCGACTCGGTGATGGTCGTGGGATCGCGCGGCGCACTCGACTACATCGGTGCCGGACCCGACATGGTGGTGCACACCCAGTGCTCCGCGGACGCCGACGGTGGTCTGCGGCTCGACAGCGGTCTGCCCCGGTTCCTCGCTCCGCGTGGGTCGATCAAGCCGCCAGGTCTTCTGTCGGCGGAGACCATCGGCCGCGAGTGGTGGGACGAGGAGCAGCAGCGCCACCGCATCGACATCGAGGTGCGTGGCCGCACGCTCGGGCGGTTGTTCCGCTACACCGGATGGTTCACGGCCACACAGGAAACCTGCCTTCCGACCGATCTGCCCGCCGAATTGGGGCCGGGGCGTACCGATCCGAGGGAGTGATCGCTGGTCGGACCCCGAAGTGACTGGTGCGGAATTTTTCTCACAACCGTCACCAATCCCCCATGGGACCCGGATCCGAATGGTGGATGACACAACCGACAGCGGCCGGTGATCATCACCGGCGGTGAGCGGCTATCAGATCCGTACAAGAAGGGTTCTCGCCATGAGCGTCACCAAGAGCAAGAGTGCAGTAGCAGTCGGCTTCGCAGCAGTTGCACTCCTCGGACTGTCCGCATGTTCGTCCGACGACAGCAGCAGCACCACCGAGACCACCGCGAGCAGCAGCATGGAGTCGATGACCTCGTCGGCCATGTCCTCCTCCACCGCGATGAACTCGAGTGCCGACCCGGCCTCCAACCTCATCGGCTCCGGCTGCGCAGCCTACGCCGAGCAGGTCCCGGACGGCGCCGGCTCCGTGAGCGGAATGGCTGCCGATCCGGTCGCCGTCGCCGCCTCCAACAACCCGATCCTCACCACCCTGACCGCAGCGGTCTCCGGTGGACTGAACCCGGACGTCAACCTGGTCGACACGCTGAACGGCTCCGAGTTCACCGTCATCGCCCCGACCGACGACGCGTTCGCGAAGATCGATCCGGCCACCATCGAGACGCTGAAGACCGATTCCGCGCTGCTCACCAAGATCCTCACGTACCACGTGATCCCCGGCCAGCTCGCGCCCGACGCGATCGCCGGCGAGCAGACCTCCGTCGAGGGCCAGGCCGTCAACATCACCGGCGAGGGCGATTCGCTGAAGTTCAACGACTCCAACCTGGTGTGCGGTGGCGTCACGACCGCCAACGCGACCGTCTACATGGTCGACTCGGTCATGATGCCCCCCGCCTGATCCTTTTCCACAGGGATCATGAGGACGAACACTCTCTTCGCGGCGGTCGTCCCCCGACTGTGTCCGTCGTGAAGTAGTACGAGGCGACCCGAGATTTCTTCTCGGGTCGCCTTCGTGCGTCACGGGGACGGATGACGACAGCACGAGAAAGGCCCCCGGCGATGCCGGGGGCCTTTCTCGTGTGTCAGGGGAGGATCAGCGGAAGCCCTTGGCGGGGTTCTGCAGATCGAGCACCACCGTCGTGCCGTTGGAACGCACATGCAGCTCGGGGCTCGCGAGCCCACCGGAGGTGAGGTACTCACCGAGGAGCTGCAGCAGCTCGTCGGGTCCGGTGGAGGAATCCATCGGGCGCGTGTCGCGGCTGGTGATCTCGTTCTGGGTCAGCCGTCCCGCGATGCGGATGGACGCGATGCCCATGGCCGTGCGGCGATCGGGGCTCGGGTGACGACCCGAGGCGAAGCTGCTGCCGTTCGACGATCCGTTGGTGGACGTGCTGCCGCCAGGCAACGCGTGTTCGGAAATCTGATCACTGGTTGTCATGTCGACCTCACTTTTGCTCGGAGTGACGCTCGAAGGTGTCCCGTTGGATCGGTGGGCTGGTGCCTTGCCGATCTTGATCCCTGTGAGGGGCCCACTTGATCCATCGCTCATTACTCGGACTGCTCCTCGATCGTCTCGGTACGTGACTCGAGTACTTCCGAAGAACAAACCAGAAGTACGTTCGAACAGAGAAAAAGTACCACGGGAACAAAACAGCGAACAGTTTTGACCCTATGGATTGGAGATGACACCAATCTTGGGGTGAGGTGGTGTGGAGATGTCCCAGAGGATCAGTCGGCTGCGGCGACCAGCGGCTCGAGCAGCAGGTCCGGCAGCTCCTTCTGGATGTACTGCAGCCGCCACTTGTCACTGACCAGCGCCAACATCACGCCGTCCGTGCGGGTGAACACCTCGACGCCGCGCTGGCGACCGAGCTCCCCGGCGGACGCCGCGTCGGTGCGTCGGGCGATCGAGTAGCCCAGGGGCTCCATGCGCGCCTCGACGCCGAACTCCGACTTCATGCGCGCGGACACCACCTCGAACTGCATCGGACCCACGGCGGCGAGGACGGGTGACGCGTCTCCGCGGATGTCGTTGCGGAGGATCTGGACGACACCCTCCTGATCCATCTGATCCACGGCGCGACGGAACTGCTTGTACTTGCTCGCGCTCTCCGCACGGAGGACGGCGAAGTGCTCGGGAGCGAAGGACGGGATCGGCGGGAACTCGACCTTGCGAACCGCGTACAACGTGTGGCCGGGAGCGAGTGCGGTGGCGTTGACCAGCCCGACGACGTCGCCGGGGTAGGCGTTCTCCACCGTGGTGCGCTCGCGGCCGAACACCGTCAGCGCGTACTTCGTCGTGAACGGTTTGCCCGTCTGGGCATGGGTGACCACCATGCCGCGCTCGAAGACTCCGGAGACCACGCGCATGAAGGCGAGGCGGTCGCGGTGTGCGGTGTCCATGCCGGCCTGCACCTTGAACACGACCGCGCTGAAGGGGTCGGTGACCTCGCGCTCACCACCGGCCACATCGGGACGGGGGCCCGGGGCCGGAGCGAACGAGACGAGGGTGTCGAGGATCTGGTGCACGCCGAAGTTCAGCATCGCCGACGCGAAGATCACCGGAGACGTCCGGCCCGCGAGGAACTCGTCCTCGTCGTGGCGCTGCCCGCTCTCGACGAGCAACTCGCTCTCCTCGACGGCGGTGGTCCAGTCGTCGCCCTCACGGGACTGCGCCGCCTCGGAGTCCATGAACTCCTCGGGTGCGATGGTCGCGCCACCGGCCGTGCGGGTGAAGTGGATGTACTGGTGCTCCGACACGTCGAGCAGTCCGCGGAAGTCACCCGCGATACCGACGGGCCAGTACAGCGGGGTCGGCGTCAGACCGATGCGCTCCTCGATCTCGTCGAGCAGCTCGAGGGGGGAGCGGCCCGGCCGGTCCCACTTGTTGACCACGGTGATGACCGGGATGCCGCGGTGCCGACACACCTGGAACAGCTTCAGCGTCTGCGGTTCCAGACCCTTCGCCGCGTCGATCAGCATCACGGCGGCGTCCACCGCGGTCAGCACGCGGTAGGTGTCCTCGGAGAAGTCGGCGTGACCGGGGGTGTCCACCAGGTTGATGGTGTGATCGGCGTAGTCGAACTGCAGCGCCGTCGAGCTCACGGAGATACCGCGCGCCTTCTCCATCTCCATCCAGTCGGAGACGGTGGAGCGGCGACCCGACTTCCCGTGGATCGCACCGGCCTCGGAGATCTTCCGCGCGTGCAGAGCCAGGGCCTCGGTGAGCGTCGACTTGCCCGCGTCGGGGTGCGAGATCACCGCGAAGGTGCGACGACGCTCCACCTCGCGCCGGAGGTTCTTCGGCGGGGTGGTGCCGGCGGCGGTGACCGCGGTGGTGGTGTCGGTGTCGACGGACGGGGTGCTCACGAAGGCCTTTCTTCGGTGACCGCAGCTGTGCGGATCACTGGTCGGAACATACCCAGGGTACTCGGCCGACACGCCGAGCCCGTCCGTCCGTAACAGCGGTCACCGTCGTCCGGATGTAACAGTGGTGCGCGCACCCGGCACGCACCACTGACGAGGGAGTGACGTTGAGCAGGTTCACCGAGGAGATGTACGCGACCGCGGCCACGACCGAGCGGGGTCTCGTCACCGGTGAGCCCGACGCACCGTTGCGGCAGACGTGGGGCGACATCCATGCGGTCGCGCGCCGGATGGCCGGCGGGCTCGCCGCGGCAGGGGTCTCCCGCGGGGACGCGATCGGCATCCTGGCCGGTCAGCCGGTGGACATCGCGCCGTCGTGTCAGGCGGCGTGGATGCGCGGCGCGTCCGTGACCATGCTGCATCAGCCGACGCCGCGCACCGATCTCGCCGTGTGGGGTGCCGACACCGAGACCGTCATCCGGATGATCGACGCCGCCGCGGTGGTGCTCGGTGCACCGTTCGACGCCGCGGCGCCCATCCTGGAGGAACGCGGGATCACCGTGCTGACGATCGACGACCTGCGCGGCGGTGAGGACACCGATCCCGTGCCCACCGACGAGTCCGACATCGCGCTGCAGCAGCTCACGTCCGGGTCCACCGGATCTCCCAAGGCCGTGCGCATCACCCACGAGAACTTCTACGTCAACGCCTACGCGATGATCGATCGGATCGAGTACTCGCTCGAGGACGACGTGATGGTCAGCTGGCTCCCGCTGTTCCACGACATGGGGATGGTCGGGTTCCTGTCGGTGCCGATGCAGGTCGGAGCCGAGGTCGTCAGCATCACGCCGATCGACTTCCTGCGCTCTCCGCTGCTGTGGGCCCAGCTGATCGACAAGTACCGCGGCACCGTCACCGCCGCTCCCAATTTCGCGTACTCGTTGCTGGCGCGCAGGCTGAAGCAGGCGTCCGCCGACACGGCCCTCGATCTGTCGTCGTTGCGCTACGCGTGGAACGGTGCCGAGCCGGTGGATCCCGACACGATGCTCGCCCTCGCGGAGGCGGGCGCCCGGTTCGGGCTCGCCCCGACCGCTCTCGCACCCGTCTACGGGATGGCGGAGACCACGCTCGCGGTGTCGATCCCGGTCCGTGATCAGGGCCAGGTGCTCGACGTGGTCGACGCGGACCTGCTCGAGGTGATGGGCCGCGCCGTTCCGTCGACCAAGGGCAACGTCCGTCGTCTCGCGACGCTCGGGCGGATGGTGCCGAATCTCGAGGGGCGCGTCGTCGACGCCGAGGGCCAGGTGCTCCCGAGTCGCGGCGTCGGTGTCATCCACGTGCGGGGGCCGGCGGTGACGCCCGGATACATCACGGTGGAGGGCTCGGTGTCCGCGCAGGACGACGACGGGTGGCTCGACACCGGAGACATCGGGTACTTCACGGAGGAAGGGCTGGTCGTCGTCTGCGGGCGCATCAAGGACGTCATCATCATGGGCGGCCGCAACATCTATCCGACCGACATCGAACGTGCCGTGGGCACCGTCGCGGGCGTCCGGCCGGGCAATGCCGTCGCGATCCGTCTCGACGCGGGGCAGAAGCGGGAGAGCTTCGCGGTCGCGGCGGAGACCAACGAGATCGCCGACCCGGATGCGGTCAAGCGCATCGAGCACGACATCGTGCACGCGGTGTTCTCGGAAGTGGGGGTTCGTCCTCGCACGGTCGCGGTGCTCGGTCCCGGCACCATTCCGAAGACGTCCTCGGGCAAGCTCCGCCGCGCGAACTCGGCGTCGCTCCTCGGCTGAGCTCAGCGCATCAGGGTCGGTGGATGCGGTTCTGCGCGTCCTCGAGGCTGCCCTTCAGGAGCAGCTCCACTGCGTCCGCGGCCTCCTCCAGCACGACCGCCACCTCGTCGCGCTCGGACGCGGCGAACGGCTTGAGCACGTACGACGCCGGATCCATCCGGCCGGGCGGCCGCCCCACCCCGACCCGGACACGGAGGTAGTCCTTGGTGGACAACGACTTCGAGATCGAGCGCAGCCCGTTGTGCCCGCCCTCCCCGCCGCCGACCTTGAGCCGCACCTGACCCAGATCGACGTCGAGTTCGTCGTGCACGACGATGATGTCCGCCGGCGCCACGGAGAAGAACCGGGCCAGGTTGGCGACCGGGCCGCCGGACTCGTTCATGTACGACCGCGGCTTCCCCAGCACGACCGGGCGAGTCCCGAGCCGTGCCTGGAGCACGTCGGAGTTGCTGCGCTTGTGCGACGAGAACGACCCTCGCATCCGCTCCGCCAGGGTGTCGACGACGACGGCGCCGACGTTGTGTCGGGTGCGCTCGTACTGCGGCCCGGGATTGCCCAGGCCGATGACGAGAGCAGTGCGATCGGTCATGTGCGGCAGTCGCTTTCAGCTCGTGGCGTGCGGGGTCGTGCGGAGTGGGGAACGAGAAACGGCGCGCCTCCGGTGAGGGAGGCGCGCCGCGGTGGTGCTCGGTGGATCAGTTCTGGTCTGCTGCTGCGGCCTCGTCGGCGGCGGAGCTGTCCTCGACAGCCTCCTCTTCCTCGGCGGCGACGTTGCTGGCGAGATCGCCCGCGCCCTCGGCCTCGAGTGCAGCCTCGCTGGGCGCCTCGACGACGTTGACGAGGAGGAGCTCGGGATCGGAGATCAGCGTCGCGCCGGACGGCAGCTCGATCGACGAGGCGAGGATCTGGGTGCCGATCTCGGCGTCCTCGACGGAGACCTCGAACTGCTCGGGGATCTGGGTCGCGTCGACCTCGATCTCGATGACGTTGGCATCGGTGGTGACGAGGGCGCCGGGCGCCGCGTCGCCGGTGACGACGACGTTGATCTCGACGGTGACCTTCTCGCCGCGACGGATGACGAGGAGGTCGGCGTGCTCGATGTAGTTACGGATCGGGTGGACCACGACCGACTTGGTGAGGGCGAGGTGCTTCTCGCCATCGACCTGGAGCTCGATGACGGCGTTGGTGCCGTCGGCGCGGAGCACGGCGGCGAACTCGCGGGACGGGAGCGAGAGGTGCTTGGGCTCGGTGGCGTGTCCGTACAGGACGGCGGGGACGAGACCGTCGCGGCGGGTGCGGCGGGCTGCGCCCTTGCCGAACTCGGTGCGGACGGTGGCGTTGAGAACGTTGGCCATGGGACGGGGCTCCTCGGAAGATCTGGTGTGACTGCGGTCTGAAACGGCTGCGGTCCGGTGTGACTGCTGCGGGTACTACTCGCTCGGCGTGGACACGAACGAGGACGGCTGCGAGACCGCGCCTGCGTCGATCACGGTGACGTACGCACTGCGCACTCGTCACCCTCGCCGAGACAACGGCGTGAACACTACCCGAACGCGCCGATCGGCCGCGAATCGCCCCTGCTCGTCACCGTTGGCGGCGGGTCACCGCTCCGACGTCAGAGCCCGGCACTCGTCCACGGCGTGATCGATCTGATCAAGGGTCAGGAAGTAGTGGGGAGATGCCCGGACGACGGAGTCCAGTCCGCGGGCCGTCATGTCGAGCAGAGTCGACGACGCCGGGCTGACGGAGACGGTGATGTCGCGCTCCGCCAGTGCGTCCTTCACCGCGGCGGGCGCGACGCCCTCGACGGTGAAGGTCACGATGCCGGTGTGGTGGTCGCCCAGGTCGTGCACCGCGATGCCGTGCACCTCGGCGAGGGCGTTCCGCAGCCGCTCGGCCCGCACACGCACCGCGGCCTCCACCGCGCTCGGCCCGAGTTCGAGCAGGAGATCGACGGCGGCGCCGAGACCGAGCCGGGCCGCGACGTCGTGTTCCCACGTCTCGAACCGGCGCGCGTCGTCGGCGACGGTGTAGGAGTCGGGGCCGGTCCAGGACGCACTGTGCAGATCCAGGGATCGCGGCTCCAGGGTGTCGAGCACCGACGGGGCGACGTGAAGGAAACCGGTGCCGCGCGGTCCTCGCAGCCACTTGCGTCCCGTCGCGGAGAGAGCGTCCACACCGAGCTCCACCACGTCGAGGGCGATCTGGCCCACCGACTGACAGGCGTCCAGCAGCACGAGGGCCCCGTGACGGTGGGCCAGGTCGACGATCTCCCGGACCGGGTTCAGCAGGCCGCCGTTGGTCGGCGCGTGCACGAGCGAGACCAGCGCGACGCGGTCGTCCATCATCCGCTCGAGAGCCTCGAGATCGATGCGTCCGGACGGGTCCACGGGAATGGTGTCGACCACCGCGCCGGTAGCCCGCGCCCGCTGCAGTGCGGCGATCGCGTTGGTGGCGTACTCGACGGTGGAGACCAGGATGCGGTCACCGGGGGAGAGCGGTACCGCGTAGAAGAAGTCGCACCAGGCCCGCGTGGCGCTGTCGGACAGTGCCACGGTGCCGGTCGGGGCTCCGATCAGCATCTCCACGGACGTGCGCACCGCGGCGAGATCCTCCGAGCGTTCACGCGCTGCGCGGTATCCGCCCACCTCGGCCTCACGGCGCAGGTGCTCGACGACCGTCTCGACGACGCGCTGTGGCGGCAGCGACGACCCGGCGCTGTCGAGGAACACCCCGTGCTCGGCGGCAGGGGTGTCGGCGCGGGCGGCGAGCACGTCGACGGTGTCCGTCTCGGGGGTGGCGTTCACAGTGACGCCGACACTACCGGCGACCGCGCGCGGGAGCGATTAGTCTGTGAAGGGCGGGGGTAGACGTCATCCGGACACGCAGTGTCCGTTCTTCTTCCCGTACGCAGTGCCCGTTCCACTTCACGCTCCACCGTCACCCCGCGGAGGCATCCATGACGGCCGTTTCCGGCACTCTCAGTTCGCGGCCCGCCGCCGAGGCATACCTCGCCCGGGTCTGTTTCAAGGTGGGGCCGCCGACTCTGATCGGCGCAGAACTCGAATGGTTCACCCGGACCCCGTCCGGTGCACGTCCCACTCTCGACTCGCTCGCCGAGGCACTGGGTGCCCACACCCCGCAGTCTCTTCGGCCCGAGTCCCCCGCACTCGCCCTCCGCTCCGGAAGTGTCGTCTCCGTCGAGCCCGGTGGTCAGATCGAATTGTCGTCCTCGCCCGCCACGTCCCTCGCCTCCGTCGTCGAGGCGTTGCGCGACGACGAGCAGACGTTGACCCGCCTGCTCGACTCGCACGGGATCTCCCTCGCCGGAGGCGGCGCGGACACGCTGCGACCTCCCGACCGGCTGCTCACGCTGCCGCGCTACTGCGCGATGGAGCAGCGCTTCGAGCAGTACGGCCCGTACGGCAAGCTCATGATGTGCAACACGGCCGCGGTCCAGGTCAGTGTGGACGCCGGCGGCGACGACGAGCAGATCCGACGGCGCTGGGCCACAGTGCATGCCGTGGGTCCGGCGTTACTGGCGGCGTTCGCGACCACGCCCGCTCTGTACGGCGTTCCCGACGGTCGGTGGGCCTCGCAGCGCATGCGCACCTGGTTCGAACTGGACCGCACCCGCACGCGTGTTCCGCTCGGGGTCGATCCCGTCCGCGACTACGCACGCTGGGTCATGGACGTCCCGCTCCTGTGTGTGCGACGCGACGGGCGCCTCGCCGCGCCGCCGCGCGAGGCCACGTTCGCCCAGTGGCTCGAGGGTGACCTGGACGACGACATGGGTCGGCGCCCCACGACGGCCGACCTGGACTACCACCTGACGACGGTGTTTCCCCTCGTGCGTGCGAGCGGCCACCTCGAGATCCGGTACCTCGACGGCCAACCCGACGGGGCGTGGGAGGTGCCGATGTACGCGGTGGACGCCCTGCTGTCCTCCGACTCGGTGGCCGATCAGGCGCTGGACCTGGCGGAACCCACCCTGAACAGGTGGGAGGACGCGGCGCGGGACGGACTTGCCGACCAGGCGCTGCGGCGAGCTGCGGTGGAGCTGCTGACACTCGCGGCCGACTCCAGCCACGGCGAGGCGCGTGAAGCCCTGGGCCGCGCGGCGACGCGCTGCTCCGCCGCCCAGCCGCCGACGGCACCAGGGACAGCGGCGACACCACCACGAGGCGATGCTCGGAAGGAGTTCTCACGATGACGGCGAACACGACGGTCGACGCGGTGGCGCTGCGCGGCCGGCTCGAATCGATGCTGGTGCGTAGCCGCGCCCGGACCCTGGCGCTCACCCGGTGCCTCGACGAGGACGGGCTGCGCGAGCAGGTGTCGCCGTTGATGAGCCCACTGGTCTGGGATCTCGCCCACATCGGCAACCAGGAAGAGCTGTGGCTGGTCCGCGACGTGGGCGGCCGCGACGCGGTGCACCCGGAGATCGACGACCTCTACGACGCGTTCCGCCACGCACGGTCCGTCCGGCCGGGGCTGGATCTGCTGTCGCCCGACGAGGCGCGTGCCTACGTCGACACCGTGCGCGCCCTGTCACTGGATGCGTTGCAGCGCTGCACCTTCGACGAGAGTCGGCTGGTGGAGAACGGCTTCGTCTTCGCGATGGTCGCGCAGCACGAACAGCAGCACGACGAGACGATGCTGGCGACACATCAGCTGCGCACCGGCGACGCCGTGCTGGACGCACCCGACGCTCCCCGCGCCCAGCTGCCGCCCGCCCACGACGTCGAGGTCATCGTCCCCGGTGGCGCGTTCGAGATGGGCACCGGCGACGATCCGTGGGCCCTCGACAACGAGCGGCCCGCGCACACCGTCGAGGTGCCCACCTTCGCGATCGACGCGGCTCCGGTGACCAACGGCGAGTACCTCCAGTTCATCGCCGACGGTGGCTACGACCGCGAGGAGCTGTGGACCGAACGCGGCTGGGCACACCGCACCGAGGCCGGTCTCACCGCGCCGCAGTTCTGGTCGCAGGACGACGACGGTGTGTGGTGGCGTCGAGTCTTCGGACGTGCGAAGCAGATTCGAGCAGCGCAGCCCGTAGTTCACGTCAGCTGGTTCGAAGCCGACGCCTACGCCCGCTGGGCCGGCAAGCGCCTGCCGACCGAGGCGGAATGGGAGAAGGCGGCACGCTTCGACCCCGCGTCCGGGCTCTCCCGGCGCAACCCCTGGGGCGACGACGACGCCGACGACCGGCACGCGAATCTCGGTCAACGCCACCTCGAACCCGCCGACGTCGGCGCGTATCCCGAGGGAGCCTCGCCGCTCGGCGTCGAACAGCTGATGGGCGACGTCTGGGAGTGGACGTCGTCCGACTTCGAGCCGTACCCCGGGTTCGAGATGTTCCCCTACCCGGAGTACTCCGAGGTGTTCTTCGGCGGCGACTACAAGGTGTTGCGTGGCGGTTCGTTCGGCACCGACCAGACCGCGGTCCGCGCGACGTTCCGCAACTGGGACCACCCGATCCGGCGCCAGATCTTCGCCGGCTTCCGGTGCGCCCGCGACGTGGGACACCGGTAGCGGATGTGCCGACACGTCGGCTATCTCGGACCCGCGCGCACCGTCGGAGACGTGCTCACCGCGGGCTCGACATCGCTGCTCACCCAGTCGTACGCACCCCGCGAGATGCGCGGCGGCGGCACGATCAACGCGGACGGCTTCGGTGCGGCCTGGTGGTCGAACGGCACCGCGTCGTCGTATCGGAGTGCGATGCCGATGTGGGGTGACCCGGCCGTCACCGACACGCTCACCCACATCCGCTCGGTGGCGGTGATGGGGGCCGTGCGGTCCGCCACCGTCGGCATGCCCGTCGAGCGGTCGGCGTGCGCGCCCTTCGTCGAGGGTCGATGGGCGTTCAGCCACAACGGTGTCGTGCGCGGATGGCCGCAGTCGGTCTCCGCGCTCGCCGAGAAGGTGCCCGTCGAGTCGCTGCTGCGGTTGGCGGCACCCACGGATTCCGCTGTGCTGTGGGCGATTCTGCAGCAGCGGCTACTGGACCGCGATCCGGCGGACGCACTCGCCGGTCTGTTGGCGGACGTCGACGCCGCCGCCCCGGACTCGCGCGTCAACCTGCTGCTCGGCGATGGCGAGTCGCTCTGGGCGACGACGCTCCACCACTCGCTCTCCGTCCGGTACGACGAGGACAGCGTCGTCCTCGCGTCCGAACCGCTCGACGATCTGCCCGGATGGCAGCAGGTGCCCGATCGGTGCCTCGTTTCCGCCCGACCGGGATCCGTGGACATCACCACCTTCTGACCGCTCCACCCCTGCACCTTCCATGCTCGTCAGCACCGAGGAGTTCGTCATGACAGCGCCGTCACTGGACATCCACATCACCGAGGGTGATCTACAGCAATCGCTACGGGAAGATGCCCGCCGCGGGCTCACCGCGACGCCGAAATGGTTGCCGCCGAAGTACTTCTACGATGCCGTGGGCAGCGAACTGTTCGAGCGCATCACCGAGTTGGACGAGTACTACCCGACGCGCACCGAGCGCGCCCTGCTGACCGAACGGGCCGCGGAGATCGCTCGCGTGACGGGAGTGGAGGTGCTGGTCGAGTTGGGCTCCGGATCGTCGGACAAGACCCGGGTGCTGCTGTCCGCGGGTCTGGAACACGGCACCCTGCGTCGGTACGTCCCGCAGGACGTGTCGCCGTCGGCGTTGACCGGTGCGATGGAGGAGTTGTCGCGCCAGTACCCGGATCTCGAGATCCACGGTGTGGTGAGCGATTTCACGAGCACCGGCGGCCCGGACAGTGGTCTGTTCTGGGTCCCCACCGGCGGGCGCAGGACGTTGGCGTTCCTGGGCGGCACGCTGGGGAACCTCGTGCCGCAGGAGCGCGCCGAGTTCCTCTCCGCCATCTCGAACACCCTCGACACGGGGGAGTTCCTGTTGCTCGGGGTCGGGCTGGTCATCGACCCCGCGGTTCTGGTGCCCGCGTACGACGACGCGCAGGGAGTGACGGCGCAGTTCGACCTGAACGTGCTCTCCGTGTTGAACGGGCAGCTGAACGCCGACTTCGACGTGGACGACTTCGAGCACGTCGCCGTGTGGGACGAGCGCAACGAGTGGATCGAGATGCGGCTGCGCGCACGTCGCGACCACACGGTGCGCGTCGCGGACCTCGACCTGGACGTGCAGTTCGCGGCGGGCGAGGAGATGCGGACCGAGATCTCCGCCAAGTTCCGGCGCGAGTCGATCACCGGCGAACTGGCCGCGGCGGGGCTGACGGTCGACGAGTTCTGGACCGATTCCGACGAGCGCTTCGCCCTGGTGCTGGCCCGGAAGTAGGGCGCCCGACGACGACACTCCCCGCGGACGAGGTCCGCGGGGAGTGTCGGTCGGTGACGTCGTTTCTCAGGCGTTACCGTTGAACAGGCTGGTGACGGACCCGTTCTCGAAGACCTCACGGATGGTCTTGCCGAGCAGGGGTGCGATGGAGAGCACGGTCAGCGACGGGAACAGCTTGTCGTCACTGATGGGCAGCGTGTTGGTCACGACGACCTCCTTGGCGCCGCACGACGCGAGGCGCTCGGCGGCCGGGTGGCTCAGCACGCCGTGCGTGGCGGCGATGACGACGTCGCCCGCGCCGGCTTCCTCGAGCACCTTCACCGCGCCGGCGATGGTGCCACCGGTGTCGATCATGTCGTCGATCAGGATGCAGGTGCGTCCTTCGACGTCACCGACGACTCGGTTCGACTTGACCTGGTTGGGCACCAACGGATCTCGTGTCTTGTGAATGAACGCCAGCGGCGCCCCACCGAGCGAGTCGGCCCACTTCTCCGCGACGCGCACACGGCCGGAGTCGGGGGAGACCACGGTGATGTGCTCGAGGTTGTAGCCCTCACGGATGTGGTCGGCGAGCTGGCTGTGCGCGTGCATGTGGTCGACCGGGCCGTCGAAGAAGCCCTGGATCTGGTCGGTGTGGAGATCGACCGTGATGATGCGGTCGGCACCGGCCGTCTTGAGCAGATCGGCGACCAGGCGTGCGGAGATCGGCTCGCGGCCGCGGTGCTTCTTGTCCTGGCGGGCGTAGGGGTAGAACGGCAGGATCGCGGTGATGCGCTTCGCGGATCCGCGCTTGAGCGCGTCGATCATGATGAGCTGTTCCATGAGCCACGTGTTCAACGGGAACGGGTGGCTCTGGAGCACGAAGGCGTCGGAGCCGCGGACGGACTCCTCGAAGCGGACGAAGATCTCGCCGTTCGCGAAGTCGCGGGCGGTCTGCGGGGTGACCTCGATCCCGAGTTCCTTCGCCACCTGCTCGGCGAGCTCGGGATGAGCGCGACCGGAGAAGAGCATCAAGTTCTTCTGGTTGTCGATCCAGTTGGCTGTGGTCACTGCTCTACTCGCCGTCCTTCGGTTCGTGCACGTGTGATTCCTCGGTCGAACGGGCGCGTTCGGCGGCCTCTGCCGCCGGCGTTCCCGGACGCTTCTTCTGCACCCAGCCCTCGATGATCCGTTGCGGACCACCGGAGACGGCGAGCGCTCCCGCCGGTACATCATGGCGTAGGACGGTTCCGGCGCCCGTGTAGGCCCCGTCGCCCACGCGCACCGGCGCGATGAACATGGTGTCGGAACCGGTGCGCACGTGCGAACCGATCTCGGTCCGGCTCTTGCCGACGCCGTCGTAGTTGACGAAGACGCTGGACGCACCGATGTTGGAGTGCTCGCCGATGCTGGCGTCGCCGACGTAGGTCAGGTGCGGCACCTTGGAGTGCGCTCCGATGGTCGCGTTCTTGGTCTCCACGAAGGCGCCGAGCTTGCCGTGGTCGCCGAGGTCGCTGTTCGGCCGCAGGTAGGTGAAGGGCCCGACCGTCGCTCCGGCACCGATCACCGAGTCGGATCCGTGCGAGCGGACCACCGTCGCGCCCTCGCCGACCGACACGTCGGTGAGTGTCGTGTCGGGCCCGATGATCGCGTCCTCACCGATGACGGTGCGTCCGTGCAACTGCGTGCCGGGGTGCAGCACGGCGTCGCGTCCGACGGCGACCTCGATGTCCACCCACGTCGACGACGGGTCGATCACGGTCACGCCGGCGCGCATGTGGCGGGCGAGGATGTGCTCGTTGAGGATGCGGGTGACCTCGGACAGCTGCACTCGGTCGTTCACGCCGCGCACCAGCGACGGGTCGGTGAGCTGGGTGCTGAACACCGGCAGGCCGCGTCGGCGCGAGATCTTCAGGACGTCGGTCAGGTACAACTCGTGCTGCGCGTTGTCGGTGCCGAGCGAGTCGAGAGCCACCCGCAGCGACTGCGCGTCGAAGGCGTAGACACCAGAGTTGACCTCGGTGATGGTCAGCTGATCGGGAGTCGCGTCGGCGTGCTCGACGATCTCCTGGACCTGGCCGGACCCGTCGCGGACTATGCGGCCGTAGCCGTTCGCGTCGTCGGGGACGAAGGTGAGCACCGACACCGCGACGGGCTCCGCGGAGGAGTGGTGATCGTGCAGCAGCGCCTGCAGAGTGTGGGCGTCGAGCAGTGGCACGTCCCCCGCGGTGACCACCACGGTGCCGTCGAAGTCGGCGGGCAGCGACGCGAGGCCGCACTGCACCGCGTGACCGGTGCCGTGCTGTTCGGCCTGCACCGCGATGTCGATGGTGCGACCCAACGTCTCGGCCAGATCGGCGACGGCGGCCGAGACCTTCTCGCGGTCGTGCCCCACGACGGTGACGAGGTGATCGGGGTCCACCCCGTCGGCCGCGTGCAGAGCGTGCGCGAGCATGGACCGACCGGCCAGTTCGTGCAGAACCTTCGGAGTCTTCGATCGCATTCGGGTTCCCGCCCCCGCGGCGAGCACGACTACAGCGACCTTCGACGTCATGAATCTCCTCGACCGACTTCGGATGTGCCCCGGGCGGGGGACCCGCCACACTCGTCGCCACGGCTCCGCCGCCCTACGACAGCAGCTCCGCCGCTGTGGCGTCACGGCTCCGCCGCCAGGATTCGAACCTGAACTATCTGAACCAAAATCAGAGGTGCTGCCATTACACCACGGCGGATCACAGCCTCGGCTGGCGTGCGCCGAGCGCGTCGATCCTCGCACGAGTGCACCCGCTCCGTAAAACGCTCCGCAGGCCTCACTCGCCGCGCAGTGCTCGCGTGTCACAGTGATTCCATGACCTCGACGCCCGACGCGCCCCGCGAGCCCGATCAGCCGCGTGCACCCGGTGACGCCGCCCTACCGGAACGTGCGCCCCGCGTCCGGATGACGGGGACCGCGCGCCGGGCCCAGTTGATCGAGATCGGCCGCACGCTGTTCGCCGAGCGTGGCTACGAGGCCACGTCCATCGAGGAGATCGCGCAACGCGCGCAGGTGAGCAAGCCGGTCGTGTACGAGCACTTCGGCGGCAAGGAGGGTCTCTATGCCGTGGTGGTGGACCGCGAGATGTCCACGCTGCTGTCCATGATCACGTCGTCGCTGACAGAGAACCGGTCCCGGATCCGGGTCGAACGGGTGGCGCTGGCCCTGCTGACGTACGTCGAGGAGCGCAGCGACGGGTTCCGCATCCTCGTGCGCGACTCCCCGGTCGCCGCGGCCGAGGGAACGTACTCGAGCCTGCTGAACGACGCCGTCGGCCAGGTGGGGCACATCCTGGCGGGCGACTTCTCCCGCCGCGACATCGACCCGGCCAATGCCCAGCTGTACGCCCAGGCATTGGTCGGAATGGTGTCGATGACGGCGCAATGGTGGCTGGACGAACGGTCTCCCTCGAAAGAGGTGGTGGCCGCGCACATCGTGAACCTGTGCTGGAACGGGCTCACGAATCTGGAGCCCGATCCCCGGTTGGGGAGCTGAAAGCGCGAGTGTCACCGGAGGTGGTCACGGTGGACCACCTCGTCGGTCGTGACGACACGACGCTCGGACTCCGGGACGAGTGCTCGTGCTGTGTAGTGGTCCAGTGGTACCGTTCTCGCGTTGTTCACGGATTGAATGCCCCAAACTTTCGAGGCGGATCGCATGGTCAGACAGGCACGCGCCGAGATCACCAGAGACACGGTGCTCGCGGGGGCCGCCCATGTCTTTCTACGGCTCGGGTACGCCAATGCCAGCCTCAGCGAGATCATTTCGCAGTCGCAGGTCACCAAGGGAGCTCTCTACTTCCACTTCGGGTCGAAGGAGGAGCTGGCTCGCGCCGTCATCGACGAGGGCGTGCGGCGGCTCACCACGGCGTGCCGCGCCCTGGACGACGGCCGGATCCCCGCTCTCGAGGCCGAGATCGGTGTCTCGTACATCACGGTCGATCTGGCGATCACGGATCCGATGGTCGCCGCGATGTTCCGGCTCAAGCATCAGATCGGCGACTACCGCGGTACCGGTGAGAACGTCATGGAGGGCTGGGCCGAGTACCACACCGGCCTGGCGCGTCGGGCGATCGACGAGGGCGACCTCGAGGCCGACCTCGACCCCGTGACCACCGGAATGCTGTTCCTGGAGGTCATCGTCGGCGCCCACATGGTTGCGGTGGCCACCGACAGCACCAAGGAGTTGTCGGCGCGCATGGAGCGGCTGTGGCACTACCTGCTCCCGTCGCTGGTCCCCGGTCGCAAGCTCGACTACTTCCGTGAGTTCGCCGCCCGCCGGGTCCTGCGCTACGGCGCCTGACGACGAGCGGCCGCGTCGCGGTCGCCTCGGTCGGCCCACGGTCGTTTCTGTCGGCGACTGCTCCTAGAATCGATACCGAGTCGTCACCGACCGATCGATCTCCGTGAGGGGTGTCGAGCGTTGCGGGTGCACGATCGTGTCGTCTTTCCGTCAGGAGTTCTGCTGGTGTCCTCGCCGTCCGTCCATGTTTCCCCCGCGCAGACCCCGGACGACGGTGCGGGCCGGATGTCGGGCCTGCTGGAATTCGCACTGCGTGACGCGTCGCTGGCGCAGATCGTCGATCTGGCCGGCCGCCGCGAGGCCACCCTGGTGGCACCCACTCCGGCACGGGCGTTCATCGCTGCGGCCATGTCCCGCACCACACCGGTCCTGCTCGTCACCGCGACGGGCCGCGAGGCCGACGATCTGACGGCCGAGCTCACGGAGATGGTGGGCGGCGCCGTGGCGCAGTTCCCGTCCTGGGAGACGCTGCCGCACGAGCGTCTGTCTCCCGGAGCGGACACCGTCGGTCGTCGTATCGAGGTGCTGCGGCGCCTCGCCCGGCCGGAGGACGCCGACTACGGCGTCCCGCTGAAGATCATCGTCACCACGGTGCGCTCGGTGCTCCAGCCGATGGCGCGTGGACTGGGCGAGATCGAGCCCGTCGGCCTGCGCGTGGGGGCGGAGTTCGACTTCGAGGAGTTGCAGAAGCGACTGGTCGAACTGGCCTACACGCGTGTCGACATGGTCGGCAAACGCGGTGAGTTCGCGGTGCGCGGCGGCATCCTCGACCTGTTCTCGCCGACGGCGGATCACCCCGTCCGTGTCGAGTTCTGGGGTGACGAGGTCACCGACCTGCGCGCCTTCTCGGTCGCGGACCAGCGCTCCATCCCCGACGTGGAGGTCGACACGGTCATCGCGCCGCCGTGCCGGGAGATGATTCTCGACGAGGCCGTACGGGAGCGTGCGGCGCGTCTCGCCGCCGACAACACCGGCGACCCGATCCTGGTGGAGATGCTCGAGAAGATCTCCGCCGGCGTTCCGGTCGAGGGCATGGAGGCGTTGCTGCCGGTGCTGAAGGCCGGCGGCCTCGAACTGCTGACCGACGCGCTGCCCGACGGCGCGCACGTGCTGGTCTGCGATCCGGAGAAGGTGCGTACGCGCGCGACGGATCTGGTGCGGACCGGCAAGGAGTTCCTCGAGGCGTCGTGGACGGCCGCGAGCATCGGTGCGGCCGCACCGCTCGACACCGCAGCGCTGGACACCAGCAGCGTGACGGACGAGAGCGCCGTCCTCGACCTCGATCTCAGCGCGTCCGCGTACCGGTCGCTGCGGCAGGTCCGAGAGTCTGCGGAGGCGGCCGGTCGGCCGTGGTGGACCGTGGGCCCGCTCGCCTCGGGCAGTGACGAGGAGATCGTGCTCGACGTCGACGCGGCGCCGGACGTGCGCGGCTCCGAGGAGGCACTCGCGACGCTCTTCCAGATGTTCACGGCGCACCTCGCGTCCGGCGGCCGCGTGGCCGTCGTCGTCGCGGGCGCGGGAACGGCGCAGCGCACGGTCGAACGCCTGCGGGAGGCCGGTGTGCCGGCGCTCCCTCTCGATGCCGGTTCCGAGCCCGGCCCCGACGTCGTCGGCGTGATGTGCGGGTCGTTGCACTCGGGTCTCGTCCTGCGTGATGCCGGCCTGGTGGTGGTGACGGAGGCCGATCTCACCGGCAACCGGGTCGCGGCGGCCGGCGACGGCAAACGGTTGCCCGCGAAGCGTCGCAATCAGGTCGATCCGCTCGCGTTGACGGCCGGCGACATGGTGGTCCACGACCAGCACGGCATCGGCCGCTTCGTCGAGATGGTCGAGCGGACCATCGGCGGGGCACGCCGTGAGTACCTCGTCGTCGAGTACGCGCCCAGCAAGCGTGGCCACCCGGGCGACCGCCTCTTCGTTCCCATGGAGTCGCTCGACCAGTTGTCCCGCTACGTCGGCGGGGAGATGCCGAGCCTGAGCAAGCTGGGCGGATCCGACTGGACCAACACCAAGCGCAAGGCCCGCAAGGCCGTCCGCGAGATCGCAGGGGAGCTCGTCCAGCTCTACGCGGCGCGGCAGGCGGCGCCCGGTCACGCGTACGGGCCGGACACCCCGTGGCAGAAGGAGATGGAGGACGCCTTCGCGTTCACCGAGACCGTCGACCAGATGACCGTCATCGACGAGGTCAAGGCGGACATGGAGAAGCCCGTCCCGATGGACCGAGTGGTCATCGGCGACGTCGGTTACGGCAAGACCGAGGTCGGCGTCCGGGCGGCGTTCAAGGCCGTCCAGGACGGCAAGCAGGTGGCGGTGCTCGTTCCCACCACCCTGCTGGCCCAGCAGCATCTGCAGACCTTCACCGAGCGGATGGCCAACTTCCCGGTGACGGTCAAGGGGCTGTCCCGGTTCTCCGACGCCGCCGAGTCGCGGGAGACGTTCGCCGGCCTCGCGGACGGCACGGTGGACATCGTCGTGGGCACGCACCGATTGCTGCAGACCGGTGTGCAGTGGAAGGACCTCGGGCTGGTCATCGTCGACGAGGAGCAGCGCTTCGGCGTCGAGCACAAGGAGCACATCAAGGCGCTGCGCACGCACGTCGACGTCCTGACGATGTCGGCGACACCGATTCCGCGCACGCTCGAGATGAGCATGGCGGGCATCCGCGAGATGTCGACCATCCTGACGCCGCCCGAGGAGCGTCACCCCGTCCTGACCTACGTCGGTGCCTATCAGGAGAAGCAGGTGGCGGCGGCGATCCGCCGTGAGCTGCTCCGTGACGGCCAGGTCTTCTACGTTCACAACCGCGTGAGCAGCATCGACAAGGCCGCCGCGAACATCCGACGGCTGGTGCCGGAAGCGCGCGTCGTGGTCGCACACGGTCAGATGAACGAGGACGCGCTCGAGAAGACGGTGCAGGGGTTCTGGGAGCGTGAGTTCGACATCCTGGTCTGCACCACCATCATCGAGACGGGCCTCGACATCTCCAATGCGAACACGCTGATCGTCGAGCGAGCCGATTCGTTGGGTCTGTCCCAGCTCCACCAGTTGCGGGGGCGTGTGGGTCGCAGCCGGGACCGTGGCTACGCGTACTTCCTCTACCCGCCGGAGAAGCCGCTCACCGAGACGGCGTACGACCGGTTGGCCACCATCTCGCAGAACTCCGACCTCGGTGCCGGTATGGCCGTGGCGATGAAGGATCTCGAGATTCGCGGCGCGGGCAACGTGCTGGGCGCGGAGCAGTCCGGCCACGTCGCCGGTGTGGGATTCGACCTGTACGTCCGACTGGTCGGCGAGGCGGTGGAGGCCTACCGCGCCGTGGCCGACGGCCGCCCCGTCACCACCGACGAGGCGCCCAAGGAGGTGCGCATCGACCTCCCCGTCGATGCCCACATCCCGCCGGACTACGTCACCAGCGACAGGCTCCGACTCGAGGCGTACCGCAAGCTGGCCGCGGCGCAGAACGACGCCGAGATCGGTGCGGTCATCGACGAGCTGACCGACCGCTACGGGCCGGTGCCGGCCGAGGTCGCCCGGCTCGTGGCCGTGGCCGTCCTGCGCATCCTGTGCCGTTCCTACGGCATCGTGGACGTGCAGATGGCGGGGACCATGGTGAAGTTGGCGCCGATGGACCTACCCGACTCCAAGCAGATACGGTTGAAGCGGCTCTACCCCAGCGCACAGTATCGGGCGACCACCGGCACGGTGCAGATCCCGATTCCGCGTGTGGCAGGTGGTGGAGTCGGTTCGGCCCGTGTCCGCGACGAGGAACTTCTGCAGTTCGTCGCCGACGTGCTGCTCGCGATGGACGGGCAGCCCGCGGGCTCCGTACGAGTCGAGCAACCGATCGGGGTGTGAGCGCGCGATGACGATTCTGCTGCTGGATCCCCTGCGGCCCACCATGGTGCCGGTGCAGGCCGTGACGTTGCTGGACAAGCCCGTGGGCTTCACCGAAGAGGTGCCGGTCTCCATCCGCTGGCGCCTCACGGGGTTCACCTCCGCGGGCGACGACGAGCCCGAGGTGCTCATCAGCACCAGCCGCGACAACCCCGACGTCCAGGAACGCATCACGCGCGGCGAGGACGTCATCGAGGTGCCGGTACCCCGCGGCGGCAACCTCGCCGAGGCCGTCTTCGTCATCGACAAACTGCGCTCACTCGGCGGATGGGAGGCGCAGCAGACGCACGAGTCGCTGCGCGGGTACCTCCTCGAGGAGACCTACGAACTGCTCGATGCCATCGAGACCGGCGATGCGGACTCCATCCGGGAGGAGCTCGGCGATCTGCTGCTGCAGGTCATCTTCCACGCGCGCATCGCCAAGGACGCGGGCGCCGAGGCGTTCGACATCGACGACGTGGCGTCCACCCTGGTGGCCAAGTTGACCCACCGCAGCCCGCACCTGGCCGACACGTCCGGCGCCCCGATCGACATCGGTGCGCAGGAGAAGGCCTGGGAGGAGCGCAAGGCCGCGGAGAAGGTACGCGCGTCGTGTCTCGACGGCATCGCCATGGCGCAGCCGTCGCTCGCGCTCGCCCAGCAGGTCATCACCCGAGCGGTCAAGGCCGGGCTCCCTCAGGACTTCGTCCCGGAGTCCATGCTCTCGGTGCGCATCGACATCTCGGGTGATCACGGCGCCACCAGCGCCGAGGACTCGTTGCGCCGCACCGTCAACGAGTTCGTGGCCGACGTACGGGCCGCGGAGCGCGGCGCCGCCATGGACGGAGTCCGATCGGCCGAGATGGACGCACGAGCGTGGTCCAAGTACTGGCCGGGAACCGACATGTTCGGCCGACCGCTCGCGGCGACGGGGACGGACGACGCACGCGTCGCCGCGTCCCACCATCGGCCGCAGGCGGACGAGAAGAACCGCTGACCGTCTAGCCGAAGAGCGTCGAGCCCCAGTAGTCCTCGGTGCCTTCCGGAACTCCCGGTGGGCAGGCGAAGACCGCCGAGCCGACGTGGGAGATGTACTCGTTCAGGGCATCTCGTCGCGCGAGAGCTTGCTGCATCGGTACGAACTGGGTCTGCGGATCGCTGCAGAAAGCGACGAAGAAGAGCCCCGCGTCGAGGTGGCCGAAGCCGTCGGAGCCGTCGGTGAAGTTGTACCCGCGGCGAAGAATCTTGATTCCGCCCAACGACTCCGACGACGCCAGTCGTACGTGGGCGTCCTTCGCGATGGTCGAGGAGCCGAGGTCGACGGTGTCGAACTCGGCCGTACCGCCCAGTGGCGCGCCGGTGGCCTTGGACCGACCGATGACGCGTTCCTGTTCGCCGAGCACCGCGCGGTCCCACGGTTCGATCTTCATCCGGATGCGCCGCGCCACGAGGTAGGTGCCGCCCGTCATCCAGTCGGACTCGCCGCCGTTCACCCACACGTGCTCGTCGACGGTCGCCGCTTCCTCGGCCTTGATGTTGTTCGTGCCGTCCTTGAAGCCGAAGAGGTTGCGCGGTGTCGCCTGGGCGGTCGACGTCGACGCGGTGCGACCGAAGCCGAGCTGCGACCACCGCACCGACGCGGTGCCGAACGCGATGCGCGCGAGATTGCGGATGGCGTGCACCGCCACCTGCGGATCGTCGGCGCAGGCCTGCACCGCGATGTCGCCACCGCTCCGCGCCGGGTCGAGGTCGTCGCCGGGGAATCGCGGAAGATCCTGCAGTGCAGCCGGTCTGCGGTCACCCAAGTCGAACCTGTCGAAGAACGACGGGCCGAAGCCGATGGTCAGCGTGAGGTTGGACGGCATCAGGCCGTAGGCCTCGCCGGTGTCACCGGGCGGCTCGTACTGTCCGCCGCCGACCACGCCACCGGGCACCGACTCGGCGCCGACGGTGAGACGTTCGGCCATCGCCGTCCACTTCGTGAGCATCGCGACGATCTCGTCGCGCGAGGTGGTCGTCACGTCGAAGGTGACGAAGTGCATACGGTCCTGTGCGGGCGTGACGATGCCCGCCTGGTGGACGCCGCGGAACGGCACCACGGCCTCGGCCGCGTCGGCGACCACGGGTTCGGGTGCGGTCGACCGGCCCAGCGCGGCACCGGCGCCGACCGCGAGTGCGCCGGCTCCCACGCCACCGAAGAGCGCGCGGCGCGAGAGGCGTCGACTCGGCGGGGTGGTGGCGGCGGCGTCCGTGTCGGACGTCCGCTCAGGCGCCTGCGACGACACCCTGGACCTGGCTCACCGACGCGGACAGGGCGTCGATCTTCTTCGACAGGTCCTGGCGCTGCGGCTCGGTGACCGTGTCGTAGGAGACGAAGCCGTCACCCTGGCGGTACTTCGCGAGCTCGGTGTCGAGTTCCGCGAAGCGCTGCTCGATGGTGGCCGCGAGTTCCGGGTCTCGCTCGGACAGCACCGGAGCGAGCGCCGCCACCGCTGCCTGCGATCCGTCGACGTTCGCCTGGAAGTCGTACAGGTCGGTGTGGGAGAAGAAGTCCTCCTCACCGGTGATCTTCGTCTGGGCGACCTCGTCGAGGAGGCCCTGTGCGCCGCCCGCCACCGTGATCGGGTCGATCACGAAGTCGGGGGACTGCACGCCCGCGACCAGTTCGTCGACGTCCGCCTTCAACTGCTCGGCGATCGCGTTCGTGTCCGGCTGGAGCCCCTGTGCCCACAGGTCCTTCTCCAGGCGGTGGAACCCGGTCCACTCGGCACCCGGCTCGACGTCCGGCTCGCGCAGGTCGATGCGGGGGTCGAGATCGTCGGGGAAGCTCTCCGCGACGGGTTCGATGCGCTCGTAGTAGGTGCGGACGAGCGGGAACTGGGCCTTGGCGCCCTCGACGTCGCCGGACGTGACCGCGGTGACGAACGATCCCGTCGTCTCCTGCAACGCCGTTACCTGGCTGACGACGTAGCGCTTGTAGCCGTCGGCCGCCTCGGCGAGCGTCCCGTCGGCGTCGGACTCCTTGGCGTCACCCGTGACGACGAAGTCGCCGCGGAGGCCGTCGCCGACCATGCCCGGCTTGCACGCGGTCTGGTACGTGGCGGGCTCGGGTAGCGCGACGATGAGCTGGCGGGAGACGCCGGGCCCGATGTTCTCGATCTCACCCATGACGCGGTCGCCCTCGCCGTAGACGTAGAACTCGGTGACCTTGGAGCCGTTGTTGGTCACCTGGAAGGTGGAGCTGCCCGTCTGTGCACTCGTCGTACCGACGTCGCACGAGCTGTCGGTCGCGTCGACCACGATGTCGCCGCCCTCGGCCGAGGTCGTGGCCTCCTTCTCGGTGCAGGCCGTGAGTGCCAGCGGCAGCGCGGCGGCGCAGAAGAGGAGGCGGGTGGTGGTGCGCATTTCAGTGGTGCCCTTTCGGGAGCGGGAAGGCCGGAGGCCGGTCGGTAGTGGAGCGGGAAGGCCGGAGGTTCTTGGAGCAGGGAGTTGTGTGTAGGTCAGGACGCGGCGGGTTGTGGCTGCGGTGCGGTGACTCGTGGCACGGCCTTCGGCCGCCGGAGGAACAGGGGCAGGACGACGACGAGGTAGAGCACCCAGGCCGCGACCTGCAGAACGGTCGGCTCGGGGCGGAAGTTGAAGATGCCGGCGACGACGGTGCCGTACCAACTGCCCGCGTCCCAGGTGTCGCTGATGTCGAACGCGGTCGCGCTGCCACCGGGGAGAATTCCACCGATCTGCAGAGCCCGCAGTCCGTACGCCAGGATTCCGGCGGCGACGAACACGAGGAAGACGCCCGTCCAGCGGAAGAACCGGGCGAAGTCGATGCGTACTGCTCCGAAGTACAGGAGGACGGTGAGGAATGCAGCGACGGCGATTCCGGCCAGCAGACCCAGCAGCGGCCAGAAACTGCCGTTGGTGTTCTCCGCGTAGCCGACCATGAGGAGCGCCGTCTCGATTCCTTCGCGCCCGACCGCCAGGAAGGCGAGCGATGTGACGGCCACCGGCCCGACGTCGAGCGCGCGGGCCATGCCGGCCTTCAACGTGCCGGAGATGGAGGCGGCGGCCGACCGCATCCACAACACCATGCCGGTGACGATCGCGACGGCGATCAGCGAGGCGATGCCGGCGATGATCTCGGCGGTGAGGCCCGTGACCGTCGAGGTGCCGAGGTGGATGACGGCGAACACGACGGCGACCATGCCCACGGCGGCCGAGACACCCGTCCACACCCACTTCAGCGCGTCGCGGCGGTCGGACTTCACGAGGAACGCGACCAGGATCATCACGACGATGCCGGTCTCGAGTCCCTCCCGCACCCCGATCAGTCCGCTGCCGACCATCTGCGTCACGACGGACGGCGCGGACGCGACGACGGCGACTGTGGACACGGCGGGATCTCCCGGGTTCGAGTGGAGTGGGGCGTCTTAGGCAAGGCGACCCTCATACGAAAGGTGAACATACACCGGCTTCGGGGTGCGAAACAGCCGCCGACCAGGACTTTTGAAGACCTTTACCCTTCTATTACTTTGACTCGGGATGATGGAGGCATGCTCCCACCGCGCTCCCGGCGCCTCCGCGTCGTCGCGGCTGCGCTCGCCACGGCCGCCGTCGTCTCCGGCTGTGGCGCCCTCGATCTGGATCCGGGCAGACCCGCGGTGGAGATCCCCGAGGGAATCCCGCCGGGGCCCGGAGCGCCCGTGCCGCCGATCGACGTGGACGCGCCCGGTCGCTCGGCCGACCTGCTCGCCGGCTGGGCGGAACCGCTGGTCGACCCCACCGGAATCGGCCGCACCGCGCTCGAGGCCTACGGCCACGCGGCCGCGGTCATGGCCCGCTCGTCACCAGGGTGCGGTCTGGCCTGGACCACTCTCGCCGGGATCGGCCGTATCGAGAGTCGTCACGGCACCTTCGGTGGATCGTCCGTCGGTCCCGACGGCACCGCGACCCCGCCCATCCGCGGAGTGCCCCTCGACGGCACCGCCGGCAACGCGGAGATCGCCGACACCGACGGCGGAGAACTGGACGGCGACACCGTCTTCGACCGCGCCATGGGACCCATGCAGTTCATCCCCGAGACCTGGCGCAAGTGGGGCGTGGACGCCAACGGGGACGGCCGCGCCGACCCCGACAACCTCGACGACGCCGCGCTCACCGCGGGGCGTTACCTCTGCGCCCGTGGGGGAGACCTCACCACCGCGGAGGGGTGGCAGGCCGCCCTCATGGCCTACAACCTGTCGGGGGTCTACCTGAGGGACGTCCGCGACGCGGCCTCCGCCTACTCCGTCGGTGCCCGGCCGTCCTGACGTCGACCTCCTCCGGCCTGCCCGCCTGACTACCGACCGGCCTCCGGCCTGCCCGCCTGATCACCGACCGGCCTCCGGCCTGCCCGCCTGACTACCGACCGGCCTCCGGCCTGCCCGCCTGATCACCGACCGGCCTCCGGCCTGCCCGCCTGATCACCGACCGGCCTCCGGCCTGCCCGCCTGCGCGTCGAATATCGAGCGCGGCGGCTGCGACGGCTAGTCTGTCTTCGAGCCGCGCCCGACCACGGGTGACCGGTTCGCGCCCGAAGCTGTGTGTTCAACGCCTGACTAGGAGTTCATTCGTGGCCATCATCGAACAGGTCGGAGCTCGCGAGATCCTCGACTCACGTGGCAACCCCACGGTCGAGGTCGAGGTCGCGCTCGACGACGGCACGCTGACCCGTGCAGCGGTGCCCTCGGGCGCCTCCACCGGTGAGCACGAGGCCGTCGAGCTCCGCGACGGCGGCGATCGCTACGGCGGCAAGGGTGTCGAGAAGGCCGTCAACGCCGTGCTCGACGAGATCGCGCCGGCCGTCATCGGCCTCGACGCCATCGAGCAGCGCACGGTCGACCAGGCACTGCTCGACCTCGACGGCACCGCCGACAAGTCGCGCCTCGGCGCGAACGCCCTGCTCGGCGTTTCGCTCGCCGTGGCCAAGGGTGCCGCGGAGTCCGCCGGACTGGAGCTCTTCCGTTACCTGGGTGGACCCAACGCCCACATCCTGCCGGTGCCGATGATGAACATCATCAACGGTGGCGCCCACGCCGACAGCGGCGTCGACGTGCAGGAATTCATGATCGCCCCCATCGGTGCGCCGACCTTCAAGGAGGCCCTGCGCTGGGGCGCCGAGGTCTACCACGCACTGAAGTCGGTCCTCAAGGCCAAGGGCCTGTCGACCGGGCTCGGCGACGAGGGCGGTTTCGCCCCCGACCTCGCGGGCACCAAGGCCGCACTCGACCTCATCTCGGAGGCCGTCGGCAAGACCGGCCTCACGCTGGGTTCCGACATCGCTCTCGCGCTCGATGTCGCCGCCACCGAGTTCTTCACCGCCGGAACGGGATACGCCTTTGAGGGCAACACCCGCACCGCGGAGGAGATGTCGGCGTTCTACGCGGACCTGCTGAACCAGTACCCGCTCGTCTCCATCGAGGATCCGCTCGACGAGAACGACTGGGACGGCTGGGTCGCCCTCACCGACAGCATCGGTGACCGGGTCCAGATCGTCGGCGACGATCTGTTCGTCACCAACCCGGAGCGCCTCGAGGAGGGCATCGTCAAGGGAGCCGCCAACGCTCTCCTGGTGAAGGTCAACCAGATCGGCACGCTGACCGAGACCCTCGACGCCGTCGATCTCGCGCACCGCAGTGGCTACCGCACGATGATGAGCCACCGCAGCGGCGAGACCGAGGACACCACCATCGCCGATCTCGCCGTCGCCGTGGGCAGCGGACAGATCAAGACCGGTGCCCCGGCTCGCAGCGAGCGCGTCGCCAAGTACAACCAGCTGCTGCGCATCGAGGAGGCACTCGGCGACGCCGCGCGCTACTCGGGCGAGCTGGCGTTCCCGCGGCTCGACTTCACCTCGAAGGACAGCTGAGCTCACCGATGGCGGACCGGGACTCTCGACGCAGTGCGGCACGGCCGGGTGGCCGTTCGCCGCGCCGTGACGCGCGTCCCGGTCGATCCACGCGCCGCGACGGGTCCGGGGCCTCGCAGCCCCGGACCGTCGCCGGCGCGGTCAACGACGTCGTCACCGAGGGTGCCGCACTGGTCGGTCGGCGCGGACGCCGCCGCGGCGGCGAGAAGAAGGAGCGCACGTTCCTCGGCCTGTCGACGGGCAAGGCCGTCGTTCTCGCCGTGGTGATCTGCGCTCTCGCCCTGACTCTCGCAGTTCCGTTGCGGACGTACATCTCCCAGCGCGGGGACGCCGCCCAGGTGGCCGCCGAGCGAGTGGCGCTCGAACAGCGCGTGGCCGAGCTCCAGATCCGCAAGGACCAGACCGACGATCCGGCCTACATCACCGCACAGGCACGCGAGCGCCTCGGTTACGTCATGCCCGGCGAGACCCCCTATCAAGTCCAGTTGCCCGGCGCGCGTGCACGATCGGACATCGAGAACGATCCGCCGCCGCCCCCGCCCGGACCCTGGTACAGCGACCTGTGGTCCACGGCGACCACCCCACGGTGACGCCTCGGTGCACGCCGATCCACCCGATCCGGAAATGAGTCAGACCCAGTGAGCGACGTGTCGCGCGAAGACCTCGACGCCGTGTCCGCCCAGCTCGGACGAGAGCCGCGCGGCGTGCTCGAGATCGCCTACCGCACCCCGGACGGCCGTCCCGCCGTCGTCAGGACGGCGCCGAAGCTGCCCGACGGAACGCCGTTCCCCACCCTCTTCTACCTCACGGATCCGCGTCTGACGGCCGAGGCGAGCCGCCAGGAATCCGCCGGTGTCATGCGCGAGATGACCGAGCGGCTGCAGCAGGACGAGGAGCTCGCCGCGGCCTACCTGCGTGCCCACGAGGCGTATCTGGCCGAGCGCAACGAGATCGAGTCGCTCGGAACCGATTTCACCGGCGGCGGGATGCCGGACCGGGTCAAGTGTCTGCACGTGTTGATGGCGCACTCGCTGGCCAAGGGGCCGGGTGCCAATCCGCTGGGCGACGAGTCGGTGGCGCTGGCCGCCGAGGGGCCCCTGCGCGGCACGGCCCTGCCCGCGGACTGGCCCACCATCGAGGAGCTCCGAGCATGAGGGTCGCTGCGATCGACTGCGGAACCAACTCCATCCGTCTGCTCGTGGCCGACGTGGACGACGACGGTCTCCGCGACCTCGCGCGTGAGATGCGTGTGGTCCGGCTGGGGCAGGGTGTCGACGCGACCGGGTCGTTCGCACCCGAGGCGATCGACCGCACCGAGGCAGCGCTGCTCGAGTACGTCGACATCATCACCGAGCTGGGCGGTGTCGACGCGGTGCGCATGGTCGCGACGTCGGCCACGCGCGACGCCGACAATCGTGATCTGTTCTTCGACATGACGCGCCGGACCCTCGCCTCCGTCGCGGACGGTGCAGTGGCCGAGGTCATCTCGGGCGACGAGGAGGCTCGTCTGTCCTTCGCCGGGGCGGTCGGCGACCTGGATCCGGACGAGGGGCCGTTCTTGGTGGTCGATCTCGGCGGCGGCTCCACCGAGCTGGTGCTCGGAGATGCCGACGGTGTGCGCGCCGCCTTCTCCGCCGACATCGGATGTGTTCGGCTCACCGAGCGGTGCCTGCGCACCGATCCACCCACCGAGTCCGAGCGCAGGGCAGGGCAGGCCTTCACCTCGGAGCGCCTCCAGCCGGCGTTCGACGCGGTACCCGTGAAAGATGCCCGCACCTGGGTCGGGGTTGCCGGGACCATGACCACCCTCTCGGCCGTGGCACAGAATCTTCCCGCCTACGATCCGCACGCGATCCACTTGTCGCGCATCCCGTTCACCGATCTGCGCGACGTCTGTGATCGTCTGCTCGGCATGACGAGGGCGGACCGTGCCGTGCTCGGCCCGATGCATCCCGGTCGCGTCGACGTCATCGGCGGAGGATCCCTCGTCGCGGCCACACTCGCCGAACACATCGGTGCCGAAGCCGGAATCGACAGCCTGGTCGTGAGCGAGCACGACATCCTCGACGGGATCGCTCTCAGCGTCGCCGGGCGATGATCACTCCGGTCTCGGCCCGAGCTTCCTGACGGTCACCGGAGCGCGGCACTCCCACGCTTCCTCGATCAGTTCACGAAGCTCGTCGACGTCCACCTCGGGTAGTCGCACGAGCACCGACGCGTGACCCTCGTAGTGATCGGTGGTGAAGAACGCTGCCGGGTTCGAGCTGATGAGGGCCTCGCGGTCCTCGACGCTCGGTCTGCGGAGCAGCAGAACGTCGGGCATCTCGTGAACCCGCGCGAACAGTCGGTCCTTCACGCGGAAGCCGGGAGTGCCGTACGACGGCTTCTCCGTCACCTCGCGCAGCGCGAGTGCGATACGTCGGACGTCGTCCTCTGTCGCCATGGACGCAGTGTGCCACCTGCAGTCCTGCATCGCCGCAGATCGAGGGTGCAGTGATGCCTCTTGCCTTCGGGCGGACGCACGGGAAGGGTCGATCGAGGCCGTTGTGGTCCCCGACACACCGATCGCTCGACGACCAGGAGGTCACCATGGCAGTCCGCGACACCGACGCACCCGCGGAGAAGGGTCTGGCGCGAACAGCCCAGGCACTGGCCCGCGGCACCGAGAAGTGGTTCCCCGACGCCTACATCTTCGCGCTGGTCGGCGTGCTCGTGGTGGCGATCGCCGCGTTCGCGAACGGATCGTCGCCGCAGAACGTGGTCGACGCGTTCGGCAACGGATTCTGGGACCTGACGGCCTTCACTCTGCAGATGGCCATGGTCGTGCTCACCGGGTACGTCGTGGCCACGTCGCCACCCGTGGCGCGGCTGATCACGAGACTGGCCGCGCTGCCGAACAATCCACGCACGGCGGTCAGCTTCGTCGCGCTCATGTCGTGCTCGGTGTCGTTTCTGAACTGGGGTCTCAGCCTCGTCTTCGGTGGACTGCTCGCTCGTGCCATCGCCCGGCGACGCGATCTGAGCGTCGACTACCGCGCGCTCGGCGCCGCGGCGTTCATGGGCCTGGGCGCGGTGTGGGCACTGGGCATGTCGTCGTCCGCGGCGCAGCTCCAGGCCACCGCGAGCTCGCTCCCGCCGGCCCTGCTCCGCATCACCGGAGTCCTGGACTTCGGCACCACTATCTTCACGTGGCAGTCACTGGTCATGTGCGTGATCATCATAGTGCTGACGGTGATCATCGCGCACCTCTCCGCTCCCACCGGTGCGGCGATCAAGACCGCCGAGGCCATGGACGTGAATCTCGACGACACCATCGCCGAGCCGCCGACGCGCACCCGTCCGGGCGAGTGGCTCGAGTACAGCCGCATCCTCCCGATCCTCGCCGGGGCGATGACGCTGGGATGGCTGGTGTCGCAACTGCTCTCGAAGCCCGTGCTGTCGGTGGTGAGCAGCCTCAACGGCTACCTGCTGGTGTTCCTGATGCTGGGACTCGTGCTGCACGGCACACCGCGACGGTTCCTCGATGCCGTCGCCAAGGCCGTACCCGCCACAGCGGGGATCCTGGTGCAGTTCCCGCTGTACGCCGCGATGGCCGCGATTCTGACCACATCCGAAGGGCGGGGTGGAGTCACGGTGTCCGAGCACCTGGCCACGTTCTTCACCGAGGTCGGCGGTGGCGGAGCCTTCGCTGTGGTCATCGCCGTCTACACCGTGATCCTGGGACTCTTCGTCCCGTCGGGCGGAGGCAAGTGGTTGGTCGAGGCGCCGTACGTCATGCAGTCCGCCACCGACGTGCAGATGAACCTCGGCTGGACCGTGCAGATCTACAACGTGGCCGAGGCGCTACCCAACCTGATCAACCCGTTCTTCATGCTGCCGTTGCTCGCCGTCCTGGGTCTGCGGGCGCGCGATCTCATCGGATTCACGTTCCTGCAGTTCCTCTTCCACTTCCCGGTGGTGCTGCTGCTCGTCTGGCTGCTCGGGACGACGTTCACCTTCGAGCCGCCCGTGATCCCTGCCTGACCGAGCGGTGCGCGCGGCACACCGAGTCGTACTCTGATCGCCATGTCGGAGATCCTGGTGACCGTGTCGGAGTTGTCCGCAGCGCTGACGTCGCCGCGTCCGCCCGTGCTGCTCGACGTCAGGTGGGCACTGGGTGATCCCGACAACCACCAGCACTACCTCGACGCGCACATCCCCGGCGCCGTTTTCGTCGACCTGGGCTCGGAACTCGCCGGTCACGGGGAGCCCACCGAAGGGCGGCACCCCTTGCCCCGACTCGACGATCTGCAGATGTATGCGCGGCGATGGGGCATCGACGCCGACTCGTCCGTCGTCGTCTACGACGCCACCGGCAACATGGCTGCGGCTCGGGCGTGGTGGCTGCTGCGCTGGGCGGGCGTCGAGACTGTGCGCATGCTCGACGGTGGACTCGGCGCGTGGCAGGCGGCCGAACTACCCACGCGGTCGGGCGAGGAGACCGCGCCGCGGGCTGGAGACGTGACGCTGTCCGAGGGCCATCTGCCGACGGTCACGGCAGACGCTGCCGCCACATTCCCCGGTCGTCTTCTCGACGCACGTGCGGGGGAGCGGTACCGCGGGGAGGTCGAGCCCGTCGATTCCCGTGCCGGCCACATTCCCGGCGCTCTCAGCGCGCCGACGTCGGACAACGTGACCGTCGACGGGACCTTCGCTGCGCCTGCTGTCCTGCGAGATCGGTTCACGACCATGGGTATTCGACCCGGTGACGAGGTGGCCGTCTACTGCGGTTCCGGTGTGACCGCGGCGCACGAGATCGCAGCGCTCGCACTCGCCGGTATCGATGCGGCCTTGTTCCCGGGATCCTGGTCCGCGTGGTCGTCGGATCCCGCGCGACCGGTCGAGACGGGACCAGGCGTCTCCTGAACGGCCCACGATAGGCTGGCCTCGAGCAGGCCCCTATAGCCCAATTGGCAGAGGCAGAGGACTTAAAATCCTTGTGTTCCGGGTTCGAGTCCCGGTGGGGGCACCGACACCGTCCTTCCGTCCTCTCGGCACGCCACGTCGATACGTTCGTGGTGTTTACAGGAACTCCCTACGGGTATCGACCTGACCCAGCGCGGTCGACGCTCCGAGCCGCGCGCTCGTTCCCGGCCGGGCGACGGCCGGAGACCAGGCATCGGCCCGACTGTTCCACGACTCGTCCGGTGTCGGAAAGGGAGAACGCCATGGTGTCGAGAGCAGACGACATGGACCGGACGGCCGACGTCGACGACGTGGTGGCGATCGTGCAGAGACGACGCGCTGCCGTACGAGAGAACGCCCCCGCAGAAGAGGTGTTCAGATTGATGGCACTCGAGCGACTGCTCGCCGAGCGTCGTCGAACGGGCGGCGGGCTGCCCGCGACGCTGAGCGATGCGTCATGACCGGGGACATCGGCGTCGAGGTGGACCAGGTGTTCGAGGCCCGGCCGTCACGGGGATCGATGTACATCCCGGTCGACCTCATCCCGTTGCTCAGCGCCCACTTCGCATCGCACCGCGACAGGTTGCTCGAGTGCGGTGACACCTGGCGCGCCGCGCGAGCGGAGCGAGTGCTGGACGAGTTGGCGAATGCCTTCACCGTGGGCGTGGCCCGATCGGACACCGGAGACGCGGCAACCGACGAGCCCTGAAAGGACTCGGTGATCTCATGCTCGAGAAGCACTGTGAGGACGACGCACGGCACATGGCTCGGAGCCCCTCGGATGCGGCTCTGACCTCCGTCGCCGAGGTGGTCGGGAAGATGACCTCGTTCCTCGAATCCATCGGAGACGTGGACGCGACGCTGGAGCAGATGTGCGACAACCTCGTCGACGCCGTACCCGGAGCCGACGCGGCAGGCGTGACAGTCATTCGACGGGGAAGACCGGTGACGATCGTGGTCACCGACGGGTGCGTCCGAGCTGTCGACCGTGCTCAGTACGACGCCGACGAGGGCCCGTGCCTGGAGGCCGCGGCGACCCGGACGCCGGTCCGTGTGACGAGCGGGGTTGCCGCGCAGAGGTATCCCGAGTTCTGGACACGGAACGCGGACACGGGAATGCGGAGCTTCCTGTCCACACCGGTGTCGGTGGGCGATGAGCGCTACGGGGCTCTCAACCTCTACAGCCGGAGCGATCACGGGTTCGAGCACGCGGACGCGGACACGTCGACGATCTGTGTCACCGTGGTGGAGTCGTTGCTCGCGATCGCCCGGCGAGCCGACGACGCCCAACGTCAGGTGGACGGTCTTCGAGCGGCGCTCGAGTCACGCGCGGTCATCGATCAGTGCAAGGGCATCGTCATGGTTGTCCTCGACATCACGGACGATCAGGCTTTCGCACTGATCAGGTGGCGGTCGCAGGAGACGAATACTTCAGTTCGGCTGTTGTGCAGACAGATCCTCGCCGATCTCAGTGCTGAACCACTGGGCGAGGGACTCGAGTCCACTGTGGGAACCGTCCTCATGACCGCGCACACCCGGGTGGCGGCGGGCGGGTGACAGTCGGCGACACGGATGGGCTCGGGGTTGGCGTCTCCCCGCGTCGGGTACGCCGGTGGCATGGCAGAACCCGTTGCTCCTGATGTCGTCGTGTTCGATGTGGTCGGCACACTCGCCGATCTCGACATCGTCCGCGACAGGTTCATCTCGGTGGCGCCGCCGTCGTCGTCGTTCGACGGATGGTTCGCGCACCTGTTGCGTGACGGCATGGCGCTGACCCTGTCCGGTGCGTACGAGCCGTTCGCCGTCGTGGCATCGTCCGCTCTGCGGGCGTACACCCGTGGGTTCGTCTCCGACGCCGACATCGAGCACGTCGTCGGAGGGTTCGCCGAGACGACACCGCACCCGGACGTCGTCGCGGCACTCGACGCCGCTGTCGCCAGTGGTGCGCGAGTGTTCACCCTGTCCAACGGAAGCGCGGACTCGACAGCAGGGTTCCTCGACCGGGCGGGTGTGTCCGATCGGGTCGAACGAGTGCTCAGCATCGACGACGTCCGCGCGTGGAAGCCGGCAGCGGCGCCGTACGAGCTGGCGGTGTCGAGCGCCGGAGTCACCGCGGACCGGTGCGCGATGGTGGCGGTGCACTCCTGGGATCTCCAGGGCGCAGGACGCGCGGGAATGCGCACCGGATGGTGCCGCCGCGAGGAGAAGGTGCCCAGTGCCGCCTTCGGCGAGGCCGACGTCTCGTCGCAGACGCTCGACGGTGTGGTGCGTGCACTGTTCGACTCGACCGACGAGTGAACAGCCACTGCCAATCGACGACGAACAACGGCACGCCGGCCGCGCAGAGCGAATCCGGTGCACTGAACCGCGTACAGCGCGGACTGCTGCACCGGATCCCACCGCCCGATCGAGCGCTGGGCCACCGCGCCGGACTCGTCATCGGTCGGACCACACCATCGTCGTGATGCAGAACGGATGTCCGGCCGGATCGAGGAGAACAGCCCACCGAGAATCGACCTGTGACTCGGACTGTCGCGCGCCACAGGTTTCTGCGTACCGGACTGCACCGGCCAGGTCGTTGCCCGCGTCGATGTCCAGATGCACCACGGCGGTTCCGGGCCACTCGGGAGGTGTGTACTCCTCGACCTTCTGCGCCACCAGGACGAGCCCCTCAACGGTGCGCATCCCGGACGCCTGGTCGTCACCCCAGAGTCGACGACCACCGAGGAGGGCCAGATAGAACCGAACGAGTTCCTCCGGATCGGCACAATCCAGAGAGATGCCTGCGGTGCGTGACGGCCCCCTCGTCGTCGGGGCGACGTCGCGCTCGCGCTCCACGACGTACCGCCGTTCGATGCCCGCCGTCCGTCTGCCCCACTCACTCGACGAGACTCGCTCCTGATGTCGTGCGAAGGCGGCGTCGTCGGTGAAGTACTCGTCCACCTGCCACACGAGGGGGTCGTCGCTCTGCTGGACGTCGAAGGACACGCAACCGGGCTCGGCCCGCGTCAGCTCGACATGGCGGGGCAGACACTCCGACACGACGGCCGACTCGGCATCGTCCCGACAGATCAGCTGACCGCTGAGGTGGACGTGCGGGCGCATGCGCTGCTCCTCGTCGATGTGCTGCTGAGGGGTGTTCGACGACGATTCTCTCCTGCGGGCGCGGGAATCCCGGTGTTCGGGAGTGCATGGTTCACCGGCATCACGGCAACGTGTGCCCTGCAGCGCGGAAGAGGCGGTACCACTGCTCCCGGCTCAGAACCACGTCCGAACCGGCGGCAGCTTCCCGCACGCGGCCGGGGTCGGTGGTTCCGAGCACCACTTGAATGTTCGCCGGGTGCCGGGTGATCCACGCGGTGGCGATCGCGGTGGGCGTGGTTCCGAACTGGGAGGCGAGCTCGCGGAGCGCGTCGTCCAGTTCGGGGTAGTTCTCGCGATCACCGAGGAACACGCCGTCCGACGTCCCCTTCTGGAACGGTGACCACGCCTGCAGAGTGACGCCGTTCAGTCGCGCGTGATCGAGCAGACCGTTGTCGCGGTCGACCGACTGCTCGAGCCCGGCGATGTTCGCCGCGAGACCGGCCGCCACGAGCGGTGCATGCGTGATGCTCAGCTGGACCTGGTTCACGATCAGGGGCTGTCGCACCTCGGTCTTCAGCACCTCGATCTGTCCGGGAGTGTGGTTCGAGACTCCGAAATGCCGCACCTTGCCCGCCGTGTGCAGCGTGTCGAAGGCCGCCGCGACTTCGGCCGGCTCCACGAGGGTGTCCGGCCGGTGCAGCAACAGGACGTCGAGGTGATCGGTACGCAAGGCGGCGAGAGACTCGTCGACGGTGGTCAGGATGTGGTCGGACGAGAAGTCGTAGAACCCTTCTCGGATGCCCACCTTGCTCTGGACGATGACGTCGTCTCGATCCGATGCGAACGACACGGCGTCGCCGAACCTGCGCTCGCAGGCGTGACGATCGCTGCCGTAGATGTCCGCGTGGTCGAAGACCGACACTCCCGCATCACGCGCGGTCCCGACGAGTGTTCGAATCTCCTCGTCGCTCAGCGTCTCGATGCGCATGAGGCCGAGCACGACGCTGGACGCGCGGAGATCGGTGCCGGGTAGCTCGTAGGTCTTCATCTGCACCTGACTACCCGCCGCGAACCGCCCGGCGCAACCGTGGAATCGTCAGAAGCCCCCACCCGGCATCGCGCCGCCGCCCATTCCGGTCGACTCCTGTTGCGTGACACTGTTCGCGTAGTCGTTGCTCGGGTCGCGGTAGATGGTGTGGACGTGGCCCCACCCCGAGGTGGTGACGCCCGCGACGTCCGCCCCGGCCGAGCCCTGCTGTGCTGCGAACTCGACGTAGACGTCCGGTCCGCTGATCTGGAAGTGGATTCCGTCGCCCTGGCTCATGTCGTAGGTGGTCGCGCCGGACCAGTTCACGTAGGTCGTGTCGAGCGTCGCCTCGATGGTCGCGAGCGCGTCGGCGGTGGTCTCCTCGTCGGCCATGCCGGCCCAGTTCGCGATGACCTGCAGGAGCAGTTGCTTCTGCTCGTCGGTGAGGTCGGCGCCGGAAAGTCCGGTGCCGGTGGGGAAGTCGCAGGTGCTGCCGGGCGCGCACACCATGGCCGCGACGTCCGATCCCTGGTACAGGGTGGTCTTCTGCTCGTCGGTGAGGCTGTCGTAGAAGGCGAAGGCGTCGGTGTAGATGCCGTCGAACGGCTGCACGTCGGTGCCGTCGGCAGTGGTGTACTCGGCGGGTTGGACGCCGAGATGGGTGGGGGCGAAGGTGACGGCGTCGGCGGCGCCGTCGAGGGTGGCGTTGATGCCGAGGTGGTGTCCGCCGAACTGGATCTCCCAGGCGCTGGTGTCGGACGGGTCGCCGAAGAAGGCGATGTAGTACTGGCCGAGTGAGTCCTCGGTGGAGGTGCTGTTCTCGTGGAGGTACTCGTCGCCGCCCATGATGCCGGTGACGGTCGAGTAGGCGTCGTCGCTGAGCAACGACTCGAGCACGGTCATGGCGGCGCCGCGCTGCTCGTCGGTGAGGTCGGCGAGGTTCAGGCCGGCGCGGTCGACGAACGTGACGGGGAAGTTGGACCAGGACGTCGTCTTGGTCTCGTCGTCGTAGGCATAGGTGACCTGCTCGCGCTGCGCGTCGGTGAGCGTCGCCAGGAAGGCCTCGGCGGCCGTGGCGCTGTCGCTGATCGTGGCCGCGGTGGTGGTCGCGCCCTCGGTGACGGAGACGGTGGACACGGCGGCCTCCTGGCTCGTGGTGGCGGAGGCCGGTGTCGCCGCGTTCTCGGTGGCGGCGCTGCAGCCGCCGAGCAGCAGACTGCCGGCCACGAGAACAGAGGCGAAGGCCGTGCGGCCGCCTCGCGGGAAGCCGGCGGGTGTGGGGGTTCTGTAGAACATCATGGGTCGGACGTTACGAATGCTTCCTGCACCCGCGGTGCGAGGACGCTGGACGTCTCCTGTGAACGACCTGCGTAACGATCCCGCACCGATGTGACTCCTGGTGCAGATGAGACGGATGGGACTGGGAGACTGCATCGGTGACGACCCTCCGACGCAGGCGACTGTCCGGCCCACCGATGGTGCTTCTCGCCGTGGCGAGCCTGCTCGTCGCCGCCCCGGCGAGCAGTGCTGCCGCTCCAGCGGAATGGACCTACACGATGGTCGCGTTCAGCAATGCAAGCGACCGTGACCTCGACGTGTATCGGTCGTCGGACGGGACCACGTTCACGCCGGAGCGTACGTCCGCGTTCCGACCGCCGTCGGGACTGATGCGGGACCCCAGCATCTTTCGCCACACCGACGGGTCGTACCGCCTCACCTACACGACGGCCGACGGTGCGAACATCGGCTTCGCTCGCAGCCCGGACCGGGTGAACTGGACGTTCACAGGTACCCAGCCGGTGCCGTTCTGTTGCGCGTTCATGCCCGGCACAGGAGACGGCAAGGGCCCACGCATCCCGTTCCTCTCCGAGTCGGCAGGCTTCGCCGACGGCCCGTCGCTGTCGCCGTTCGTCACCAAGGCCTGGGCTCCGGAATGGTTCGTCGACGGCGACAAGGTGCACGTCGTCCTGTCGTTGTCGACCGGAGGCGGCTTCGTGCCGTACCTGATGACGGCACTCGACGACTCTCTGAGTTCGTGGAGCATTCCGGTGCCACTCGACGGGATCGGAGCCGACCACATCGACACGACGATCGTGAAGGTCGGATCCACGTACCACGCGTTCACCAAGAACGAGACGAAGAAGTTCGTCGAGCATGCCGTCGCGCCGACCGTGCTCGGGCCCTACCGCTTCGTCGCCCCCGGCGCGTGGGGTTCCATGGTCGAGGGTCCGGCCCTGGTCCAGCTGCCGAACGACGTGTGGCGCATCTACCTCGATGCCTACATCGACGGCAAGTACCTGTACTCCGACAGCACGGACGGTCTCGCCACGTGGTCCCCGGTGCAGGAGCTGCCCGGGGTGTCCGGAACCGCGCGGCACTTCGGTGTGATGCGAGAGCCGGCGTGATGTCGGCCGCTCGTCGCTGACGACGTGGGACGGGTCGTCACCGCGGGACTCACCGGTGTCCTGCTCGGTCTGCTGCCCGGAGTGCTGTGGATCGTGTCCGCCTTCGTCGGTCTGCCGCCCGACGCGTCCGTGGCGTTCCCCGTGGACGGGTTGCTCGTCCTCTACGGGGGGAGCGTCGCGGCGGCATACGTTCTCGCACTCCTCGCCGTGTTCCAGACGCTGAGGCTGACCTCCGATCCTCTGGTCCGGCGCACGACGACGGCGGTGGCAGTGGCGCTTCCCCTCGGCGCGGTGGTCGCGACGGCGGCCGCACTGGGAGCAGGCCTGCTGTTCTCCTTCGACGCGTCCGTGACCATGTGGTCCGCCCTGACGATCGTCGTCGTGCTCGTCCTCGCGAGCACCTTCGCCGGCGCACGACGCTGGGCGCACACCGACCGGTGAACGCCGCGCGGACCCAGCGTCGTCAGGGCTTGCCGCGTGCCGGGGTCTGGTACGCAACGCCGTGCCGGAGCGGCGTGTGGTCGGTGGGGGAGTGCTCCGGACCGACGTTCGACTGCCGCGGGGTGTCCGACACCTCGGGAGCGGCGGACGGGTCCCCTCCGGAGGGTTCGGCTCCGGCGCGCAGTTCGCCGAGACGAGCAGTGAGAATCTGAAGCACCTGAGGGCGATTCGCCGCATCGCGCTCGTGAGCGATCAGCCGCTCCATCTGATCCTGATCGAGCGATCGGCAACGGTGCTGAATGGTCCCCACCGTGAGCTGGTCGTAGTCGGGTAGTGGTGTGGTCGCGTCGTCTGCAGTCATGGGTGCGGCCTACCCGAGCTGTCACGCCACAAACGAGGGTGATCAGTCAGCGATTGCCATTACCGTTCCCGGAGTTACCGTTGCCGTTCCCGGGATTGCCGTTGCCCGAGTTGCCGTTCCCGGAATTGCCGTTGCCGGGTGCTGCGGGTTGCGGAACGACGGGTGCGGGAGCGACCGTCGTCGTCTCGACGACTGGTGGCGCGACCTCCGGGACCGTCTCGGGAACCGGGACAGGGGTGGCCGTCGGCTCCGACGTCGTCTCGACCACCACGGACGTGCTCGGCAGCGGCGGCTCCGTCGTCGGTTCACCGTCCGACCCCGCTCCGCGGATCGCGAGCACCGTGACGAGCGCCGCGCAGATTCCCAGCGCGGCGAGTACCCACGGCACGGCGGATCGACGGCCCGACACGACGGCGGCCGGCGTCGCCACCGGGGTCGCGAGGACCGCGGTGTCGGTGTCCTCGGTGAGGGTGTGCAGCCGGTGAGCCACGTCGGCGGCGGTCGGGCGCGCCGTCGGCGTCCGGGAGGTCATGTCGGTCAGCAGCGACACCCACGTAGGCCCGAGTTCGACGGGGATCACCGGTTCGCGATGCAGACGGGCTATCGCGGCGGCGATCGCGCTGCCCTCGAACACCATTCGTCCCGTGAGGCACTCGGTCAGGACCAGGCCCAGCGAGTAGACGTCGGAGGCCGGCCCCGTCGCCTCGCCGGTCGCCTGCTCCGGGCTGAGGTAGTGCGCCGTCCCGACGGCGGTGCCGTGCTCGGTCATCGGGTCGGAGTCGACGATGCGAGCGATACCGAAGTCGGTGAGCTTCGCTCGCAGTCCCGCGTCGTCGTCGCGGGTGATCAGGATGTTGGCAGGCTTGACGTCGCGGTGGACGATGCCCGACGCGTGGATGTGTGCCAGTGCCTGCGCCACCTGGTGGCCGATCTGCCGGACCACCTCGGGCGGCAGGGCGCCGCACGCGCGGAATGTGGACAGCGTGGTGCCGTCCACGAACTCCATCACCAGGTAGGGCCCGTCGTAGCCGGCGACGTCGGACTCGGAGCCGGCGTCGTGGAGCGTGACCAGGCCGGGGTGGGTCAGCGACGCGAGGGTGCGCATCTCGCTGTCGATGCGTCGACGGTCGTGCGGCGTGTGGTCGTCGCTGCGGAACAACTTCACCGCCACGGCCCGGCCCAGCGTCCGATCGGTCGCCCGGAACACGTCCGAGACGCCACCGCGACCCAGGACAGGTCCGAGGAGGTAGCGACCGGCGACGATGCGGGGTGCGGCCACCTGCTCAGCCATTCATCGCACCTGTCGACCGGTTCACCATGGGCATTGATCCTAGGGCGGGTCGGCCATTGGTCACGCAGAGCCGCGATGTCCGACTCGAACGGAACTCGAGGCACACTGTGTGGCCGGGTGGGGACGTCGGAGCAGTTGTGGATCGGAAAGGGCATGTGGTGGACGCACCCCCTCTTCTTCCCGGACCGATCGACACCGTCTATCAGCCCATCGTCGATCTGAGGAATCGCTCGATCGTCGGCTACGAGGCTTTGACCAGGCCGGCGTCCGGCGGCTCACCCGAGGACTTGTTCGCCGAGGCCGAGCGCCGGGGTGTGACCGCCGAGTTCGATTGGCTCTGCCGCGTGTCCGCAGTGCGCGGCGCAGCGGAAGCGGGACTCCCGAGTGAACTGGCGTTGTTCGTGAACTCCGAACCCGCCGCCCTGGACGCCCCACCGCCGGACTTCGCACGCGGTGCGCTCGTGGACGCCGCCGACCAGTCCATCGTCGTGGAGATCACCGAGCGTGACCTGATGGCGGATCCGGCCGGAATACTGCGTGCGGTCGCGCACGCCCGAGACCTGGGGTGGCGTATCGCCGTCGACGACGTGGGGGCGGACTCGTCGAGCCTCGCGCTGCTGGCGTTGCTGCGACCGGACGTCGTCAAGCTGGAGATGCGCCTGGTCCAGCAACCGTCCACGCCGGAGACGATCGCGCTCCTCGCCGCGGTGGCCGCGGAGACCGCGCGAACGGGCTCCGTCGTCGTCGCCGAGGGAATCGAGAATGCTGCGCACGAGGCCCGCGCCCTCGAGCTCGGTGCCTCGTGGGGGCAGGGCTGGTACTTCGGCGCGCCCGGCCCGCTACCGCGTTTCGACGCCGTGCCGCGTCGACCGCATCCAGGGCTGGCCGGCCCCGCTGTGACGGTGCGTGCCCCGGTGGCCGTGACACCCTTCGGGCTCACTCACGGCCGTGGGCCCGCGGTGCGGACCACCCCGGCCGCGCTGGCCGACCTGGAGGCGGATCTGCTCCGTCGTGCCCTGGAGTGTGGGCCGACGTCGTTGGTGCTCGTCACGGTCCCGGAGCCGGAAGCGATGATCGGGACTCGGCGGCAGCTGCTCGATCAGCTGTCCGAGCGAAGTGCTCTGACCGTGCTGTTCACCGCGGGAGACGCGCGATCGCTGGCCGGCCACCATCGCGTCGTCCTGATCGGACAGAGCGAGCCGCTGGCGAGAGAACACTCGATCGTGGTGGTGGACCCGGAATTCGCCGCGGCGCTGACCGCGGTGCCGTGCACCGCGGACGGGGAGCCGTGTGTGGAGTATCGACTCACCCGCGACCGTGATCAGGTGCTCGACGCGGCCACGCTGCTTCTGCACCGGGTGCCGCCGCGCTGAGCGAACCCCGGGCTACATCTGCACGCCGGCGATCTTCTGCACTCCGCCCCGGCCGTCGAAGGCGAGTTGGCGGAAGGCCACCTTCTCGATGAAGAAGCGGTCGTGGCTCACCACCACGACGGCCCCGGGGAACGCCGTCAGCGCTCGCTCGAGGACTTGCGCGCTCGGGAGGTCGAGATGGTTGGTCGGCTCGTCCAGCACGATGACGCCGGCTCCGAACAGGAGACACTGGGCCAACGCGACGCGTGCCTGTTGACCTCCGGACAGCGTTCCGATGCGCTGCTTCTGTTCGGCCTCGGAGAACTGCAGCAGAGCGAGGAAGCGCGCCACGTCCTTCCGGGTCGCGGTCAGTGCCAGACTGTCCGGCATCGCGTTGACCGCGTGCGTGACGGTGTCGCCCGGATCGAGGTTCGCGAGCACCGTGTTGTAGTGAATGAAGGCGGGCGCCTTGACCTTCCACTTCACCGTTCCGGAGTCGGCGGGTGCGAGCCCGGTCAGCACGTCGAGGAGCGTGGACTTCCCGCAGCCGTTGGGGCCGGTGATCGCGATGCGGTCGCCCCGATGGATCTCGAAGGAGAGATCCGCGAACAGTGGATCGCCGCCGTGCCCCTTCGTGACGCCGTCGACGACGCAGAGGTCGTCGTGCACGTGCAGTCCGCCGTAGATCGACGTGATGATCTGATCGACCGGTCGAGGGGTCTTGCTCTTCTTGATCGACGCCAGTCGCCGCTTCAGCACGCCGCTCGGATTCTTCGCGGCTTCCTTCCGGTCGGTGATCGCGTCCTGCTCGTAGGCCAGGAGTTGCTGCTCGGTGCTGAACTCCTTCTCGAGGTTCTTCAGTCGGAACTGCTTCTGCTGCACGTACTCCGAGTAGCTCCCGTCGTAGGTGTGCAACCGGTTGTTCTCGATCTCGACGATGGTGGTCACCACCTGCTCGAGAAAATGGCGATCGTGGGAGACGAGGAGCAGTGCGCCGCGGAAGTCACGGAGCCACCGCTCGAGCCACGTGATCCCGGCTACGTCGAGGAAGTTTGTGGGCTCGTCCAGAAGGAGGACGTCGGGCGATTCCAGGACGATGCGGGCCAGCGCGGCTCGGTTGCGCCATCCACCGGACAGCTTGTCCACCGGCAGTTCTCGACGCTCGGCGTCGAAACCCAGCATCGACAGGGCGGTGTCGATCTGCTGGTGGTACGTCCATCCACCGCCGACCTCCATCTGCTCGAGCAGCTCGGCCTGGCGGTCGACGAGGCGGTACATCTCCTTCTCGTCGATGTCGCCTCCGAGCGCCGTCTCGACCTCGGCCAGTTCGGTCTCCACCGCCCTGATGTCCCCGAAGAGCGACTCGAGTTCGGCGGTGATGCTGCGATCGCCGTCGAGCTCGGAGAACTGGGAGAAGTAGCCGATCCGAGCACCCTCGGTGACGTCCACCGTGCCGGAGTCCGGCGCGACGCGACCCAGGAGCAGCTGCAGGAGCGTGGTCTTGCCCGACCCGTTACGGCCGGTGAGGCCCACCCTGTCTCCGTCGGAGAGGCGGAAGAACACCTCGCGGAGAACGACTTTCTGCTCGTACCCGGCGGTGACGTCGTTCATGCGAATCCAGCTCATCGCGACGACGCTACCGGGAGCCGCCGTCGGTCAGGTGACGGGAAGGGTGACCACGATCTTTCCGCGGTTGCCGCCGGCGGACATCGTCGACAGCGCCTCGGGGATCTCGTCGAAGGTGATGGTGCGGCCGACGACGGGACGGATCGCCCCGTTCTCGATCAGGGCGGCGATCTCCCGTAGCTGACGGCCGTCCGCGTGCATGAACAGGAATTCGTACGACACATCGGCTTTCGCCGCCTGTCGACGAATCTTCCGGCTGATCACCGCGATGGCCGTGCGGACGACGATGTTCAGGCCTGCGTCGGAGGCGAAGGCGGGGTCCGGCGGGCCGGTGATCCCGATGGCCTTGCCGCCTCGCTTCAACACGCGGAGCGACGTCTCGAGTGTCTCACCGCCGACGCTGTCGAGCACGAGGTCGACGCCGGACAGGGTGTCGAGATCGTCGGTGTGGTAATCGATCACGACGTCGGCGCCCAGTTCCCGCAGGAAGTCGGCGTTGCGCGCACTGGCCGTGGTCACCACGGTCGCTCCCAGATGTTTCGCGAGCTGGACGGCGATGGTGCCCACACCACCGGCCCCCGCATGGATCAGCACCGTCTGACCTGCCTGCAGACCGCCTCGCTCGACCAACGCCTGCCACGCGGTGAGCGCGACGAGGGGCAGCGACCCGGCCTCGGCCATGCTGATGCCGGCCGGTTTCGGTGCCACGTCGGACTCGGGAACGGCGATGCGCTCGGCGAAGGTGCCGATGTGATCGGTCGGTGGCCGCGACCAGACCTCGTCCCCCGGTGCGAAGGACCGCACCGCCGAGCCGACTGCGAGAACGGTGCCGGCGACGTCGTGACCGAGTGTGCGGGGAAGGGTGTACGGAAGTATCTGTGTGAACTCGCCGAGACGGATCTTCTCGTCGAGCACGTTGAGACCGGCCGCCTCCACTCGGATCAGGACGTCGTGATCACCGACGGTCGGCTCCGGAACATCCCGTTCGACGAGAGGGTGCTTGTAGCGGGTGAGGACGAGTGCGCGCATCGTGAGTCTCCTGATTTCTCTTCGGCCGGTCGAATCAGACTGTGGTGGGGCGGGATCCGGGGTAGAGGGCGTCGAGTGGTCCGGCCAGTGCGGCCTTGGTGCCGACGGTCAGCTCGTCGGCGAGCACCTCCGTCTCACCCGCCTCGACTCCGTCCAGAACGGCCGCGACGAGCTGCTCGGTCGTCAACTTCGGCCCGTCGGCGCCCGCCGCCATCGCGGTGTCGACGTACCCCATGTGCACACCGGTGACGAGCACGCCCCGGGGCGCCAGTTCGAGACGCAGGGAATTGGTGGCCGCCCAGAGGGCCGCCTTGGACGCGCTGTACGCGCCACCGAAGTGGTACCAGCTGGCGACCGAGTGCACGTCGATCAGCACGCCCGCGCCGTGAGCGATCAGTGCCGGCGCGAAAGCTCGCGCCACGAGCAGGGGACCGAAGAAGTTCACCTCCATGGTGGCGCGGATGTCGGCGACCTCGACGTCGAGCAGGCTGGCGCCGGGCGGAAGTGCGCCCGCGTTGTTGATCAGCACCGTGACGTCCGCGGCCTGTGCGGCGGCGGCCTCGACGGACGCGGGGTCGGTCACGTCCAGGGTGACGGGAACGATGCGGTCGTCGTCCCAGTCGCGCGGCGTCCGGGCGCTGGCGTACACCTTGGCGGCGCCGCGGGCGAGGGCATCGTGGACGAACTGCGTACCGATGCCACCGTTGGCTCCGGTGACGAGGACGACGGATCCGGCGAGAGCGGTCATGACGAGCTCGATTCTGTGAGGTTTATATGACTGTACTCAGAACCGAGCATGGTCATGTTTTGTTCCGCGCTGCGGCACCGTCGTCGTTCCCGCGTGACAAGACTCGCACCCCCCTCGGGGGTAGTCCGCGCCCGGTGCGGGGTACACCCCGCTGGTGACGAGACGAGTGACGTTCAAGCGATCCGTCGCGCAGGCGATGGCCTTGTTCGCGGTGCTGGGCCTGTTCTGGGCGCTCGTCGGTGCACGCCTCGACCAGGATCATCCGTTGCGCACCATGGTCGTGGTCGGCTGCAGTGTGATCGGCGCCGGGTGGTTGTTGCTCGCCGTGGTCGTCGTCGTTCGTCTCCGGCGTCTCCGCGCGCGTCGTGATGCGGTGAGCGACACCTGACGCAGCGACGTCAGGGCGCGGTCGTGAGATCGCGTATCAGGGCGTCGACGATGCTGACGCAAGGTCGGTCGCGCGGACGCACCACGTCGACGGGCCGTCCCGCGACCTCGAACCGCTCGATGTCGTGCCGTCCCGCCATGCGCGCCGGCGGAGTCGGAGAGTCCTTCGGCCGCCGCATCCGGCGGTCGGCCCGAGCCTCGGACGCCATCGTCCGCTTCGCCGTCGCCCGCAGTTACAGCGCCACCGCGCGCATCTGCCACGGCGCCATGAAAAAGTCTCCTGGTCGGTGATCGTCCGGCGGCCATCGTGTCACGAGAGGAAGCCCATGAACGTCATCCGAACTCCCGTCGCGGTCACCGGATCGACCGGCGCACTCGGCGGCGCCGTCGCCGCGTCGCTCGCCGCCGCGGGCGCGTCGCAGCGTCTGCTGGTGCGGAACGCCGGTCGCGCGCCGTCACACCCGGGTGCCGACGTCGCGCAGTGTTCCTACTCGGACGCGACCGCCGCGGTGCAGGCACTCGCCGGGATCGAGGTCCTGTTCATGGTCTCGGCCTCCGAGAGCGCCGATCGTGTCGACCAGCAGAGGACGTTCGTCGACTCGGCGGTCGCCGCCGGCGTGCGCCACATCGTCTACACGTCGTTCGTCGGCGCCGCGCCGGACGCCGTCTTCACCCTGGCCCGAGATCACCACGCCACGGAGAGTCACATCCGGTCCACGGGTATCGGGTTCACGTTCCTCCGGGACAACTTCTACCTCGACGTCATGGAGCACTTCGTGGGGGAGGACGGTGTTCTGCGCGGACCGGCGGGGGAGGGGCGTGCCGCGCTCGTCGCCCGCGTCGACGTAGCGCGCACCGCTGCGGCGGTGCTGAGCGACCCTGCCCGTCACATCGGCCGGACCTACGATCTGACCGGGCCCGAGGCGCTGTCGATGACGGAGGTGGCCGCCACACTGTCCGACGTCCGGGGAGTCGACGTGCGGTTTCACGACGAGACGGTGGCGGAGGCCTACGAGTCGAGGGCACGATGGGCGGCACCCGCCTGGCAGAACGACGCGTGGGTGTCGACGTACACGGCCATCGCCTCGGGAGCTCTCGCCGACGTCTCGGGTGACGTGGAGGAGATCACCGGACGCCGACCGCTCTCGTTCCGGGAGTTTCTCACCGTCGGCTGAGCACGAGCACGGTCGGTATAGTGCACTGCATAGAACGAGAGGAATCCCATGCCCAGGCAGAGCACCGCCCGTACCGACATGTTGCGCAGCGCGGCGCTGCTGTTCCGGGAGAAGGGTGTCGAGGCCACCTCGGTGGCCGACGTCATCGAGCATGCCCATGCGCCGCGCGGGTCGATCTACCACCACTTTCCCGGAGGGCGCCCGCAGCTCGTCGAGGAAGCGACACGGGGCGCGGGTGACTTCATGGGATCGATGATCTCGGCGGGTCTCGCGTCGCGGGGACCCGAGCACACCATGGCCTCCATCGTCGGGTCGTTCCGTGACCAACTCGTCGCGACGGATCACGTCGCGGGGTGTCCCGTCGGTGCGGCGGCCGTCGAGGGGCCCAACACCCCGGGTGCCCGTGACGCGGCAGGTGCCGCCTTCACGTCGTGGGAGAAGATCATCGCGGACTCTCTGTGCGAGCGCGGTGTCGCTCGTGACGACGCGGAACGCGGTGCGACCCTTGCCCTGTCGGCCATCGAGGGCGCCCTCCTCATGTGCAAGGCGCAACGGAGCACGCGGCCGCTCGACGTCGTCGAGGAGTGGCTCGTCGGCATGATGGCCGACCTGCTGGGCACCGCCTCTCGGTGAACTGCGCCGCACGGCGCGGAGCCTTGTTAGTGTCGGTCGAATGTTCGTCCCGTTCAGTGTCACCGACTTCCTCGACCGCGCCGCCGCCGTGTACGGAGACCGGGTCGGGTTCGTCGACGAGCCCGATCAGCCCGCTCCGAGCCTCGGATCGCCGACCTATGCCGAGATGGCGGACCTCGCCCGGCGGCAGGCCGCGAAACTCGACGATCTGGGTATCGAGCGTGGCGATCGAGTGGCGATCGTCAGCCACAACGCGGGCCGTCTGCTCACGTCGTTCTACGGAATCAGTGGCTGGGGCCGCGTCATCGTTCCCGTCAATTTTAGACTCCGGCCGGACGAGGTGCGGTACATCATCGAGGACTCCGGTGCGCGCGTGCTCTACATCGATCCGGAGCTGAAGGACTCGCTCGGCGACGTCGAGTGCGAACACGTCGTCGTTCTCGGTGACGACCAGAATCTGTACGCTCCGCCGGGATCCACTCCGGCACCGTGGGATCCGGACGAGAACGCAACCGCTGCCATCAATTACACGTCGGGGACCACGGCTCGCCCCAAGGGTGTCCAGATCACGCACCGCAACATCTGGGTCAACGCGGTCACCTTCGGCATGCACGTCGGCGTCAGCGATCGCGACGTCTACCTCCACACCCTGCCCATGTTCCACGCGAACGGCTGGGGACAGCCGTTCGCGATGACGGGAGTCGGTGCGCAGCACATCGTCCTGCGCAAGGTCGACGGCGCCGAGATCCTGCGCCGCGTGCGCGATCACGGCGTGACGGTGATGTGTGCGGCCCCCGCCGTCGCGGCAGCCGTGCTCGATGCCGCGCAGTCGTGGGAGGGCGAGATCCCCGGCCGGGATCGGGTGCGCATCATCATGGCCGGTGCGCCGCCACCGACGAAGACCGTTGCGCGCGTGGAGCGTGAACTGGGGTGGGAGTTCATCCAGATCTACGGGCTCACCGAGACGTCCCCTCTGCTGACCGTCAACCGCACTCGCCAGGAGTGGGACGATCTGGAACCCGAGGAGCGTGCCGCGAAGCTCACTCGGGCCGGCGCCCCCGCACTGGGTGTCCGACTCGACGTCGACCCGACCGGCGAGGTGTTGGCGCGATCCAACGTCGTCATGGAGGGCTACTGGGGGCGGCCCGAGGAGAGCGCCAGAACGCTGGACGGCGGCTGGTTCCACACCGGTGACGGCGGCCTCATCGGCGACGACGGCTATCTCACCATCGCCGACCGCAAGAAGGACGTGATCATCACCGGCGGCGAGAACGTCTCGTCCATCGAGGTCGAGGACTGCCTCTTCTCCCATCCCTCGGTGAGCGAGGTCGCCGTCATCGGGGTGCCGAGCGAGAAGTGGGGCGAGACGATCAAGGCCCTGGTGGTGCTCGCGCCGGACGTGGACGCCGGCCCGGAGACGGAGGTCGACCTCATCGCGTGGTGCAAGCAGCGACTGGCCGGGTACAAGGCGCCGACCACCGTGGAGTTCCGGGACGAGTTGGCGCGCACGGCCACCGGCAAGCTGCAGAAGTTCAAGTTACGCACGCCCTACTGGGACGGGATGGACCGCGAGGTCAACTGACTCGCCGGAGCCGATCTCTCAGGGAGGCTGTTTACACTCGGGGACTCGACCACTCTCCGACTCTCCGACGGGATCCCACCGATGACGATGTCCTCGCTGTCCGACGACGACGTCGACGTGGACCGTCCGTCTCGCGGAACCCCGGCGCGCGTGCTGCCGTGGGTCCTGCTGATCGGCGGGGTCGTCGGATTCGCGGCCGCCTGTGTGCTGACGTACGAGAAGATACGACTGACGGCGGACCCGTCGTACGCGCCGACGTGCAACCTCAACGCCGTGGTCAACTGCGGCTCGGTCATGGCATCACGCCAGGCGGCCGTCCTCGGATTCCCCAACTCCTTCATGGGGGTGGGCGGCTTCGCCATCGTCGCCATGGTGGGCGTCGCCCTGCTGATGCGCACGCGTCTCGATCGGTGGTTCTGGGCAGGGCTGCAGGTGGGGGTCACCGCGGCCGTCGCCTTCGTGCACTGGCTCATCGTGCAGAGCCTGTACGAGATCGGTGCGCTCTGCCCGTACTGCATGGTGGTGTGGGCCGTCACGGTGCCCGTCTTCTGGTACGTGACGGTGGTGAACGTGTCGGCTCTGGCGGGACCGGGCCGGACGAGAGACCTGCTGACGCGGTACCACGCCGTCCCCCTCGTCCTCTGGTATCTCGTGCTGGCAGGACTCGTCGTGCAGAGGTTCGTGCTCGGCTGACCGGGGTCGGTGCGCTACTCTGCGCGCAGTGATCTCTTCATGATGTCCTGACCAGGCCCTGTGGCTCCGACCGAGCGCACTCCGTGCGTTCGGTGGTGACTGCGTGCGCCGGTGTCGGCGGACCCTTCCGAGGGCTCCGCCGCCTCCGGCCCCTGTCACTTCTCTCCGGAGTACCTCATGAACGAGCCGTTCTCGGCCCCTGTCCCGCATCCGTCCACACTGCGCGCCGACTGCGCGCGGTGCACCGGCCTGTGCTGCACCGCCCTCGGATTCTCGCGATCGGTGGAGTTCGCGACCGACAAACCACCGGGCGTCCCGTGTGCCCATCTGGACACGACTTTCCGGTGTTCGATCCACTCCGCTCTGCCTCGACGCGGGTACCGCGGTTGCGTGTCCTTCGATTGTTTCGGAGCCGGCCAACGCGTCAGCACGACGATGTTCCCTGCCGCGTCGTGGCGCGACGGTGACGCGACCGTGCGCACCGTCTTCTCGGCCTTCGAGGTCGTGATGGACCTGCACGAGATGCTGTGGCATCTGACGCGGGTGCGCACGCGTTCCCACGACAGCGACCTGACCGACGAGGTCGATCTGCTGTGCGCGGAGATCTCTGCCGCCGTCGACGCTGGCGCCACCTCGGTTCTCGCGGTGGACGTGACGTTCGTTCGAGGGCGCGTAAGGCAGGTGCTCGACACCGTGAGCGCCGAGGTGCGCGCGGCCTACTTCGCGGACGGGGCGGCGACGGACGCACGGCTCGTCCCGCAAGCGGACCTGGCGGGCGCGGACCTGCGTGACGTGTGGCTCGTCGGTGCCGACCTGCGCGGGGCGTCATTGGTGGGGGCGGATCTGCGCCGTTCCGACCTCACCGGATGCGACCTTCTCGGGGTCGATCTGCGCGGCGCGGACGTCCGGGGTGCGGACCTGCGTGACGCGCTGTTTCTCACCCGGACGCAACTGGCGTCCGCGAGCGGGGACCGGAACACCCGAGTTCCGGTCGACCTGGAGGTTCCGCCCGGGTGGTGACCGGTCGAACTGTGCGTCAGGTGGGGCGCGCGCCGGTCATCTCGGCCGGCGCGACGTCCGTCACCGACGACACGAATTCGCGGGCGATGTCCCGCAGTCGGCGGTTGGTGCGCTGCGACTCGGTCGAGAGCACCTCGAACGCCGCGGCGTCGTCGATGCCGCGCAGGGCCATGAGGATGCCCTTGGCCTGCTCGATGGGTGCGCGGTGGGCCATGGCATCGCGGAGGCCGTCGACGGTGGTCGAGAGGTCGCGGTGCTGGTCATCGCGCTCCAGCGCGTCCGAGACGGCGCCGACCAGCGTGCTGAGAACCTGACGGTCCAGGTCGTCGAACGAGTGCGGGGTGTGGGCGAAGAGGGTGAGCGAACCGATGGTGCGGTCACCCACCCGCACCGGGGTGCACATCATCGCGGCGATCCCCGCGGCGCGCGCAGTGGTGCCGAATTCCGGCCACCGGGCGTCTCCCGCCTCGCAGTCGACCAGCACCGTCTCGCCCTCGCGAGCGGCGTGCAGGCACGGACCGCTGTCCGAGTCGTACTGCTCGAGGTCGATGGCGGAGACGGTGGCCGACGACGTCGCGGCCGCGAAGGGTGCGCCGTTCAGCTCGACGGTGACTCCGCACATGTCCGTGTCGGGGATGCACGCGCAGGCGGCGTCGACCAGCCGGTGCATCAACTCCGCAGCATGGTCGTCGTCGGTGCCCGCCGCGCTCAACGAGCGGACGGCGTTACCGATCACGACCGCGAGCGGCAAGGAGTCAGAGGAGTTCACGGCACCATTGCACCACGACGGGGCGACAACCTTCCGGCAACGACCAGGTCACCCCCGGTCGGCCGCAGGCGTACGGATGAAGAACGAGGCGGCCACTGCCAGCAGGGACACGGCACCGCCGCACAGGAACGCGGTGTGGATCCCCGACTGCTGCGCCGCCACGTCGCCCACGCCACCGGCCAGTCGGGAGGCCGCAGCGGTGGACATCACGGTCACGAACAGCGCGGTGCCGGCCGCTCCCGCCAACTGCTGCACGGTGTTGAAGATCGCGCTGCCGTGCGAGTACAACTGCGGCGGAACCGAACCCAGTGAGGAGGTCATCAGCGGAGTCATGATCAGAGCGAGTCCGACGCTGAGCAGCGAGTGGATCGCGACGACCACGGGGAGGGCGGTGTCGGCCGTGAGGATCGTCATCGACCACAGTGCGGCGCTGACGACGACGGCGCCCGGGACCACCAGTGGGCGGGGGCCGACCCGGTCGAAGACCCGTCCGACGACGGGAGCGAGGCCGCCCATGATCAGACCGCCGGGAAGGAGCATCAGGCCCGTGGTCAACGTGTCCAGCCCGCGGACGTTCTGCAGATACATCGGCAGCAGGATGAGGGCACCGAACAGCGCCATCATGCTGATGGAGAGCATGCCCAGGCCGATGCTGAACGTGGGGGTGCGCAGCGGACGCAGGTCGAGCAGGGCCCGGCCCGAGTCCTGACGAGCGATCTGCCGGAGGACGAACACGACCAGTGCGACGACGCCGACACCCAACGGGATCCACACGGGGACCGCGGTGCCCTCGGCGGCGTGACCCAGGCTGCCGAGTCCATACACGATGCCGCCGAACGCCAGCGCGGACAGCACCACCGAGACGGCGTCGAACGGGGCCACCGTGCTCGCCGCGGTGGCGTTCTCCACCAGGCGGGATCCGATCGCGAAGGCCAACAACGCGATCGGGAGCACGAGCCAGAACATCCACCGCCAGTCGAGCGCACTGAGGATGACACCCGAGATGGTCGGCCCCACGGCCGGAGCCACGGCGATGACGATGGAGATGACGCCCATCATGCGGCCGCGCCGATCGGCGGGAACCAGTCGCAGCACGGTCGTCATCAGCAGGGGAAGCATGATCGCCGTGCCGCCTGCCTGGACGACTCGACCGGTGAGCAGCAGCGGGAAGCCGGGCGCCGACGCGGCGAGAACGGTGCCCACGGAGAACAGCGACATCGCCGCGAAGAAGACCTGGCGGAGAGTGAAGCGCTGGAAGAGGAAGCCCGTGGTCGGGATGACGATGGCCATGGTCAGGAGGAAGCCGGTGGTGAGCCACTGCGCGGTGCCGGCGTCGATGGCGAGATCGACCATCAGGGTGGGCAGCGCGACGCTCATGATCGTCTCGTTGAGGATCATGACGAATGCCGACACCACGAGCACCGCGATCAACAGCCGACTGCTCCGTGGCAGAGGCCCGTCCGTGACGCGCGGCGCGTCCACCTCTGTCTGCTGAACCTGCATCGTCGTGGGGCCTCTCTGTCGTTCGGTGTGGTAACAGTGTCTTCCTGCATGACAGTCACTGTCAAACTGGTTGTTGATGTAGGGTGACGGCCATTCGGAGAGGAGTGATGTCGTGAGTGGAGACGGCTCGACCGAGGTGGCGGCGACACCGGTGCCCGATCTGCGGGAACGTCGGCGTCGCGACATGTGTTCCGAGATCTCACTGGCGGCGCTGGAACTCTTCGAGCGTCAGGGATTCGCGTCCACCACCGTCGGCGACATCGCTCGCGACGCGGGCATCTCGCAGAGCACGTACTTCCGTCACTTCCCCACGAAGGAGCAGTCCGTCGTCGGCTTCGATGCCGGGCTCGAGCGCGAGATCCTGGCGTGGGTGACCGAGGCCGACCTCGCGGGTGTCGGTCTGGCCGGCATCGAGGACATCGTGGAGCGGTTCCTCCGGCGCATGAGTGCGGCGAACACGGCGTCGTCCGACCGCGTGATGCGCATCCGTCGGCTGATCGTGTCGGATGCGCAACTACGGTCCGCGGCGATCGCCCTCGACGAAGTGGTCATCGCTCGCCTGGCCGACGCGCTGGCGGCGCGAGTTCCGCGATCGCCCTCCCGCCTGACCGCCGAGACGGCGATCATGACCGTCCGGGTTGCGTTCGACTCGTGGGCGGCGCGCGTGGACGACGGGGATCAGGACGCCGACCTGGCGGAGATCTATCGCGTCGCGTGCCGTGATCTGCGGACCGTCGTGACCGGTGCCGCCCCGGACGTCACGACGTAGCCCTTGGTGCGCCGGTGGTCGACCGTGACACCAGGCTGGGCGTCAGCACGATGCTCGGCGCACTGTCGTCGACGGTGAGGGTGAGTGCGGCGTCCACCGCCGCGTCGGCCAGGCTCTCGGCGTCCTGGGACACCGTGGTGAGTGCGACGTGGTCCAGTCCGGCGACGCGCGAGTCGTCGTACCCGATCACCGACATGTCCCGCGGCACGGCGAGTCCGCGAGCGACCAGTGCGGCGAGAACGCCTGTGGCGCACCGGTCGTTGAAGGCGATCACGGCGGTGGGAGGGTGCTCTGTGTCGAGGAGTCCCTCGACTGCTCGCGCTCCGTCGTCCTCCGTGAGGCCGCCCCGCACCACCTCGGCTCGGGCGTCGTCGATGTGGGACAGTGCGTCCAGGAAACCGGCGGATCGGTCCTCGCTGCCCGGTGCGCCGTCGCCGTCGACGAAGGCGATGCGCCGATGGCCGAGCTCCTCGAGATGCCGTACCGCCAGCGTGATGCCGGCGACGTCGTCGCTGCGCACCGTCACCGTGTCCGGGGTGTCGACACGGCGAGCGACGACGACGGTGGGAACGGTGCGGGCGAGCGCGGCCAGCTCGTCCTCCGGCAGTCGGCTGCCGAGGAGGATCGTTGCCTCGCAGCGATCGTGACGAAGGGAGTCGATGGCCGCTGTCTCACCTCTGCTGGGTGCGACGGCGCTGAGAGCCACCTCGTAGCCCCGTCGAGCCGCGGCGGAATAGACGTGTTCGACCAGATCCCCGTGGAACGGTTGTTGCAGCTCGAAGACGACCCCGAGAAGCCGGGAGTGCGACTGCCGCAGACTGCTCGCCCGTCGATCGCGGACGTATCCCAGTTCGTCGGCGATCTCGCGTACCCGTGCGCGGGTCGCGTCGCTGGCACCGGGGGAGTCGCGGAAGACGATGGACACCAGGGCGGTCGAGACTCCCGCCGCCCGTGCCACGTCGGTCATCGTGACGGGACGCTCGGTTCGTCTCCTGGTGGTCACGCACCGATCGTACGGGGGTGTTGACGCCGGCGTCTAGTACGTTCTAGCCTCTGCGAACAGGCAAACTAGAACGTACTAGTAGGAGGCGTCATGGCAGTCGATCGTTCGGAGGTGGTGGGCATCGCGGTGCTCGGTGCGGGCAGGATCGGCGCCAACCACGCCGAGATCGTCGCGCGCCGGGTACCGGGTGCCGCACTGCGAGCAGTGGCGGATCCGGTGCCCGGCGCCGCCGACAGGCTCGCCGGGGAACTCGGTGCACCGACGGCGTCCACCGACATCCACGAGACCCTGCGGCGTGACGACGTCGACGCGGTCGTGATCTCCGCCCCCGCGCGGAGTCACACCGAACTCGTCGTCGCGGCCGCGGAGGCCGGGAAGCACGTGTTCGTCGAGAAGCCGATGGCCGTGACCCTCGAGGACGCGGACCGTGCCATCGCCGCCGCACGGGCCGCGGGAGTGACACTCCAGGTGGGCTTCAACCGACGCTTCGCACCGGGATTCGCGGCGGCACGTCGGGCCGTCGACGAGGGCAGGATCGGTACGCCCCAGCTGCTGCGGTCGCTCACCCGTGATCCCGGCCCGTGGGGTGGAGATCCGAGCCGCGTTCCAGCGTGGACCATCTTCCTGGAGACGCTGATCCACGACTTCGACACGCTGTGTTTCCTCAACCCGGGAGCCGCTCCGGTGCGCGTGCACGCCATGGCCGACGCGTTGATCCGGCCCGAGGCCAGGGACGACGGCTTCCTCGACACCGCCGTCGTCACCATCGCGTTCGACAACGGCGCCCTCGCGACGGCCGAGGCCAACTTCTCCGCGCTGTACGGCTACGACGTCCGCGGAGAGGTGTTCGGATCCGGCGGCATGATCACTGCCGGCACCGCGGCGTCGAGCGACATGACCCTGTACGACGCTCGCGGGATCACCGTGGACACCGCCCGTCGCGACACCGATCTGCTGCGCGAGGCCTACATCGGAGAATTCACCGCGTTCGTGTCCTCGGTCCGCGACTCGACGCCCGCGGTCGTCGGTGGAGCCGACGCACGGGTAGCCCTGTCGATCGCGCTCGCCGCGATCGAGAGCGTGCGGTCCGGCGCCGCGGTCACCGTCGCGGATCTCGACTCGGACGGTGTCCGATGACGTACACGCTGGCGGCCAGCGCCGAGATGCTCCACCTCGATCTGCCGTTCGTCGATCGGGTCCGACGGATCGCGGACCGCGGCCTGCAGGTCGAGATCTGGAACTGGTCGACGAAGAACATCGACGATCTGCGGGCCACGGGTGCCCGGTTCTCCTCGATGACCGGGTACCTGAGCGGAAGCCTCATCGACCCGGACGGCATCGACGAGTTGCTCCGCACCGCCGCGGAGTCGCTGCGCGTGGCCGATCGGCTCGACTGCCCGCGCCTGAATCTGCACGGCACAGGTCTCGATTCCGAGGGGTTGCCGGTCCACCCCGAGCACACGGTGACCCCCGACATGTGGCTCCGGGCGGCCGACACACTGCGCCGGGTCGCGGAGCTGGGCGAGCGTGCCGGTCGCGTGTTCACCCTCGAGAACCTCAACACCGCGGTCGATCACCCCGGTACACCGTTCGCCACCGCGGCGGACACGCTCGCACTCGTGTCCGCGGTGGACAGTGCGGCGCTGCGCCTGAATCTGGACCTGTACCACGCTCAGATCGGCGAGGGGAACCTCATCGAGACGGTGCGGCGCTCGCTTCCCTGGATCGGCGAGATCCAGGTGGCCGACGTTCCGGGGCGCTGCGAACCGGGCACCGGGGAGATCGCCTACCCGGTCGTCGCCGCCGCACTGCGCGAGATGGGGTACGACGGTGTCGTCGGTCTCGAGGGGTGGGCACGCGCCGATGCCGACGAGGCACTCGACGCTTTCGAGGCGGCGTTCACGGCGCGGTGATCGTCGGTCAGCTGTCCTCGGTGATCCGGCGGGCCACGTCGACGAGTGGTAGTTCTGCTGCGGCAGCGGCTTTCTCGAGTAGTGCTCGGGCCTCGCCCATGTCGAGATCGTCCCGCACCATGAGGATGCCGACCGCGATGCCGACGACCCGGCGGTCCGCCATGGCCGCACCGATCCGTCGGACTCCGGCGTCGAGGTCGCGCCCGCGGCCGTAGGACCACAGGGCGGTGTCGAGGTGGTCCACGAGGACGCACACCAGATCGTCCTCGGCCTCGACCTGCGCGGAGGACAGGGGAGGCCCCGCGGCGTACAGGTTGACCGATCCGGCGGCCGCCCCGTCGACGGTCAGCGCGCACGCGTGCACCCGGTCCACGCCGGCCCTCGCCGCGAGGGCGGCCAGGGGCGGCCAGAGTCGGGCCACCTCGTCGTGGGAGAAGTGCAGCGACGAGTGTGTCCGCAGCGCGCGCAGGCAGGGTCCGTCGTCGAGGTCGTACTGCTGGGCGTCGAGCGCGAACACGACGGCGTCGGTGGGGGACACGGTGAAGGGGTGGCCGTCCACGGTGGCGGTGATGCCGGCGTGCGCCACGCCGTCGAGTGATCGGACCGCCGCCGCCGCGCCCTGCTCGAGCACGACGAGCAGAGCGGCATCGTCGTCCACCGAGCCGGTCAGAAAATCGGAGACCGTGGTCGTCGCCGTCGAGTCCCGTTCGCGGGCCCGACGGAAGTGGGGGAGGTCGCGCAGTGCGAACAGACGTCGCGTGAGTTCGTCGTCCATGTCCGCGCCCCTCCCGTGAGATCGAGTCGTCCGGGACGAGACTACGCGGCCGACGTGCGTCAGCCGGGGTTCCGCGGATCGATCTTGTAGTAGGCCGTCTTGCGGTAGAGCGTGGCGCGGCTCATCCCCAGCTGACGGGCCGCCTGGCTCATCGTGACCTTGCCCGACGCGAGGACCCGCACTATCTCCCCGTGCTCGAACGCCTCGATGCTCGACAACCGGCGCGTCCGGCCCGCCAGCAGTTCGGCGGGGAGCATCGCGACGTCGACGACGTCCGCACGCGACGCGACTCGCGTGACGAGTTCGCGGAGCTCCGCCGCGCCCTGCGGCCAGTCGTGGTGCTGCAGAGCGCGTTCCGCCGCGGGGGTGATGTGCACGTCGCGTCCGCGCACCGCGCGCGCGAACTCGTGAGCCAACGGCACGACGTCGTCCGGTCGGTCCGACAGTGGGGGCAGCGACACGACCGATGCGACCGCGGAGGCGAGTGCGGCCGGGATGTCGTGCAGTCGTTCGGCGGTGACCGCGAAGGGCATCCGGGTCTCGGCGGACCGCAGCAGGTCGACGAGTGACTGCGCGGCGAAGTCGGGGAGCGTGTCGACGTCGCGCAGGACGACGACCGTGTCGGTGCGATCCGCCTCGTACGTCCACAGGTCGAGCCACGTGTCGACGTCGTCGGGTGCGGGGGCCGCTGCCGAGAGAATGCGGTGGCGCGGGAAGGCGCGCCGCGCAGCGTGCGTCACCAGCGACGAGCGGCCGGAGCCGGGGCGGCCGATCACCGCGACGGTCGATCCCGCGGCCATCGCGGAGTGGGCGTCCGCCTCCAGTCGTGACCACTCCGTGCCGAGTCGAACGCCTGTGCCGGTGGACCCGTGCTCGATACGGAAGAGGCTGCGACGCACCGTCGGTCGCTCTCGTCGACCGGTCGATCGGGACGACATCGACAGCGAGATGGTGCTCGCGGCCGACCGTGCGAGTGTGAGTAGGAGGTCGCTCGACGTCCGGGACCAGGTGGTGAGATTGACGGCACCCTGCAGACGACCCGTCGCGGGATCCAGCACCGGGGCGGCTGCGCAGGTGAAGCCGGTGAGGCTGTGGGAGTAGTGCTGTTCCGCTCGGACCAGGGTGGGTGCCAGGTCTGCCAGCGCGAGACCCAGACCGTTGGTCCCCACTTCCCGTTCCGAGTAGCCGAAACCGGGCGCGAGGTGGACGTCGTCGAGCGCGCGGAGCAACGTGTGGTCCCCGCTCAGGCGGGACAGAACGAGGCCGTCGGCGTCGGTGAGCATGAGGCCCACCGGCTCGGCGGTGAGCGTCCGCTGCAGGTCGGCGAGCACTTCGTCACCGCACTGCCGAAAGAGCGACTCCTGCCGTTCCGTCCCGGCGAAGACCGGCTCGACATGATCGACCGGGATGCCGTAGCGCCGACTCCGAAGCCAGGAGGCGCGGAGCCGAGGGGGTACCGCACCGGCGACCGCGTCCACCTCGCGGCCGGAGCCGGTCCGGTGTTCGGGGAGCTGTGCTGGCACGCGGGCGTCCTGGTGGGTCGAAGCGGGTCGGGTTGTGATCCAGGTTACAGCGCCCGAGGGGTGGTCGACCGTCTCAGATTGAGACGCCGGGGACGCCCGCTTCCCGTCCGTCGCGCCCTAGCGTCGAGCCAGTGAAGGTGACGCCAGTCACACGACGAAGGGACCTCGATGTACACCAAGGGCGACAACAGCTTCTTCATCGTCGACGCGCACGTCGCGCTGTGGGACGCGCGGCCCGAGAACCAGCGCAACATCCACGGCAAGCAGTTCATCGACTGCTTCTACGACTACCACCGCAACCTGTCGCCCGAGAGCGAGCTGTGGCCGTACGACGAGTACCTCTACCAGGGCGGCGACCGCCTGATGAAGGACCTCTTCGAGGACGGGTACGTCGATCATGCGATCTTTCAACCGGCCCACCTCGGGGAGTTCTACGTGAACGGGTTCGGGCAGACGGAGGAGGCATGGGCCCTCACGGCGCAGAATCCCGACAAGCTCACCTACAACCACCACTTCGATCCGCGCAACGGCGAGCGTGGGCTCGATCAGCTCCGCGCCGATGCCGAACGGTTCGGACTGAAGGGCGTCAAGCTCTACACGGCGGAGTGGCACGGAGACTCTCGCGGCTACAAGCTCGACGACGACTGGACCCGGCGTTACCTCGAGGTCTGCCGCGAGCTCGGGATCACCAACATCCACGTCCACAAGGGACCGACCATCAGGCCGCTCGATCGCGATGCCTTCGACGTGGCGGACGTCGATCATGTCGCCACCGACTTCACCGATCTGAACTTCGTCGTCGAGCACTGCGGTCTCCCGCGGCTCGAGGACTTCTGCTGGATCGCCACCCAGGAGCCGAACGTGCATGCCGGGCTCGCCGTCGCGATGCCGTTCATCCACTCCCGGCCGAAGTACTTCGGCCAGATCATGGGCGAGTTGCTCTACTGGCTCGGTGAGGACCGGATCCAGTTCTCGTCCGACTACGCCCTCTGGACACCGCGCTGGCTGATCGAGTCGTTCGTCGACTTCCAGATCCCGGCGGAGCTGAGCGAGTACCCGGAGATCACGATGGACCAGAAGCGCAAGGTGCTGGGCCTGAACGCCGCGAAGATGTACGACATCCCGGTTCCGGCGGAGCTGCAGATCGCCGATGCCGACGAGACGGCCACCGGCCCGCGCGGCGCCGACCGGGCGGCCGACGACGTTCTCGTGGGAGCGTGAGATGACCACCCGTGCCGACTCGGCGATGCGGGCTCTGGACGTGGTGATCGATCCCGAGCTCGACGAGCCGATCACCGACCTCGACTTCGTGCAGTCGCTCACCGTCTCCGAGGACCGTGACGTCGTGGTGCACCTGCGCTTGCCGACGTCCTTCTGCGCGCCGAACTTCGCCTACCTCATGGCCTCCGACGCGAAGGACGTGCTCACCGGCCTGCCCTGGACGCGGAACGTGACGGTGGAACTCGACGACCACCACGATTCACCGATCATCAACGCGGGACTCGCCGCGGACGTGGGGTACCGGGGCACCTTCGCGCACGAGGCGGAGAACGATCTGGAGGAGCTCCGGACGACGTTCCAGCGCAAGGCTCACGTCGCGGCGATGGAGCGGTGCCTGACCGCGCTGCTGAAGCGGGATCCGTCCCGGCGCATGGAGGACATGGGAACTGTTGTGCTGGGCGATCTCCCGGACGACGACACCACCAGGGCACTGCGGTCGCGGCGACGGTCCCTCGGCCTGGACGACGTGCCCGACAGCATCGTCATGGTCGATCACACCGGAGCCGGCTACACGCAGCTCGACGTGCCGCTCGCACTGCGTCGGGCTCGATCGACCCGCATCTCGATCGACGGCAACGCCCACTTCTGCCGGGGACTGCTCCGTACCCGCTACGACGACCCGGACCGCACGACGGTCGACGCCTGACCTTCCCGAGAAGCCGAGGAGACACATCATGAGCACCATGCGCGCAGTCCAGGTCGTGGGGTACCACGAGAAACTCCGAATGACCGAGGTGCCCGTTCCCACTCCCACGGGGCCGTTCGACGTGGTCGTCCGGATCGGTGGAGCGGGGGTGTGCCGTACCGATCTGCACATCCTCGAGGGGCAGTGGGCCGAGAAGTCGAACGTGACCCTGCCGTACACGATCGGTCACGAGAACGCCGGCTGGGTCCACGCCGTCGGTTCCGCCGTGACGAACGTGCAGGAGGGTGACAAGGTCATCGTCCACCCGCTCATCACGTGCGGGCTCTGCCGCGCCTGCCGATCCGGCGACGACGTGCACTGCGAGATCAACCAGTTCCCCGGCATCGACACGAACGGTGGCTACGCGGAGTATCTGAAGACGTCGGCACGCAGTGTGGTGAAGCTGGACGACTCGCTGGAGCCGGCGGACGTGGCTGCCCTGGCCGATGCCGGACTGACGGCCTATCACGCCGCGTCGAAGGCTTCCCGGCATCTGACTCCCCGCGACCGCGTCGTGGTGATCGGCGCAGGCGGGCTGGGGCACATCGGGATTCAGGTGCTGAAGGCGCTGACCGCGGCCGAGATCGTGGTCGTCGACCGTAACGCCGACGCGGTGAAGCTGGCCCTGTCCATCGGGGCGGATCACGGCGTCGTCGCCGACGGCACCCACATCGAGCAGGTGCTCGAGCTCACCGGCGGGCAGGGCGGCGAAGCGGTCATCGATTTCGTCGGTGAAGGCGGCGCGACGGCGGAGGGCATCGCGATGTTGCGGCAGGCGGGCAATTACCACGTCGTCGGATACGGCGAGAACATCGACGTGCCGACCATCGACATCGTGTCGTCGGAGATCAACGTCATCGGCAACCTGGTCGGGTCCTACAACGACCTGTGCGACCTCATGGCTCTCGCGGCACGCGGGTCCGTCGTTCTGCACACCGCGAAGTACGCACTCGACGACTTCCAGAGCGCCATCGACGATCTGGACGCGGGCACGGTGCGAGGGCGGGCCATCCTCACGCCGTGAAAACGGCCCGCCGCCGGTCAGTGCGTGACGAGGTCGTCGGCGTCGGTGAGGGTGGCGCCGGTGGCGTCGTGTACCTGCGCCGCCGTGACACCGGGCGCGGTCTCCCGCAGGACCAGGGTGCCGTCGCCGACGACGTCGATGACGGCGTAGTCGGTGATGACACGGTCGACGACGGCCTGACCGGTGAGGGGGAGCGTGCACGCGTCGACGATCTTGGGGTTGCCGTCCCGATCGGTGTGCTCCATGATGACGATGACGCGCGCGGCGCCGTGGACGAGGTCCATGGCGCCGCCCATGCCCTTGACCATCTTTCCCGGGACCATCCAGTTGGCGAGGTCGCCGGTCGCCGAGACCTGCATGCCGCCGAGGACGGCGGTGTCGATGTGGCTGCCGCGGATCATGCCGAAGGACAGCGCGGAGTCGAAGAACGCCGCGCCGGGCAGGGTGGTGACGGTTTCCTTGCCGGCGTTGATGAGATTCGCGTCGACCTCGTCCTCGGTGGGGTAGGGGCCGGTACCGAGGATGCCGTTCTCGGAGTGCAGCGTGACGCGGATCGCGGGATCGAGGAAGCCGGGAATCAGTGTGGGCAGCCCGATGCCGAGGTTCACGTAATCACCGTCGCGCAGTTCGGCCGCCGCGCGCCGAGCCATGTTCTCGCGGGTCCATCCGGTGTCGGTGCTCATCGTGCGTCTCCTGCGGGTCGGGTGGTGCGCTTCTCGATGCGGGGTGTCTGTGGGCCGGTCTCCACGATGCGCTGGACGAACACGCCGGGCAGGTGCACGTGCGCCGGGTCGATCTCGCCCGGCTGCACGAGATGCTCGACCTGAGCGACGGTGATGCGGCCGGCCATGGCGGCGAGCGGGTTGAAGTTCATGGCTGCCTTGTCGAAGACGAGGTTTCCGTCGGTGTCACCCAGGTGCGCGTGCACGAGCGCGAAGTCGGCGCGGATGCCCTCCTCGAGGACGTACCGCTTGTCGCCGAAGACGCGGGTCTCCTTCGGGGGGGATGCGAGTGCGACGGATCCGTCGGCGGCGTAGCGCCACGGGAGCCCGCCGTCGGCGATGGGGCTGCCGACACCGGCCGGGGTGAAGAACGCCGGGATGCCCGCGCCCCCGGCGCGTAGTCGTTCGGCGAGAGTGCCCTGGGGAGTGAGCTCGACCTCGAGCTCGCCGGAGAGGTACTGCCGGGCGAATTCCTTGTTCTCGCCGACGTAGGACGCGGTGACGCGACGGATCCGGTGCGCTGCGAGCAGGATGCCGAGGCCGTGGTCGTCCACTCCGCAGTTGTTGGAGAAGACCTCCAGATCGGTGACGTCGGTGGCGGCGAGGGCGTCGATCAGTGCGTCCGGGATGCCGCAGAGTCCGAAGCCGCCGACGGCCAGGGTGGCGCCGTCCGTGACGCCGCGTATCGCGTCGGCGGGGGTGGACAGGACTTCGGTGGCCACGAGTTCCTCCTGAGATCGAGTACTGATCAGATGTACGGTCCGGTGAGTGGACGTGCGCACTCTCTGCATTCGATCAGGACCGCAGCGTCTTCGCAGGCGATACGGGGTCCGGACGGCGAACTGCTCGACTCGTGGAACGATCGGCGGCACGGTGTTCACTGAGTGGACACCCCGCGAGCCCTAGACTGTGGTGATGGCGGAGGCAGCGAGGTCGGTCATCGCGCGAGTCGCGGCCGTGATGCGTGCCATCGGTGATCACGAGCCGGACGGCGCGTCGACCACCGACATCGCCAGGACCGCCGGGTTGGCGCGGCCCACCGTGCACCGGATGGTCACCGCGTTGGCGGCGGAGGGCTTCGTCGATCGGCACGAGTCGGGCCGGTGGGCGCTGGGGCCCGAGACCTTCCTTCTCGGATCGATGGCAGCGGAGCGGTACGACATCACGTCGAGCGCGGGAGACATCCTGCGCGATCTGGCCCGAACGACGGGGGAGAGCGCCTTCCTGTCGGCACGTCGGGGCGACGAGACGGTCTGCATCGCGAGCGAGGAGGGCAGTTTCCCGCTGCGCTCGCACGTCCTGCACGTCGGCCTGCGCATGCCCCTCGGAGTCGCGTCCGCCGGGTTGGTCATCCTCGCGCACCTGCCCGAACGTGAGCGGGTGGAGTACCTCGACCGTGCAGAGCTCGGCGGCTGGGGAGAACGTCACGCGCCGCGCGAGATCGCCGAACGGGTGGAACAAGTTCTGGTGCAGGGATACTCGGTGAATCCCGGGTTGTTGGTGGAAGGTAGCTGGGGTCTCGGGGCCGCGGTGTTCGATCGCCGCGACGCCCCGGCGTGGGCGCTGAGTCTGACGGGCGTCGCCGGCCGTTTCGACGATGTCCGGCGCCCTGTTCTCGGCGAACAGCTGCTGCGGGCCGCACACGCGTTGACCTCGCGTCTGCGGTGATCGGAGGTCGATGCGGCCGGTCGGACAGAACTGAGGCGGTACATCCAAGTTATTCACCCGTTATATCGTGAATGCATGCCCGATATCGTATCGATGTCGACATCAGAGTCCGAGAATCGTTGTCGCACAGAGATGTCAGTCGTCCATCACGTGATTGTCCGGACTCGACAGAATGTCGCAATTCCGGCATTCATTGACATTACCGTTATCGTCCTGTTCACTCTCATTTATGCCGTAAATCTACGTCGCATTCGACGGAGTCGGCTCGATCTCACACCTGCCCCCGCCACATCTCGGCGCCGCGGTCGTCTTCTCGGACGGTCATCGACGCGCCGACGTCGCGGGGGCGTCATCGCACCGCTCTGCGTCGTTGGGGACAGAGTCTGCGCACCACATGTGCTGCATCTCGGATGCGGCACATTCACCACATCGCGCAAGGAACCGCATGATCAGGACACACCTCGACCGCTCTCCCTTCGACGCCGCGAAGCGAGGCCGCCTCCCCGCACTGGGTACCGTCGCCGTCGCCACGGCGGCTCTGATGATCGTCGGCGCGAGCACCGCCGACGCCGCCACTCCGGTGGGACTCGGCACCGCTGCCAGTTACGCGGTCCTGGCCGGTGCGGGCGTGACCAACACCGGACCGTCGGTCATCTCGGGTGACCTCGGAACCAGTCCGACCGCGGCCGTCACGGGGTTCCCTCCCGGTCTCGTGAACAACGGCACGATCCATGCCGCCGACGCGGTTGCGCTGCAGGCGCAGTCGGACCTCACCACGGCATACGACCAGGCGAGTGCGGAGCCGATCTCGGCGAACGTCGCTGCCGACATCACCGGCAGCACCCTCGCCCCGGGGGTCTACAAGGCTTCCAGCGCACTGGCCCTGAACGGCACCGTCACGTTGGACGGTGGATCGGATCCCGACGCCGTCTTCGTCTTTCAGGCACCGTCCACATTGATCACGGGGTCCGGCAGCAGAGTGGCACTGATCAACGTGAATCCCTGCAACGTCTTCTGGCAGGTGGGCAGCTCGGCGACCATCGGTACCTCCACGACGTTCGTCGGAACGGTACTGGCGCTCACCTCGATCAGCGTCCAGAACGGTGCGACCGTCTCCGGACGTGTGTTGGCGCGCAACGGCGCGGTGACCCTGGACGACAACGTGATCACGGCGAACGACTGCTCCCCGCGGACGACCACCACCCCGGTCGGCGACGGGGGAGTCGTGGTGCCTCCCATCGTGATTCCGATCCCGTCGATCCCGGGACTGCCGTCGATCCCCGGTGTCCCGCCCGTGATCACCATCCCGGGTCTTCCGGGGTTGCCGGGTACACCGCCCACCTCGTCGGTGCCCACCGCACCGGCGGTCCCGCCCACCTCGGACACTCCCGGTACGCCGGGAACCCCGAACACTCCCGGTACGCCGGGAACCCCGAACACGCCGGGAACCCCGAACACGCCCGGAACCCCGAACACGCCCGGAACCCCCGGTGTCCCCACGGGTCCGGACGCGCCGGGCCGGTACTCGCCGGGCAGCCAGATCACTCAGGTCCCGGGTGGTGGCGTCGACACGGGTGACGGCAGCACCGTCCGGTCGGCCGACCACTGGCGGCCCGCGTCGATCGGCCTCGCGGCCGCGGCGATCATCGGGTCGGCCCTGGTGCTGCGTCGTCGAAAGAGCTGACATGGCATCACGTTCCGTCACCACCGCGGCGCGCTCACTGTGCGCTGCGGTGCTGCTCGCGCTGGCGCTGATCTCCGGATGCTCCACTGCTGCCGGCACCGCCCCGCCGGCGCCGGCCGCGACCGAGTCGGCGGACGTCGGCGTGGTCGACGAGGGCACCGCCGGTGTCCCTGATGCCGTGGCCCTCTCGTCGCCGCCGGTCCGCATCGACGTTCCCGCGATCTCCGTGAGTTCCGACCTCATGGGCCTGGGTCTGCAGCAGGACGGGACGATGGAGGTACCACCCGGCGCGTTTCCGGCCGGGTGGTACACGGGTTCACCGATTCCCGGCGCGATGGGGCCGTCCGTGATCGCCGGTCACGTGGACTGGGACGGTGCGCCGGGTGTGTTCTCCCGGCTCGGTGACCTCGTCCCGGACGACGACGTGATCGTCACTCTGCAGGACGGCACCACGTCGCGCTTCCGGGTCACGGAGGTCGATCAGTACCCGAAGGCCGAGTTCCCGACGACCACGGTGTACGGCGACATCGACCACCCGGGACTCCGGCTGATCACGTGTGGCGGTCGATTCGACAGCGACGCAGCCAGTTACGACGACAACATCGTGGTCTACGCCGATCTGATCAGCTGATCCGGTCGCGGATCCGGTCGATGATCTCCAGGGTCGCGACCGCGTCGGCGAGGGGATGGACGGCGGACTCGACCTCGCCGACGGAAATCCTCCTCGCAGCCTCCACCGCGGCGAGATGCAGTCCGTCGACCTGGAGGCCGGGGGTCTCGTCGTAGGCAAGGGTGATGCCGTCGCGGAGTGCGACGGTGAACGGCCCCGGCATGAAGAAGGGCCCGGCGATGGTGAGCGTGCCGTCCCGGCCGCACACGACCGCCGTCGTCGGCGTGTTCGTCAGGATCGTGGTGTTGAGCACCGCATGTCCGGACTCGCCGGTGAGAAGGGCCGAGATCTGACCGTCGATCTCGTCATTGGCAGGTCGACTCCGAGCATCCACCGTCTCCGGTGCACCGAGAACCGAGTAGGCGAAGGACGCGACGTACGTTCCCAGATCCAGGAGCGGGCCACCGGCCAGCGCCGGATCGTAGATGCGGTGATCGGTGGTGAAGAACTCGCCGTGATCCGCGAGCACCGTGTGGATCGGTCCGAGGACGCCGCTGCGGAGCACCTGCTCTATCACGTCGAACTTCGGCAGGAATCTCGTCCACATCGCTTCTCCCGCGAACACTCCTGCCGACCGTGCGGCCTCCGCGATACGGGCCGCGCCGACCGCGTCGACGGCGAGCGGCTTCTCGACGAGCACGTGCTTGCCCGCGGCGATGGCGTCGAGGGCGTTCGCGAGGTGCTCGGTGTGCGGCGTGGCGATGTACACGATGTCGACGTCGTCGTCGGCGAAGACGGCCTCGTAGGTGCCGTGCGCGCGGTCGACGCCGTGCTCGTCGGCGAAGGCGCGTGCGCGCTCCGGTGAGCGCGATCCCACCGCGACGACGGTCTGGGTCGTGTGCCGGTGCAGTGACTCGACGAACCGGTGCGCGATCCAGCCCGGCCCGAGGACTGCCCACCGGAGCACGGGCGCGTCACGGGGATCGGGAACTCGTGACAGGGGGAGGGAGGCGCTCTGCGTCATGCGGCAGAGCCAATCAGACGAAAGCACATTTGTCAGGACATTAAGATGTAATACTTTCGATCATGACTGTGCGGGTTGGAATCATCGGTGTCGGCGTCATGGGAGCGGACCATGCCCTGTCCCTCGATCGGCGGGTGTCGGGCGCGGCGGTGACCGCTGTCGCCGACTTCGACGCAGCACGGGCGAGTGCAGTCGCCTCCACCCTGCGCAGCGCCACCGTCGCGGCGGACGGCCCGGCGCTGATCGAGCGCGACGACGTCGACGCCGTCGTCATCGCCTCGCACGATTCGACCCACGCCGAACTGGTGCACCTGGCGCTGGCCGCGGGCAAGCCGGTGCTGTGCGAGAAGCCGCTCGCGCCCACGGCGGCGGAGTGCCGCGAGATCATCGCCGCGCAGGGCGAACGCACCTTGATCACGGTCGGCTTCATGCGTCGGTTCGACCCGGCCTACGTGGAACTGAAGCGTGTGGTGTCGTCCGGTGAACTGGGTGAACCACTCGTCGCCCACTGCGTGAGTCGCACCGTCGAGGCCTACCCCGGCGGCACGTCCGCGTCGACCATCACCAACTCCGCGATTCACGAACTCGACATCGTGCCGTGGTTGCTGTCGTCGCCGATCACGGAGGTGAGTTGGCACGCGGGTCGTACGTCCGCGCACTCCGGAACGCGCCAGGATCCGCAGATCATGCTGTTGCGGACCGAGTCCGACGTTCTGGTGACGGTCGAGATCTTCCTCAACGCCCGCTACGGATACGACACGAGGTGCGAGGTGGTGGGCGATATCGGAGCGTCTGCGCTCGTGCTGCCCACTCACGTGGTCACCGACCGCGACCGCCGGCGGTCCGTGGCCTACCCGGCCGACTGGGTTCCCCGCTATGCGGACGCGTATCGCCTGCAACTCCAGGAGTGGGTCGATTCCCTCGAGGCCGGCCGGGTCTCGGAGCTCGCCGACGCGGACGCGGGGCTGCGTGCAGGTCTCGTCGCCGACGCTCTCGTCGCTTCGATGAACGAGGGCGGCCGAACTGTCGTCGTGGAGTGATCTCGGCGGTACGTTTATCCATGTCCGACTCGGGCACCAGAATTCATGGATTCCTTCGACGCCACCCGCGCCGTGGTGGAGCGGTACGCGCCGTCGCTGGGTGTGGACGGGATCGCGGTGGCAGTCATCGTGACCGCGGCGATCCGCGACCTCGTCTACAGCAGCGACGACGTCGCGACCCGCATCGACGAACTGCAGTTCACGCTGGGAACCGGGCCGTGCCTCGATGCCTTCCGGAGTGAACAGACGATGATCAGCATGGTCGGTACCGACGAGGGCTCGCCGTGGCCGCTGTTCGACGACGCCGTTCGAGCTCTCGACGTGGGTGCCGTGTTCGCGCTTCCGGTGGGCACGGAGCCGACGGTGGGCGTGCTCGAGCTCTACCGCCGCGACGCGCATCCGTGGTCGCCGGTGACCGCGGCGCGTGCCGCGCGGTGCGCCGGGGAACTCGCGTCCGCGGTGCGCCGCGACGTCGCCGGAGTGGGGGACGGCGCGGACGATCCGCTGTCCCGCGCCTCCGTGCACGTGGCTGCCGGCATGATGGCAGCACGGTTCCGGATCACCGCCGACGAGGCCGTGGTTCGGCTCCGGTCCCTCGCCTACGCAGACGGGATACGCGTCACCCAGCTCGCGGACGACATCGTCGCGCGGCGGGTCGAGCTGACCGATGCCCTGCTGGACTGACGCCGGCCGCGGAGCGACTCAGATGACGGTGCCGACGTCGGAGGCCACGATGCTGTCGAGAGCGTGCTCCGCGACTGCGGCGATGGTCATCGACGGATTGCAGGCGGCGCAGTTGCCCGGGATCAGGGCGCCGTCGAGAACGTAGAGGCCGCGCTGTCCCTGGACTCGACCCTCCAGATCACAAACCGTTCCCATGTTGGCCCCGCCGAGCGGGTGCCAGGTGGACGGGAACACCGCGTTGGTGTCCACGACGAGGCTGTTCGGTCCGGCGATCGCGCGCACGCGCGGGTCGATGTGACTCTGGATGGCCGCATCCCCCTCGTGCGGCCACCGCAGGATCGCATCGTCCCGCGCACCGTCGTAGACGAAACGCCCACGGGCGTCGCTGACGCCGTAGCCGACCAGAACGGTGGTTCGGGCATCCACCCCGAGAGGGGGGAACGACGCCTGGATGACCGTCATCGCGCGGGACGGGTCCGCCCAGTCGAGACTGCCGAAGACCACCGGGCCGCCCTGTGCGGGTCCGAAGTCCTGGTCGAACGTCGTCCACGAGTAGATCCTGTCCGCGTTGGTGCCCCAGCCGTCGCCGAGCGCGTCCGGCATGTCCGGGATCCGGCCGGACGCTGCCGCCCGCATCAGCAGTCGCGTGGTGTTCATGCTGCCCGCAGCCATGATCAGGGTCGGCGTGGTGAGGATCTTGTTCTCCACGACCGCCCCCGAGGTGTCGATGCGGTCGACGTAGACCGTCCACCGGCCGTCGGACGCCCGTTCGACGTCGGTGACCTGGTGCAGGGTCTGTACCGTCGCCAGCCCGGTCGCCTCCGCCTCGGCGATGTACGTGACGTCCACGGAGAACTTGCCGCCGTTGTTGACGCCGATGGCGCCGTCGCCGTTGGTGTAGGACGGGGCCATTTCGCCACGAAGTTCGTCGAGCGCGAAGTTCCAGTCGATGGGCATCGGGATCTTCGACACGGGGAGTCCGAGTCGTCGTGCACTGTCCCGGAATGCTCGTGGTGCAGCGTAATTGGGGCTGTCGACCAACTCGTCGGGCGCGACCGCGAGGTGCAGCATCCGGGCGACCCGCGGGTAATGGACGCGATCGAGCAGGCCCCAGTCCAGTGCGCCGGGGAACTGCGACGCGAACACCGCCTCGGCCGGCTGCAGCGTCATCCCCTGATAGACGAGGGACCCGCCGCCGACCCCGGCCGCACACAGCGCGGTCATGTTCTCGCCGGGAACCGCCTCGACGAGGCCGGTGTACGCCGGGACGTCGATCGGACGTCCGAACACGTTCTTCGCGGATCCGTACCAGAGGAAACGACCGTCGGGTGAGCGAGCGTGCGGAAAGGTCTCGGCGTTCGGACCGGTCGGCCATCGCAGACCGCGCTCGAGCACGGTCACCGGAACGCCTGCCTGTGCGAGGCGCAGTGCGGCGACGCCGCCGCCGAACCCGGAGCCGACGATCACCACGCGGTGATCCTCGCGGGAGAGCGGAACTCGTTGTGTGCGTGCGGCGATGCCGTGAGCAGAGGCGCGGGCGGCATGGTTGCCGGCGATCAGCGCACCGCCGGCCGCGGCGGCGCCGGAGAGGAACGTGCGGCGAGTGAACGGTGACATGCGGCTTCCCCCGGATCGTTCGTGGAGTCCGCCGATACCTGTGGGCACCCCCCGGCGAACACCCGATCTCGATGCCGGGTGCTCAGAACCTAGACAGTTCTGTCAGCGAGTGTCAAGGTTTCGCCCCGACTAGGCTCGAACGATGGCTACCAGACGCATCGCAGTGATCCCGGGTGACGGCATCGGCAAGGAGGTGGTTCCCGCCGGTATCGAAGTACTGGACGCCGCGGCGGCGGCGTTCGACCTCGACCTCGAGTACGAGTACTTCGACTACGCCAGCGCCGACTACTACGTCGAGCACGGAAAGATGCTTCCCGACGGCTGGTTCGAGGAGCTCCGACCGTTCGACGCGATCTTCTTCGGAGCGGTGGGCTGGCCGGAGGTGGTGCCGGACCACATCTCGTTGTGGGGCAGTCTGCTCCAGTTCCGACGTCACTTCGACCAGTACGTGAATCTGCGGCCCATCCGGCTCATGCCGGGCGTCACCAGCCCGCTCGCGGGACGCGAGGTCGGCGACATCGACTTCTACGTGGTGCGGGAGAACACCGAGGGGGAGTACACCGATCTCGGCGGCCGGATGTTCGCGGGGACCGAGCGTGAGACGGTGATCCAGGAGACGGTCATGTCGCGCATCGGCGTCGACCGAATCCTGAAGTACGCCTTCGAACTCGCCGAGACCAGGCCGAAACGCCACCTGACGTCCGCGACAAAGAGCAACGGCATCTCCATCTCGATGCCGTACTGGGACGAGCGGGTCGCCGCCATGGCGTCGCATCACCCCACGGTGGACGTCGACAGCTATCACATCGACATCCTCACGGCGAACTTCGTGCTGCACCCGGACTGGTTCGACGTGGTCGTCGCGAGCAATCTGTTCGGGGACATCCTGTCCGATCTCGGACCGGCGATCGCGGGCACCATCGGCATTGCCCCGAGTGGAAACATCAACCCGGAGGGGCTCTTTCCCAGTCTGTTCGAGCCGGTGCACGGATCGGCACCGGGTATCGCGGGCAAGAACGTCGCCAATCCGATCGGACAGATCTGGAGCGGCAGCATGATGCTCGATCACCTCGGCGAACCCGATGCCGCGCGCACGGTCCTGACTGCGGTCGAGAACGTGTTGGCACGGGGCGGCGCCGCGCTCACCGCGGACATGGGCGGAACGTCGGGGACCGACGAGTTGGGGCGCATCATCGCGGACGAGGTGACCGCTCTCGCTCGCTGATGATGTTCTCGAAATTGACACCGTTTTGGGGCGTTGTCTGTGAGCACGACCAAGTCAGTGACAGGTCACCACACCGTTCATCGTCGTCCGTGACGACGGGTCCTTCATGATCTGTGTGCGCGAAACAATCGCGACATCACTCACTCGGGAGACATCATGCTCAGCATTCTCAACGGCCTCAGCTTCCTCAATTTCTCGTTCGGAGATCTGCTGCCTCTGACCGATTTCCTGAACATTCTGAAGAGCCTCTCGATCGCGTCCTGACGCCGACGGCCGGGCGGGTCCACCCGCCCGGCCGTTGCGTCCGACGTCAGCGAGGAATGATCCGCGCGTCCCGGTACCGAGCGAGGTTCTCCGCGAAACTCTCACTGGTCGACCGGAATCCGGGGAACCCCGCCTTGCGGCTCTTCGTCATGTCGGTCAGGCACTCCATGTCGCGGCCGAGGTCGCCGTCGGTGTGCCACCACGATGCGAGTCGAGTCACGTCCGACTCGACGAGGTCGTACTTCTCGGCGATGCGCCGCCACGCGTCGGGTGCATCGTCCATTCGCGTCGCCAACGGTCGCGGTTCGGTGTCGAAGCCGACGGGTTCGACACCGAAATGGTCGGCGATGCGCGGCCACAGCCATCGCCAACGGAACACGTCGCCGTTCGCGACATTGAATGGCTCGTCGGCGCCGTTCTCGTTCGTGGCGGCCCAGATCATCTGCTCGGCGAGCAGATCGGCATCGGTGACATCGGTCAGACCGTTCCACTGGGTCTCCGAACCGGGGAAGACGAACGGCTCGCCGGTCTCCTTGCAGAGAGTGGCGTACACCGACAGGGTGAGTGCCATGTTCATGGCGTTGCCCACGGCGAACCCGAAGATGGTGTGTGCCCGGTGCACGCTCCAGGTGAAGCCCAGTCGCTCTGCGCCCGAGAACAACTCGTCCTCCTGGGCGTAGTAGAAGTTCGGTGTGTCGAGGCGCTCCTCGCTCTCGTGGAACGGGGTCTCCGCCGTCACCGCGGCGCCGTAGGCGTCGAACGGGCCGAGGTAGTGCTTCAGACCCGTCATGAGAGCGACGTGCTCCACCGAGTTCTCCGGTGCCAGCGCGTCGAACGTGTTCCGGAGGGTGGCGGTGTTCACCTCGATGTTCTCCGCCTCCGAGTCCTGCATCATCCACGCCGTGAAGAACACGAGGTCGGGCGCCGTTCCGCGCAGTGCCTCACGCAGCGCATCGGCGTCGAGAAGGTCGGCCGTCACGGGTGTCACGCCGTCGACCGGCAACTCGGTCTTGCGCGACAACCCGTAGGTGCGCCACCCCGCGTCGACGAGTCGTCGACAGATGGTCTGCCCCGAGATGCCGGTGGCTCCGACGACGAGCGCCGTGCCCGGACTTCGTGCTGCCATGTGTGTGATGCCTCCGATCGGTGATCGTGTCTCGATCCTGCATGGGCTACCCGTGGGGGCAACGGAGCAACCAGTGGGGCCGAGTGGCGCGGCGCACTGGTCCGCTACGTGGCGCCGAGCGCACCGCCCGGTGCCGAGCGCGCGCTGCACCGTGCGCGGAACGCCGTGCGCAGCGCGCGGGCGCCGGAACAGCTCGAGTGGTGCGGCGCACTCGCCGACGTCACGGCCGATCGCCTCTCATCGAGCCGGGCGAAGTGGACAACTTACCGGCGAGTAAGGAAGCTTCAGCGCATCCGCTGCCCGTCCGCGACACCCGCGATCACCTGCACCGGGTGGAGAGAAGCGTCGACATGCAGTGGTCGAGGAGACAGTTCCTGGGCGCGATGGGCGTCGCGGGCCTGATCGGGTCGACGGGACCGGGAGCGGTGTCCCGCGCGGCTCCGATACTCGACGGTCTGTACCGGTCGGCGGTGCCCGAGCTCTACGCACCGATCGATCCGGCGCCGGCGCATTCGGAGGCCGTGGTGGTCGGATCGGGCTTCGGTGCCGCGGTCACCGCGCGGCGCCTCGCCGAGGCCGGCGTTCGCGTCACCGTCCTGGAGCGCGGGTCGCAGTGGCCCACGGATCCGCGTCGACAGATCTTCGCCAACGACTTCCTGCCGGACGGGCGCGCGTTCTGGCGTCGCGGTGGCACTGCTCCGCTGACCGGACTGCCCACGGTTCCCACCGACCGCTTCGGCGGCATCTTCGACGTGAGCGAACACGGCACCATCGACGTGTGGTCCGGAGCCGCGGTCGGCGGTGGTTCGTTGGTGTTCACCGGCGTGATGATCGCCCCCGAACGACGGTTCTTCGACCAGCTCTTCACCGGGCTCGTCTCGTACGACGAGATGCAGGCTCTGCACTACCCGCTCGTCCGTTCCGAGCTGCGGCTCTCACCGATGCCGGAGGACGTCTATCAGTCGCTGCCGTTCACGCATTCACGGGTGTGGGATCACCAGGTCCGCCGCGCCGGGTACACACCACAGCGTATCGACGGTATCTGGGACTGGGACGTGGTGCGCGGAGAGATGGCCGGTCGGTCCCGTCCGTCCGCGATCATCGGGGAGTCGAATCTCGGCAACTCCAACGGCGCCGAGTTCGACCTCAACCGCAACTATCTGGCCGCTGCTCGCGCCACTGGCCGGTGCACGATCCATGCGCGTCACGAGGTCACCGCCGTGACCAGGGAGGCGGACGGTCGCTACGCGTTGACCGTGGATCTGCTCGACCCGTCCGCCGAGGTCCTCTCCACCCGCACGGTGACCTGCGACGACCTGTTCCTGGGCGCCGGGTCGATGGGAACGTCGCGGCTTCTCGTGCATGCCCGCGACACCGGACTGCTCCCCGACCTGAACGAACACGTCGGTGAGGGATGGGGCACCAACGGTGACGCGGCACTCGTCCGCGGCATGAGCCCGGAGGGCAACGGCATCGTGCAGGCGTCGCCCTCGGCGTCGAGGATCTCCGACGACTCGGGCGCCCCGCTCACCCTCGAGAACTGGTTCGTCCCCGGATCGCCCGTCGATCTGACGCTGATCGGCTCGTTGGGCATGGTCATGGACCCGACGAGAGGGCGGTTCGTGTGGGACGAGTCGACGCGGTCGGTACGGCTCGACTGGCCGGAGGCCGGCAACATCGCCGTCTCGGACGCCCTGCGACCGGTGCACGACCGCATCGCGGAGCGCTCCGGAATCGGTGTGGGGTATCCGCCCCTGCGGGTTCCGGACGTGAACACCTCGTTCACGGCGCACCCGTTGGGAGGGGTGGTGCTGGGCCGAGCCACGGACGCGCACGGCCGCGTCCTCGGCCACGACCGGTTGCACGTCGTCGACGGAGCGCTGATCCCGGGCAGCACCGGCAGAGTCAATCCGTCGCTCACCATCGCGGCGCTCGCCGAACGCAACATCGCGACGGTGATCGCCGATCGCTGAGCGCCCCGTGGAGCGAATGACGGGAATCGAACCCGTGTGCACGGCTGTGCAGGCCGTTGCCTCACCACTCGGCCATCCCACGTCAGGAAACCCGGACCTGTCGGGACAGGGTTGCGCTCACGGTGATTCTCGGGCTGTCGCGGTGAGATACCTCGCGGCCGCCGCCGGGTTCTCGTCCGCCAGTGACGCCAGCGCTCGACACAGTGCGCCGAGTGAGGTTCCCTCGGCGTGCGCGGCCGACTGCAGGAGTGCCGCCGCGGTGTCCCGGTCCACCGCGAGGTGTTCCATCGCCATGCCGATGCTCTGATCGAGCGCGGCCGCGGAGCGCAGTGCCGCGGAGTATCGATCCGAACGGGACGTCGTCGCCACGTCGATCTCCGTCTCGAGGCGCCGAGACAGCATCGCGAGTCGGACGGCCGTGTGTTCCGGCCCGTGTCCGCGGGTCTGGAGCGCGACGAGGGTGGCAGCGACCGCCGCGGCGGCCTCGGTGCGCGCGCGTCTCTGCACAGCCTGCCGTCGACGGGACCGGAGGTGCTCAGACGACCGTGCTCGCAGCAGTGACGGCGGGTGGAACCGAGTCGTGTCGCCGTGCTCGACGCGGTCACGACCGAGACGCTTCGCCCGGTACATCGCATCGTCCGCGCAGGAGATGAAGGAGTCGAGCGTCGACTCCACGTCGCCGAGGGCGAGCGCGGCGCTGTCGGGAGCCGTGGCCACGGCCGTCGTGGTGCCGATGCTCACCGTCACCGAGCACCGTGTGCGCACCGATCGCAGGACACGGTCCGCGAGATCGGCCGTACGCGCACCGCGGGCGACGACCAGGAACTCCTCACCGCCGAGACGAGCGACGACGGCGCCCGCCGGAGTCGCCAGCACCACCGCTCGCGCGACGGACTGCAGCGTCCGATCACCGTGGGTGTGTCCGTGGGTGTCGTTGACGGCCTTGAAGTTGTCGATGTCGATGACGAGGGTGGTGACCGATTCGTGCCGCGACGCCGCGGCACCCAGCAGTTCCGTCAGACGGGGGAGTACGCCCCGGCGGTTCAACAGGCCGGTCAGGACGTCCGTGCGTGCGAGCACGTCGAATCGGTGACTCACCCGCACCATCGACCGCCGCAGGCCCCACACCAACACGACGGGGACGACGACGATGGTCAGGGACGCGCCGGCACTGATGAACGCGATGGCCGCAGATCCTGCCGAGGCGAACGACACCACGACGGCGGCTCCACCGGCAGCCACGGTGAACGACCACGCGATCGCGGGCGGCGACGCGGCCGCGGAGAGCACCGGGACGATGGTGAGCAGCGCGGCGATCGCGAGGGAACCCGCCCGATCGGTCACCGCCACCGCGGAGAACGTCGTACCGCACAGCATCACCATGCCCATGGCGACGAACTGGCGTTCGGTCAGCCGCCCCGAGCGCCAGATGATGCCGGCTCCCACCACGGCCGCAGCGACGGCGAGAGCGGTGGCGAGCATCGGGGCGATGCCGGGGAAGAACAGACCGGGCACCACCCAGCCCGCTCCCAGTGACAGGGCGGAACCGGTGATCGCCGTTCCCATCGCGATCGACCGGATGTCGAGCACCTGCCGTGCGGGTGTCTCGAGAGGCGACTCGGTGGGCGACGTCCGCGCGCCGCGGTGCGCTCTGTCGATGTGTGGCGTCACGCGAGCACCCCGGTCCCCGTCACCGGTGATCCGTCGTCGGCTGACCTCCACCGTGTACCCCGTGAATGTACCGACCGGGACGGTTCCGTCGCGGCGATCCGGCGCACGTCTGGCCGTGAGACCTCGGGCGCGTGACCACCGCGAACACGTGGTCGGTGCGGTTGTCACCCTTTCCGGTCATCGTGATTCGAACTCGACGGAGCCGAAAAGTGTTGTGCGATTTGACGTCTCGAGACGTCGGCGCTACATTTTCCTCACCATCCAGAGCGACCGAGAGACCTGGCTCGTCGACGTCGCAGCAACCCGCCTCGAGTTCGAGTGTGTGGGTGCTACCGCCAGGACCGATGGAGGAGATCCGCCGATGAACACTGTGACGACCCGACGCCCGCACGTCCTGCGCCTGCACCTCGAGTGGTGTCGAGTTTGCTGCTGCGCCTGTACGCGGCGCTGACCGGGTCCCTCACTTCGTCCTCTCGAAAGGCACAGCGATGTTCGCTGCCCTCACGCACCGGTGCAGCCGGTGACTCAACTCCACGATCGACCGGTCGCCACCGACGCCGGTGACGTCTCGGATCACGACCTCGTCGTCGCACGCACGGTGCACCCGTGGCGGTGGATCATCGCCGTCGCGACCCTGGTCCTTCTCGCACAGTTCGTCCACGGGCTGGTGACCAACGCCGGCTGGGACTGGGGCACCTTCGCTCAGTACTTCACGGCGCGGTCCGTCGTCACTGCTCTGTGGCTCACGATCCAGCTGACCTTCTGGGGCACCCTCATCGGGTTCGCACTCGGCATCGCTCTCGCGGCGGCGCGGTTGTCGCAGAACCCGGTCCTGCAGATCATCTCCTGGTTCTACATCTGGGCGTTCCGGTCGATCCCGCTGATCGTGCAACTGCTGTTCTGGTTCAACATCGCCTACCTGTATCAGCGGTTGTCCCTGGGCATTCCGTTCGGACCGAGCTTCGTCGAGTTCGACGTCAACAGTGTCATCAGCGGGTCCACGGCGGCGATCATCGGTCTGGCCCTGCATCAGGCGGCGTACTCGGCGGAGATCGTGCGCGCCGGCATCATCTCGGTCGATCAGGGGCAGCTCGAAGCCGCTGCGGCGCTGGGGATCCCGAAGCGACGCGAATTCTTCGCGATCGTGCTGCCGCAGGCCATGAGGGGAATCCTCCCCAACGCGGCCAACGAGGTGATCAGTCTCTTCAAGGGCACCTCGATCGTCTCGGTCATGGCCATCGCCGAGCTGTTCTATCAGGTCCAGGTGATCTACGGACGGACCGGCCGCGTCGTCCCGATGCTCATGGTCGCGACGGTCTGGTACGTGATTCTGACGTCCGTCCTGTCCGTGGTGCAGTTCTACGTCGAGCGGCACTACTCCAAGGGCGCACTGCGCACGGTGCCGCTCACGCCGATCCAGAAGTTGCGTTCGCGCATCGCTGCGCTGCCGCTGTCACCGAGGGGGGCAACTCGATGACCGCCGAGATCGAGACTGCGCGGTATGCGGTCGAGGTACGGGGAGTGCACAAGTCCTACGGTGCTCTCGAGGTCCTGAAAGGCGTGGACCTGACCGTGCGGCCGGGGGAGGTCGCGGCCGTTCTCGGACCCTCCGGGTCGGGCAAGTCCACTCTGCTGCGCACGGTGAACCACCTCGAGAAGGTCGACGCCGGATCCGTCCGAGTGGACGGTGCCCTCGTGGGATACCGCCGCAGAGGGCGGAAACTGCACGAACTGACGCCGAAGGAGATTCGGCGCCAGCGCTCGCAGATCGGCTTCGTCTTCCAGAACTTCACCCTGTTCCCGCATCTCACGGTGCTCGAGAACGTGGTCGAGGCACCCGTGTCCGCACAGCGACGTCCGCGGTCGGAGGTGGAACCCGAGGCTCTCGCACTCCTGTCGCGGGTCGGTGTCGGTGACAAGGCGCACGACTACCCGCGGCGGTTGTCCGGCGGACAACAGCAACGCGTCGCGATCGCCCGGGCGCTGGCGCTGCGCCCGAAGGTGATCCTGTTCGACGAACCCACGTCGGCACTCGATCCCGAGCTGGTGGGCGAGGTGCTCGATGTCATCCGCGGTCTCGCCGCAGACGGCGCGACGCTCGTCATCGTCACGCACGAGGTCGGCTTCGCACGCGAGGTCGCCGACACCGTGGTGTTCATGGACGGCGGCGTCGTCCTCGAACAGGGTTCTCCTGCAGAGGTGTTCGACACCCCGACCCACAGTCGCACTCGAGAGTTCCTCTCCCGGGTTCTCTGATTCCCACGCACACCTCTCCCGAAAGTGACCTCTCCCATGTCTCGATCGTCCCGTCGCCTCGCGTCGGTCCTGTCCTCCGTCGCCGTCCTCGCGCTCGTCGCGTCCGCGTGCGGCGAACCCGCAGCCGAGAACACCGTGGTGTCCGAAGCCGGTGTCTCCTATGATCTCTCGCCCGAGCAGTCCGGGCGCATCCACACCGAGAAGGTGGACGACATCGCGGCGAAGGTGCCGCAGGCAATCCGTGATCGCGGAACCCTCGTCGTCACCGGAACAGCGGGTGCGACTCCGCCTCTCGGCTTCTATGCCACCGACGACACCACCGTCGTCGGATCCGAGATCGATCTCGCGAGCCTCTTCGCCGACGTCCTCGGTCTCTCTGTCGACCGCCGCACCGCGGACTGGGCCCAGAACTTCGTGAAGATCGATTCGGGCGAGAACGACGCCTTCATCTCGAACGTGACGGTCACGGAGGAGCGCAAGGAGAAGTACGACTTCGCCACCTACCGCCTCGACAACGTCGCCCTCGAGGTTCCGACAGACTCCGACTGGACGTTCACCGACCGCAAGGACATCGCCGGCAAGAAGATCGGTGTCTCGTCCGGTACCAACCAGGAACAACTGCTCGTCGACTGGAACACGCAGAACGGGGCGGAGGGCATCGCGCCCGCCGAGATCGTCTACTACCAGAACGCCGCCGACTACTACCTCGCCCTGTCCTCGAAGCGCATCGACGGGTACCTCGGACCCAATCCGTCCGCGCAGTACCACTCGTCGAGCACAGGGGAGTCGAAGATCATCGGCACCTTCTCCGGTGCGGGCGAGGCGCTCCAGGGTGAGATCGCCGTCCTGGTGAAGAAGGACAGCGGGCTCGCCGAGGCGTTCGCGGACGCCATCGATCACACCATCGAGAACGGGACCTACCAGCAGGTGCTGGACAAGTGGGGGCTCGGCGGCGAGGCCGTGTCGGCCTCGGAGATCAATCCACCCGGGCTCCCGAAGAAGTGACCTCGGTCCGACAAGGAGCCCCCGTGGCCGGCAGCGATCGCCCGCAGCTCGAGGTCGCGCGAGTCGACCAGGGCGATCCGCTGGCACGACCCCTGCTCGCGGAGCTGGCGATCGAGTACAGCACCCGCTACGGCGGGACCGCCGACCAGATGTACTCGGCTCTGTCCACCCATCCGGCAGAGGACTTCGCGCCGCCGCACGGCGGGCTGATCGTGCTCCTCGAGAACGGTGAACCTGTTGCCGGCGGGGCGTTTCGGCGTCACGACGAGCAGGCCGCCGAACTGAAGCGCATCTGGACGTCCGCATCGCACCGCCGACGAGGACTCGCTCGGCGCGTTCTCACCGAACTCGAATCGGAGATCGCTGTCCGAAATTACGAGAGCATCCACCTCACCACCGGGTGGCGCCAACCGGAGGCTGTCGGCCTGTATCTGGCGGCGGGGTACACACCGCTGTTCGACCCGGTGGCCCCGCCGGCCGAGGGCGTGCCCCGTGCGTTCCGGAAGACGACTCGACCCACCAACTGACCCCCGTTCTTCGTTCCTGCACACACACCTCTTGGAGTTGACCCAGTGATCGACCGCCATCAACGGACACCCGCCGTCAGTGCCGCGATCGGCCTCGTCGCCCTGACCACGGCCCTCACCGCCTGCGGCGGCGCTGCTGGTTCGGCGGGCGCCGACGCCGGCCCCGCTCAGCCGGGAGGCACCCTGAACTACGGACTCTCCACAGCGCCGACGTGCTCGGATCCCGCGCAGGCAGGGACCAACCAGACGATCTACGTCACGCGCGCCGTGGTCGACTCACTCACCGATCAGGATCCCGACACTGGCGAGATCGTGCCGTGGCTCGCCGAGAAGTGGGAGACCGACGCGGATGCGACGTCGTTCACGTTCACACTGAAGGACGGGGTGTCGTTCAGCGACGGCACACCGGTCACCGCGCAGTCGGTCAAGAACAACTTCGACGCCATCGTGGGCACGCTCGGGGCGGCGAAGGCGCCGCTCGCCGCCAGCTATCTCGCGGGATACGTCGGGACGACCGTGGTCGACCCGCGGACCGCGCAGGTGACCTTCTCGTCGCCCAATGCGCAGTTCCTGCAGGCATCGGCGACCTCACAGCTGGGACTGCAGGCCGATGCCACCACGTCGCTGTCCGCCGAGGAGCGCTGCCAGGGCGGAAACATCGGCAGTGGCCCGTTCACGTACACCGACTACCAGCAGGATCGATCGGTGAGTGTGGCCAGGCGAGCCGGCTACTCCTGGGGTTCGCCGGCGTTCGGTCACACCGGTGAGGCCTACCTGGACGGCATCGAGTTCACGGTGGTGCCGGAATCGGGCGTCCGGACCGGAAGCCTGTCGTCGGGTCAGCTCGACGCCGTCAGCGACGCGCTCCCGCAGGACGCACCGACCATCGAGGCGACCGGCGGTCGAGTGCTGACGACGTCGAATCCCGGAACACCCTTCGGTATCGCGCCCAATGTCTCGCGAGGCGTACTGGCCGACCCGGACGTGCGCCGCGCACTCGTCCCCGCGATCGACCGTCAGCAGTTGGTCGACACCGTCCTCGGCCCGAACTTCCTGCCGGCGACCAGCACTCTCGCGAGCAGGACGCCCGGCTACGTGTCGTTGCCCGACGTGACCTTCGACGCCGACGCGGCGCGGACCGTGCTCGACCGTGCGGGTTGGGTACCGGCCGCGGACGGGATCCGCGAGAAGGACGGTCAGCGGCTCAGCTTCTCGATCCTGTTCAGCGCCGTGTTCGCGGGCAACCAGGCAATTCTCGAGTTGCTGCAGCAGCAGTTGCGGGACGTCGGTGTCGATGCCCGGCTCGAGCTGACGTCCGTGCCCGAGTCGATCGCACGACAGAACGCCGGTGACTTCGACGCGACGTACTACAACAGCACGCGTGCCGACGGCGACATCCTGCGGACGTCGTTCGCGGCGGACGGCCGAAATCTCAACCAGCGTGGCCCGATCGCCGATCTGGATGCCTCGTTGACCGATCAGCTGCGCACGACGGACACGACGCAGCGCGGCGAGTACCTGGCGAACGCACAGCAGCAGGTGCTCGACAACGGACTGTGGATCCCGACCGTCGAACTGTCGCAGGCGGTCGGCGCGAGCTCGGCGGTGCAGGACCAGAGGTTCGACGCGTCTGCTCGGCTGCAGTTCTTCGACACCTGGTTGAGCAGGAGCTGACATGCTTCGCTACCTCGGCCTGCGCGTCCTGCAGGCGATCGGTGTCCTGTGGGCCGCGTTCACCATCTCCTTCGTGGTGCTGTTCCTGCTGCCCTCCGATCCGGTGAGCATCGCGGTCGATTCCGGCGGCGGCAGTGGCACCCCGGTGGACGCGGCCGCGGTCGCCGAGCTGCAGGCCCGGTACGGACTGGACAAGCCTGTCCTCGAGCAGTACTGGACATCGCTCACCAGCGCGATCCGCGGTGACTTCGGCACGTCCATCTCCACGGGTCAGCCGGTGACCACCGCGATCCTGGGCGCCGTTCCGAGCACCCTCGCCCTGGCCGGTCTCGCGCTGATGCTCGCCGTCGGTGTCGGTGGGGGGCTCGCCTTTCTCGCTACCTACACCCGCGCACGATGGTTGCGTACCGCGCTGCTCTCCCTCCCTCCGCTGGGCGTCGCGGTGCCGACGTTCTGGGTGGGACTCCTGCTCCTGCAGGTGTTCTCGTTCGGGCTGCCGATCTTCCCGGCGTTCGGCGACCGCGGGTTCGGATCGCTGGTGCTGCCGGCGATCACGCTGGCGGTACCGACCGGGGCCGTCATCGCGCAGGTGCTCGCGACCAGCCTGACCACGACGTGGCGGCAACCGTTCACCACCGCGGCCGAGGCGAAGGGTGCGTCCCGGTGGCGGATCCAGACTCGCCACGTGCTGCGCCTGGCCAGCGTGCCGGCGTTCACCATCGCCGGCGTCCTCGTCGGCGAACTGTTGGCCGGTTCGGTGGTCGTCGAGACCGTGTTCTCCCGGGCCGGCGTGGGCCGACTGACGCAGACATCGGTTCTCGCGCAGGACATCCCGGTGGTGCAGGGAATCGTGGTCCTCACTTCGCTGGTGTTCGTGGTCGTCACGCTGGCCGTGGACATCGTGTACCCCCTGATCGATCCCCGGATCGTCCAGCGCACCACCCGACCCACGAAGGAGCCGGCCCATGTCTGACGTCCTGGTACGAGAGACGGTCCACGCGAGCGTCTCGCCCGAGCCGACGTCCCGTCGACGGCGAGTGACCCCGCGGGCCGTCGGCGGCAGGATCGGCGTGGCGGTGTCGGTGGCCGTCCTGATCGTCGCCATCGGGTTCGCCGTCGTCCCGTCTCTTTTCGCCAGTGGGGATCCCTTGCGCGGCGTCCCGGCGGAGAAGTTGCAGGGACCCAGCGCTGCTCACTGGTTCGGCACCGACAACATCGGCCGCGACGTCTGGACCCGGGTCGTGCACGGTGCCGGGTTGTCGCTCAGCGCGACGCTGATGGCCGTGGCCATCGCGCTCGTGGCGGGATCGATTCTCGGCCTGATCGGAGGCGCTGTCGGCGGAATCGTCGACGCGGTGCTCATGCGTCTCGTCGACGTGCTGTTGTCCATCCCGACTCTGCTGCTGGCCCTGGCCCTGGTCACCGCTCTCGGTTTCGGAACCGTGAACGTCGCGATCGCGGTCGGTGTCACCCTCGTCGCGAGCTTCGCGCGCGTGATGCGGTCCGAGGTGCTGCGCGTAAGGCGGTCGCTGTACGTGGAGGCCGCCTTCGCGTCGGGTTCGCGATGGCACACCGTGCTGTGGACCCACATTCTCCGGAACGCGTACCCACCCGTGATCGCCCTGGCGGCAGTGCAGTTCGGCATGGCCGTGCTCGCTGTGTCGTCGCTCAGTTTCCTCGGTTTCGGAGCGGTACCGCCCACACCGGAATGGGGTTCGCTCGTGTCGGAGGGGCGCAACTTCCTCGCCACCTCCTGGTGGCTCACCACGCTGCCCGGTCTCGTCATCGTGGCGGTCGTGCTGTCGGCGCACAGAGTGGGCCACGCGCTGGATCGGGGTGATCGAGCATGAGCAGCAGGAGTGGAGCCGGCGGAACGACCCGGACGAGCCTGCTCAGGGTCGACGGTCTGCGCGTGTCGTACGGGGCGACAGAGGCAGTGCGGGGTGTCGACTTCGAGATCGCGCGGGGTGAGGTGCTCGCCCTGGTCGGCGAGTCCGGCAGCGGCAAGACGACCACGGCCCAGGCGATCATCGGTCTCCTCGCCGGATCGGGCACCGTCACCGGGGGCACCGTCACGTTCGACGGTGACCGTGTCGACGACGCGGGACACCGTCGGTGGGAGAAGCTTCGCGGTGCGCACATCGGTCTGGTGCCGCAGGACCCGACCACGTCGCTCAATCCTGTGAAGCGAGTGGGGGAGCAGGTCGCAGAGGTGCTCCGCATCCACGGCCGGGCCGACCGGCGCAGCGCCGCGGCGGCGGCCGTGCAGATACTCGACGAGGCGGGGATCGACAATCCGGAGCTCCGTGCTCGGCAGTATCCGCAAGATCTGTCCGGCGGGCAGCGTCAGCGCGTGCTCATCGGTGTCGCGCTGGCGTGCGAGCCGGAGCTGGTGATCGCCGACGAGCCGACCAGCGCTCTGGACGTGACCGTGCAGCGCCGCATTCTCGACCACCTCGCGGATCGGATCGCCGAGCACGGCACCTCGGTACTGCTGATCACGCACGACCTCGGGGTCGCGGCCGACCGCGCCGATCGGATCGCCGTCATGCGTGACGGTGAGATCGTCGAGATCGGGCCCGCGCGAGAGGTGTTGGAGAACCCGACCGCCGACTACACGAGAGGACTGATCGCGTCCGCGCCGTCTCTGACGTCGGTACGGGTGCCGCGTGCGACGCGCGAGGCGCAGCCGGTCCTGTTGTCGCTGAGACAGGTGTCCAAGACGTTCCGCATCGGTCGTGGGCAGAACCTGACGGCGGTGGACGGGGTGTCGCTCGACGTCGAGCGCGGACGGACGGTGTCGATCGTCGGGGAGAGCGGCTCGGGAAAGTCCACCACCGCTCGCATCGCCCTACGGCTCGAGAACCCGTCGGCGGGGTCGGTCGTCTTCGACGGCGACGACATCACGTCCGCACGCGGCAGGGAGTTGCGCACCCTCAGGCGACGCTTCCAGATCGTGTATCAGAACCCGTACGCATCGCTGAATCCCGCACTGCGCGTGCGGGACATCGTGGCGGAACCGCTCGTCGCGTTCGGGCTCGGATCACGCTCCACGCGTCCCGCCCGGGTGGCCGAACTGCTCGAGCAGGTCGCCCTGGCGCCGGAGTACCTCGACAGGCGCCCCGCCGAGCTGTCCGGTGGGCAGCGCCAGCGGGTCGCCATCGCCCGCGCGCTGGCTCTCCACCCGGAGCTGCTCGTGCTCGACGAACCGGTGTCCGCACTGGACGTCTCGGTGCAGGCGCAGATTCTCGAACTCCTCACTCGGCTGCAGGACGAGCTGGATCTGAGCTATCTGTTCATCTCCCACGATCTCGCGGTCGTGCGGCAGATCAGCGACACGGTGCTGGTGATGCGCAACGGGCGAGTGGTCGAGTCCGGGTCGGCGGAGGACGTGTTCGATCGACCGCAGCACGAGTACACCAGGGAACTGCGCAACGCCGTTCCGGGAACGGGAGTCGACGCACGACCGTCGTGACCTTTCCGATCACGCCGAGCAGAACTGTGTCTCCGCGCGCCGCGCGGCTCTAGCGTCGGGCCATGACCTGGAACTCGATCATCGATTCGATCCGTCACTGGGTGTCCGACTGGAGCGACGAGTCTGCCGCCGGCTGCGTCGAGGCCGCGGTGCGCACCTCGTTCTGAGGGCGCGCGACGGCGCTGTCAGCGTGCGGCTCTCGGCCGGGTCGCCGCGACGACCGCGGCCCCCAGCGCGGTGATCGCGATGACGACGATCACGGCGTGGTTCCAGCCGTCGAACACCGCGGACGGCGCGGTGCCGGCCGACAGGACCACCACCGACACCACGGTCACGCCGATCGCCGAGCCGAGGTAGCGCGCGGTGTTGTTCGCCCCGCTTCCCATGGCGGCGCGCCCGGCTGGGACGCTCGCGACGGCCTCGCGGCCGAGGGCGGCGTTGACTATTCCTGTCGCGGCGCCGGCCAGGACGAGACCCGGCACGAGGCGCAGGGGCGACGACGTCTCGGACAGTCCGAGTAACAGCCCCGTCCCGACGGCGACACCGACGAGGCCCAGGGCCAGTTGCGTTCGGCCGGAGACGGACGCGGGTATGCGCCGCGCGAGCAGGGCGGTGATCACGCTCGTCGCCGACCAGCCGAAGAGCAGGAAGGCGCTGTGGAGTGCGTCCAGACCGAATGCGGCGCCGACGAATCCGGCCATGTACGACATCAGCGCGATCACCCCGGCTCCGGTGGCGAGTGCGGCGACGGTGGCGGCGAGGAAGGCGGGTTGGCGCAGCAGCGTGAGATCGAGCATGGGCGACGCGGTCCGGCGTTCGTGCAGAACGAAACCCGCGAGCAACAGCGCGGCCACGGCGAGCAGGACCAGGGGTAGGGGTCGCGTCCACCCGGCACGGCCCTCGACGAGCGCGGCGAGGAGGGCCGACAGACCCCCGGACAGGGCGACCGCGCCGATCAGGTCCAGCCCGCGCGGTGTCTCCGTGCGGGATTCGGCGAGGAGGCGCCCTGCGACGACCGCGGCGACGAGTGTCAGCGCGGTGAGCAACCAGTACCCCTCGCGCCACGTGGCGAGACGATCCGAGGTCGCGGACAGCAGGGGCCCGAGGGTGATGCCCGCGCCGACGGCCGCGCCCCAGATGCCGCTGGCACGGGCGCGCAGCGGCCCGGGTTCGAAGGCGTGCGCGATGACGCCGAGACTCGACGCCAGCACCGCGCCCGCGCCGACGCCCTGGACCACGCGGGCGAGGACGAACACGAGCGTGAACGGCGCGGCCGCGCACACAGCGGACGCGAGGGCGAGGACGACGAGACCGAGAACGAAGGTGCGGCGACGGCCGATGTCGTCGGCGAGTGCGCCGGACACCAGCAACGCGGCACTGAGGCCGATGCTCATCGAGCTCAGAATCCAGGTTCTGCCCGACGCGTCACTCCCGAGCGTCGCGGCGGTGCTGCCGATGGTCGCCAGGGGAAACGTGAACGCAGCCAGGGCGAGGAGGGTCCCGAACGCTGCGACGGGCAGGGGGCGGGCGAGAGGTGGTGCGGATCGCTGCTGAGTCATGCCCGTCCTTCGGTTCGGTGAGCGAACCGTAACCCGCCGATATGGTTCGGTCAACAGACCGTTCGAGGTAGGCTCGAGTCATGGCGATGGGAACGGATTACGCCGCGCAGGACTGCTCGCTCGCTCGCGCCCTGGAGATCGTGGGGGAGCGGTGGACACTGCTCGTCGTGCGGGACTCCCTGTTCGGTGTGCGCCGGTTCTCCGACTTCCAGCACCACCTCGGCATGTCGAAGGCGGTGCTGTCGCAGCGCCTGTCGGCCCTGGTGGACCACGGGTTGCTGAGCAGGGAACGTGTCGGTGGGCGAGAGGAATATCGTCCCACCGAGATCCTCGTCGACCTGTGGCCCGCGCTGCACGCGCTGACGGTGTGGGGTGAACGAGCAGTGCCCGCGCAGGACGGCCCCCGTCGGGTGTTCCGACACGAACCGTGCGGCGGTGAGCTCGACGATCACGGCAGCTGCCCGCAGTGCGGGACCGTGCCCGCTGCCGGTCGGGTCGTCATGTCGCCGGGGCCAGGTGTGACCGCGACCCCGCGGCCGAACACCGTGTCCCGCGCGCTCCGCGCACCTCGTCGGTTGCTCGAGCCGATCAGGTGACGGCGACACCCGGCGCGAGGTGAAGGGGGGCGGTCGCGCGACGGCCCCCGGGGCCTCGCTCTATTCTGGACCGGGTCGGAAACACAGGTCCGCGACACGGTCGGTTGTCATGGGCGTCGAGAGTGGGGAACACATGACGGTGCCGTACGGCGATCGCGGCGATCTCGTCCGCACCATCGACGAGGACACCTCCGTCGATCAGCAGGCGTCGGCGCTCGGCAGCATCGCCGAGATGGCCCGCACTCTCCGCGGAACCCGTCGATCGGTGGACGACACGCTGACAGCCCTGGTGCGGTCGGCCACGCAGCTCATGCCCGGCGTCGATCATGCGTGCGTCACCGTGATGACCGGTGCGCGGCGCACCATCCACGCCCGCACCGACGACGTCGCCGCCGATCTCTGCCGCGTGCAGTTCGAACTGGGTGAGGGGCCCACCGAGAACGAGATCTGGCAGATCGACACCGTCGTGGCCGAGAATCTCGGCAGCGAGCGGCGGTGGCCCTCCTTCGCCGCGGCCGCGCGCGACAAGGGAATCGAGTCGATGGCGGCCTTCCGCCTCTACACCGATCCGTCGGCACGTGATCTCGGCGTGTTGCTGCTGTTCAGCAGGACTGCCGACACCTTCGACGCCGATGCTCAGATGGTCGGATCCGCGCTCGCCGCCCACGGCGCGGTGGCGCTGCTCAGTGCCCGCGACGACCAGAACTTCCGGGACGGCCTCGCGAGTCGCGACATCATCGGCCAGGCCAAGGGCATCCTCATGGAGCGATTCGACGTCGATGCCGTGCAGGCCTTCACGATGCTCGCCCACATCTCCCAGTCCGAGAACCGCCCGCTGCGGGAGGTCGCGCTGTCTCTGATCGAGGAGTCGCATCCCACGAGGTCCGTCGAGGTTCCGCCCGTCGCGTGACGGCCCGCCGGAACTGCCCGTCGGAACAACGCGGTGCGCGCGGACGTTGTCGAAACAGAGTGTTACTGCGACAAGAGGAGACACCATGGCGGACAGCACACAGGCAGGTTCCACGACCGAGACGGCCATCCTGGCGGGTGGATGCTTCTGGGGTGTCGAGGAACTGATCCGCAAGCAGCCGGGCGTGCTCTCCACGCGCGTCGGGTACTCGGGCGGAGACGTGCCGAACGCGACGTACCGGAACCACGGCACGCACGCCGAGGCGGTCGAGATCGTGTTCGACCCGACCCGGACGACCTACCGCGACATCCTGGAGTTCTTCTTCCAGATTCACGACCCGTCGACGAAGAACCGTCAGGGCAACGACCGCGGAGTGAGCTACCGCTCGGCGATCTTCTACACCTCCGACGAGCAGAAGCACGTCGCGCTGGACACGATCGCCGACGTCGACGCCTCCGGTATCTGGCCCGGAAAGGTGGTCACCGAGGTCACCGCGGCGAGCGAGTTCTGGGAGGCCGAGCCCGAGCACCAGGACTACCTGCAGCGGATCCCCAACGGATACACCTGCCACTGGGTCCGCCCCGACTGGAAGTTGCCGCGTCGGAACGCTGCGGTCAGCTGAGCCGTTCGACCATCGACGCCCGTCGTCCCCTCAGGGGCGGCGGGCGTCTCTCGTCAGCTCGATCGTCGCGGCACGGAGATCGTCGAGTGACGCCAACGGCGACGTGTAGCCGACTCGCGTGTAGGACACGCCTCTCGGTGTGGTGACCGTGATGTCGAGTCCGTAGCGGTCGGCGCCGGTGCACACAGCGGACGTCGCATCGGGGAATCCGCCGAATGCCGCGGTCATCGCGGTGAGTGCGTCCGCGTGGTCGGCGTTCAGGTGCTCCACCGCAGGCCCGCTCACCGGCCGTACCGGATCCGGTACGGCGGCTGCGTAGTCCGCCGCCGTGGCCGAGTCCATGCGGCCGTAGCCGCCCACCCATCTGACTCGGTTCACCGACAGGATCCAGACGGTGAAGTCGCTGTAGTCGATGTAGTACCGTGCCGCCGGTACGGCCGCCAGGTGCGCCTCCCGCGCAGCCTCGACGTCCGAGCCCGACGGCCGAAGCACGGTGCCCGCCAGCGTGATACGTCCGCTCGCGAGCGGATCACTGTTCTCGCCCGGAGCGACGACGGACAGACTCACCCGTGGATCCGCCGCGAGATTGCGACCGTGCTCCGCCATGTGGGAGACACAGAGCACGGGGTTCCCGCCCAGGAGGCCGTACGTCACGTACGACGCCCACGGATGTCCGTCGGCCGAGAGGCTCGCGAGCGTGGCCGTGTTGGTCGACGCGGCCACCGTGCGCGCCTCCTCCGCCGCGGACGGCCGGCGAGGGTGGGTGACGGGAGCGGTGGGCGTCGGCATCGACGGGGCGTCGCCGGGGTCGCCGTGATCGAGAGTGGCCATGGGCGAACACTACCGGCGCCCGGCGCCGACCGGTGGCGCCGGAATGCCCTAGCGGACGGGCGGTCGCAGCAGGAGGGCAGCGCCCGAACCGACACCGACCACCATGAACATCAGCAGCATGACGACGTTGGCCATCTCGTTCTCCGTCTTCCGGGCGGGTACGTCCACATCGCGACCCGTGTGGACAGATCTCTACCCCCGGCCGTGTGACCGCAAACACTCACGCATGAGCGTGCATCTCCCACACCAGGATCTCGGCCGACGACGTCGTGTGGACGACATGTCCGCCGGTGTCGGTACCGCGGAGCGCGTCACCGGGACCGAGTGTTCCGATGCCGTCGATCTCGACGGTGCCGCGCGCGACGAAGAGGTGGAGGAACGGCGCGGTGGGGAGGGTGACGGGCGTGCCCGGCCGCAGCCGCGCCACGTGGAGCGCCGCCTTGCTCTGGCCCAGTCCGACGGCCGTGCCACCGCGGTCACGGTCGAGTCCCGACGCGACCGTGACCAGGCGGCCGGAGGCCAGTTCGCCTGCCGCCGCGTACTCCTCGTACCCGGGCGGCCGCCCGTTCTCGTCCGGCGGAAGCCACATCTGGACGACCCGCAGCGGTGTCCCGGCGGAATATCCGGCCCCGTTCCGCTCGGAGTGGACGACGCCGGAGCCCGCACTCATCCGCTGCGCCAACCCGGGCGTGATGGTCCCCTCGTTCCCGAGCGAGTCACGGTGCACCAGTGATCCGTCCAGCACCCAGGTCACGATCTCGACGTCGGCGTGCTGGTGGCTGTCGAATCCCTCGCCCGCGTCGACGGTGTCGTCGTTGTGGACGAGCAGCAACCCGTGCGCATTCGCGGCGAGATCGAAGTTGCCCGCCACGGGGAAGGACTGCCAGGAGTCCAGCCACTCGTTGCGCCAGTGGATTCGATCGGCAGCGGGTACGACGACGTCGGGCATGACACGCACAGTACGCGGGCACATCGACACTGCGACGCGATGTGATGACAGCTATCATCAGATGATGGTGGGACGACGGAGACCGTTGGCGGACCTCGCAGGCAAGGTGGTGGTGATCACCGGAGCCGGATCCGGCATGGGCCGCGCGTACGCGGCGGCCTACGCCGCACGCGGGGCGGTCCTCGCGCTCGGCGACATCGACGGCAACGCCCTCGCGGAGACGGTGACGAGCCTGCCCCCTGGCGGCACGGTGCTCACCGAGGTGTACGACGTGGCCGATCGCGACGCCGTCGCGGCCTTCGCCGCCCGCGTCGCACGGGAGGTGGGCCCGGCGACCGTCGTCGTCAACAACGCCGGCATCGAGGGCGGTTTCCGGCCCGCCTGGCATCTCGACGACGCGTCCTACGACCGGGTGATGGCGGTCAATCTCGGTGGGGTGGTGCACGGGACGCGCGCCTTCCTGCCGCAGCTGATGTCGCGGCCGGCGGCTGCGCTGGTGAACGTGTCCTCCATCTTCGGACTGCAGGGGACGCCGAACCACACCGACTACTGCGCCAGCAAGTTCGCGGTGCGGGGATTCACCGAGGCCCTCGCGACCGAACTCGCCGGGTCCACCGTCTCGGTCCACCTGGTCCATCCGGGCGGCGTGGCGACCAACATCTCGCGGGCCGAGGGATCCCAGCAGTTCGCAGCGAAGTACTACGCCACCTCGCCCGAGGCGGTGGCCGAGCGCGTGGTGCGGGACGTCGAGTCCGGACGGATGCGCATCGTCACCGGACACCGGTCGCGCCAGGTCGCCTTCGGGGCCCGGTTCCTGCCGCTCCCGCTCATGGTCCGGCTCGTCCGTCGCGACATGAACGACATCCTGGACCCCGGCGACTACGCCGACTGAGCCTCGGCGCCGGGCGACCGCAGGACCAGTGCCCACAGAGCGGCGACGACGGCCAGTGCGATGACGAACGCGGCCATGGCCGACCAGCCGTAGGCCTGATACACGACGCCGCCCGTCCAGCCGACGATGCTCGAACCGCCGTAGTAGAAGAGGTTGTAGAGCGACGCCGCCTGAGCGCGACCGTCCGTCGCGCGATGCCCGGTCCATCCGGACGCGATGGCGTGCGCGGCGAAGAATCCCATCGTGAACACCACCAGGCCGAGGAGTACGACGATCAGCGAGTGCGCGATCGTCAGGGCGACCCCGGCGATCATGACGCCCGTCGACCCGGCGAGCACCGCGGAGCGTCCGAACCGGCCGGCCAGCTGTCCGGCGACGCGAGACGAGACGGTTCCGCTGAGATAGGCGATGAAGATGAGGCTGATCAGCGACTGGGGGAGTCCGAACGGGGCTGCCTCGAGGCGGAAGCCCAGATAGTTGTAGACGGTGACGAAGCCGCCCATGAGCAGGAACGCCTGCCCGAACAGCGCGCGCATGCCGGGGTCCCGGAGGTGTGTGGTGACGCGTTTCCCCAGCCCCGGGCCGCCATCCCGCGCAGGGAGCGCGCGCCGCGGTGCGGGGGCGAGGCGCAGGAAGGCGATCGCGGCCACGGCGGCGATGATCGAGACCGTCAGTGTTCCGATGCGCCAGTTCGTGTACTCGGCGACGGGTCCGGCGACGATGCGGCCGAGCAGCCCGCCCAGCGTGGTGCCCGAGACGTAGGTGGCCGCGGCCACCGCGGTGTTCCGGCGGTGCACCTCCTCGCTGAGGTAGGCGATCGCGATGGCCGGCAGCCCGCCGAGGGCGGCGCCCTCCACGAACCGCACCGTCAGCAGCATCGGCAACGACGTGGAGAGCGGGACGACGAGGCCCAGGACGGTGGCCGTGACGATCGAGATGCTCATGGCACGCACCCGGCCGACGCGGTCGGCCACCACGGACCACGGCAGTACGGCGACCGCGACGCCGACCGTGGCGCAGCCCACCGCGAGCGAGGACTGCGACGGCGTGATCGAGAGGTTCGAGGCGATGAGCGGGAGGATGCCCTGGACGGAGTACAGCTGGGCGAAAGTGGCGACACCGGCGAGAAGCAGCCCGGCGACGAGCCTGCGGTACTCGCGGGACCCGCGGGTGTGTCCGTCCCAGTCGGTGTCGGTCGCCTCGTCGATGGTCACGGGATCCGACGGTAGGCCGGACGCGACCTATTCGTCCAATGCATTGCATCTCGCACAATCATGATCGTGACGTATCGTTCGATTCATGCGTGAGGAAGCCGAGGCACTCCTGCCTCTGATCCCGACACTGCTCGCCGTGGCGGAGACCGAACACATCACCGAGGCGGCGCACGTGCTCGGCCTCCCGCAGCCGACGGTGAGCCGGCAGCTCGCCCGCGCCTCGGCCGCGTTGGGAGTGGCGGTCGTCGAGCGTCGTGGTCGGGGCATCGCCCTCACGCCCGCGGGACGTGCACTGATGCCCTTCCTCGACCGGGCGGTCCGCGAACTCGAGGCCGGGCTCGACGCCATGACCGAGCAGGACGCCCGCACTCGTGGCCGCATCTCGGTCAGTTTCCAGAACACGGTGGGCGAGGGCGTGCTCCCGCTGCTCATCAAGCGCTTCCTCGCCGATCATCCCGCCGTCACGTTCACCCTCGGCCAGGGCGCGCGGGCCCGGTGTCTCGACAGACTGGAGGACGGGAGCGCGGACCTCGCATTCGTGGCGCTCGGCACCGAACACGGCACCGACACGTCCTTCGGGCTGTACGACGAGAGGCTCGTGTTGGTCGTCCCGTCCGATCACCGACTGGCGGGCCGCCGATCGGTGGACCTCGTGGAGACGGCGGACGACCCGTACGTGGCGATGGAACACGGGTACGGCATGCGTTCTCTCTGCGAGACACTGTGGGCCGCTGCGGGAATGGCCCCGACCATCGCCTTCGAGGGGCAGGACATCCACACCGTGCGCGGGCTGGTCGGGGCGGGCCTCGGCGTCAGCGTCCTCCCTCGCACGACCGCTCCCGCCGGCCCGCTTCCCACGGTCGACATCGCGGTGAACGACCCCGCGGCGCGGCGGCGCATCGGCGTGGTGTGGCCCGCACGCACCCTGCCGGCGCAGGCCCTCGCCTTCCGCGACATGGTGGTGCGGCGAGGGGCCGCTGTCCTGGCGCGCTGACGATCGGCGTCAGGAGCGAGCGCGACCGTCGGTTGCCATCCCGCGGTGCATCACCCGGTCGCCCACCACTCCGCTGTGGTCGGCCCGGTGCATGACGCACCGGTTGTCCCACAAGACGACGTCGCCCGGCTGCCACGTGTGCCGGTGCACGTTGTCCTCCGCAGTGGAGTGGTCGTAGAGGAACCGGACGGTCTCGGCGGTCTCGTCGGGCGACATCCCGCTGATCGACGCGCATCGCGCGGGAGTCGACAGGTAGAGCGAGCGCCGTCCGCTGATCGGATGGGTCGCCACGAGCGGATGCACTGCGGACGACTCGGCATCGTCGGCGAGATCGAGACCGGTCACGACGTGCGTGAGCGTGCGGTCGACGAGCTCGTCGCGAAGGTCGTCGGGCAGTGTGTCCCACGCGCGGTACTGGTTGCTGAAGACGGTCTGTCCTCCCTCCGACGGCACGGTGACCGCACGGAGCGAGGTGTACGCCGGTGGGTGTGCCACATAGCTCGTGTCCACGTGGAAGGTGGAGCGCGGCGTCGTCGTCCGGCCGACATTGCTGATGACGTTGAGATCCGGGTGTCCGGGGACCGGTGTCTCGCCCTCGGTGAACACGAGGTCGCCGAACGCACGGAGGAACTCGGTGAAACGGTCGTCGTCGAGCGACTGCCCCCGGAAGACGACGACGCCGTGATCTGCTGCGAGGCGGCGTGTCTCGTCGATTCCCGCCGCGTCGAGGTCCTCCACCCGGACGTCCTCGACGTGTGCGCCGACGGGTTCGAGGGTGGTGTGTCGCATCATCGTGCTCCTTCGATCGAGAGTTCGCGCAGTCCTGCGGCGAACAGGTCCTCGAGACTGATTCCCGCGGCCGCAGCCATCACCGCGACCACGCTGCCCCGCGCGTAGGAGCAGTACAGGCCTGCCTCGAGAAACCACGGTCGACCGTCGGGGTCCACCCGGAAGTCGAAGAGGCTGTAGTGCCGACACCCCAGCGCTCGGTGGCACTCGAGGGCCACCGCGTGGATCCGCTCGGTGATCGGATCGTCCTCGGGGACGATCCACGCCTTCGTGGCGTTCTTGGCCACCAGGTACAGCGCCCCGTCCTCGTCGCGGGACAACTTGTCCTCGCGTGTGCGGATCGGACGATCGTCCGCGTCCACGGCGTACTCCTCGAGCGGCAGGCACACCGGTTCACCGTCCACCACGACGATGCCGCAGCGCACCTCACGTCCCAACTCGACGTAGCGCTCCACCAGCACCCGGCGGGAGAACCGCGCAGCGTCCGCGAGCGCGTCGGTGTACTCGTCAGGAGTGCGCGCGAGCGACACCCCCACCGAGTTGTCGGAGTCCACCGGCTTGACGACCACCGGTAACGGGACGGGCGACCGCGTGCCTGACCGTGGTGCGTCCGGGGGCACGACGACGACGTGGCCCTCCGGCACCGGAACGCCCGCCGCAGCGACCACCGCTCGGGTCAGCGCCTTGTCCGCCGCGAGTGCCATCACGTCGGCGGTGTTGCCCAGCAGAGCGAGACCCACGACGTCGACCAGCGCCCGGTAGGACGTCATGCCGGGCAGGCAGAACATCTGCGGCACGACGACGTCGACACCCAGAGCCTCGATGTGACGCAGCGCGTCCGCGAGCGACAGAGGCGGAGCCCCCGCCACCGCGTCGTCGGTGAGATCGACCGGGAAGCGCCACGTGCGGTCGGGCGAGACCAGTGCGACGTGGAACTCGTACCGTGCGGGATCGGCGAGCGCGGACAGCGCGTCCGAGGCGTACACCCGCGACAGGTCCGAGTGGAACTCGTCCTCGGCGGACCCCGCGAGGTGCAGCACGGTCACCCGTGCGGTCGGGTGGACGAAAGCCGTGTCGTCAGTCACCGCCGGCCTCCACGAGTTTGCCGATGTTGAAGTCGATGCGGCTCCACGAGCGACCGGCGCGAAGGTTCGCCCAGATCAGCGACGGCATGTGGAGGTGGTGAAGCATGAAGTAGGGCAACGGATCCCACCGCGTGAACACCGCGTCCTTCCCGGTGGCGATGGTGCGTGCGCGGGCGAGGCGGCCAGGCTGGGTGAGCAGCCGCCAGATCTCGTGGTAGATCCAGTAGGTCGGCCGGGCGGACGGGAGCGGCGTGATGACGGGGTGCCCGTCGTCGAGGTACGCAGCCGCCACGTCCGGGTGATCGTGGAACATGGTGATGGCCGAATGCGTTCGCGGATTGCACTCGATGGCGTAGGCGTGGCCGTCCGCCGCCTCGATGAAGTCGAAGGACACCTGGCCCGTGAGCCCGAGCTCGCCGACGAAATGCTCCACCCACGACCGGATCTCGGGCTTGTCCACCATGGCGTAGTTGATCTGGAACGCCGACGACTCGCAGCACCCGTACACCTGCACGCGCCCGTTGCGGACAGTCGAGTGGGTGCAGTACTCCTGACCGGTGACGAACTCCTGCATGATCCACGGATCCTCGTCCGAGATGTCGAGCCCGGAGACGAACGCGGCATTCGCCGCGCGGTCCCGTCCCGTCAACGGCGTGAGGTCCATACGACCCACCGGGTTGTACGCGATGCGCTTGAGGATGTAGGTACGGCCGTCGGGGAAGTCGAAGTCCTCGACCTGCCGACGGTCGGTGACGAGGTGTGATTCCGGCACGCGCAGACCGAGCGACTCCGCGACCTTCGAGAACTGCACCTTGTCGTCGAGCATGCGCACGGTGGCCGAGTCGACGTGGACGACGTCGCACCGCCCGTCGAGCAGACGACCGACCTCGGCGTCCGGCACGCTGGACGCCGGACTCGACACCGGCACGAACACGTCCGCTCTCTCGCTCAGCACGATGTCGGCGATCGCGCGCGCATATCCGGGTTCCGACGCCTCGGGGACGGTGTGGAACACGTCCACCGCTCGGGAGAACCGATGCGCGGTGTACCGGTACTTGGCCGATTCGACCAGTACCACCCGGTGGCCGGCGCCGTGGAACGATCTCGCGAGTTGTAGCGCCTTGGTCATCTTGCCGCCGTTGATCACGACCGTCCTACGTTGTGCGGCAGGCGAACCGGGTGCCGTGCGCGGTCGGGCTAGCGCCGCCAGGACGGGCACGAGGTCGAGCGGGGCGGTGACGAGCGAGCCGACGAGGACCGCCACGGACCGGCCGACGCTCGTCACGACGCACTCGATCGACGGATGAGCGTCAGTCCGTCCCGCAGCGGGACCAGGACCTGCTCGACGCGGGGGTCCGCCGCCACGGCGCGATTGAACTCCGTGATGGCGGAACCGTTGTCCGACATGGCCGTACCGAGGTACGGCTCGGCCTGCAGGAGTGTGTTGTCGACGGCGACCACGGCGTCCGGCGTCAGCAGCTCGGAGTCGAGAAGCGCCGTCAGGTATCCGAGGTACCCGGCCTTGTCGGCATCGATGAACACCAGGTCGAACCGGCGTCCCTCGTCGGCGAGACGGGTGAGGGACTCCGCCGCAGGACCGACGAGAATCTCGATCGCGTCGCCTGCCGACGACGCGTCGAAGCACTGTCGGGCGAACGCCGCGACGGGTTCGTCCAGTTCACAGGCGACGATGCTTCCGCCGGGTGGAAGTGCCTCGGCCATGGCGAGAGCGGAGTACCCCGTGAACATGCCGATCTCGAGGACCGACGTGGCGCGGGTCATCCGCACGAGGAAGTCGAGGAAACGTCCCTCGACGTGGCCGGACAGCATCTCCTGCTCGAGCGCGCTGCCGGACCATTCCGCGGATCGGGTGCGTGCGGCCAGATCCGCGAGAGCGGGTGATTCCGGGGTGGTGCACTCGTCCAGGTACGGGTCGAGGCCCGCGATCACGTCACGCGCACGCCGAGCGCGGCCGAGAACTGCTGCCGGGACCCCGAGGTCGTCGAGGTCCCGGCACAGCTCCGTCAGCTCGGCCGCGGCGATGGTGGTCGGTGTGACCGGCCGTGCATCACTCATCGTGGGACGAACCGACCGCGACCTCCGGTTGCGGCGCGGTGAACATGTCCACGCCGTCGCCGTCGCGGTCGTGCTCGAGGCAGATCTTCTTGTGCAGGGTGAGCGTGTCCGACAGCTCGTCGACGGTCACATCGTTCAGGAATTCGCAGGACCCGATGGGCGCCGGCACCGCCGCGCGGAGAATCCCGTCTCGGGTCTTGAGGATGGACGACGTGGCCTCGGCGAGCAGGTCGGCCGTCAGGTACGAGCTGTCGAGCGCGAGCCCGATCCCGCTCATGACGCCGAGCACGCGGTCGCGGTCGTCGGCCGTGATGTGGCCGCGCTGCTCCGCGAGGGTGGTGGACAGCGCCATGTCGATGTTGATGGCGTGTCCGTGGAAGAACGGCGCGGGCGGGGTGAGCTCGAGCGTCGGACTCCAGGTGTGGCCGAAAGCGATCACGCGATCGAGGTCGATCTCGTGGAGGTTGGGCGCTTCCAGGTCCAGCATGGTCGCGATGGCCTTGTAGGTGAGGCGGTCGGCGATCTCGCGCAGTTCCGCGGTGCCGTCGAGGTGACCGAAACGCGTCGCGAGCAGCTCCGGGCCGTGCTTCTCGAGCATCTCGAAGATCTCGAGATTGCCCACGACGGAGATCTTGATGAGTTCCGCCATGCCGTTGCGGACCTGGTCCTCCGGCAGGGTGCCCAGGAAACTGAAGTCCAGCAACACCTTCTGCGAGGCGTGGTACGCGCCCAGACGGTTCTTGTGCTTGCCGTAGTTGACGGCGACCTTGATGCTGACGCTGGCGTCGATAAGACCGATCAGCGTCGTGGGGATGCGGATGTACGGCGTGTTCCGGCGGTAGCTGGCGCACGCGAAGCCGGCGACGTCCGTCGTGAGTCCGCCGCCGACGACCAGGACGGGCTCGGTGCGCACCAGGCCGAAGCGATCGAACTCGCCCACGATCCGCTCGAAGGTCTCGATCGACTTCGCCGTCTCGCGGATCTGCACCGGGACGATGGTCAGCGCGATGTCGTGATGGCGGAAATAGGTGTGGATCGCGTCGCCGTACAGCGCGAGGACGCTGTCGTCCACCACCATCAGGCAGCGGCCGTACGGCCGGTAGCTGTCCGCGAGCTCGGTGTTCGCGGTGTCGAAGACGCCGTCGACGTACACGAGGTCGTACTCGATCTTCTCGTATCCCTCGACGTGGAAGGTGCGATCGTCTGCGGTGACACGTGCCTGGAGGTTGCTCACTACTTCTCTCCCGAGGAAAACGGTTCGCGAGCATCGCGCTCGACGGGTGAACCGGGGTTGGCGTGGATGTGACTCGACAGGGTGTGGAGTCGACCGGTGAAGGTCACTGTCGAGCCGTCACCAGAGATTCGATGCGAGCGGGGTCGAGGGATTCGACCGTCTCCGATGCCGAGGAGAAGTCGCTGCCGGCCGTGTTCTCGTTCGGGAACGCGACGCAGGTGATGTCGGCTGCGGCTGCGGCGGCCACACCACCGGCGTTGTCCTCGATCGCGACGCAAGCGGAGGGCTGTTCGCCCAGCTTGTCGAGGGCGAAGGCGTAGGACGCGGGGTCGGGCTTGCCCTGCTCGACGTCGTCCGCGTCGACGAGGACGTCGAAGGAGTCGCGAGTGACCTCGGGGGACAGCGCCTCGAGCACGGCGTCGACGTTCTCCTTCGACGTGGTCGTGACGAAGCCGAGCTTGGCGCCCGACTTCTTCGCCGCGGCGATGGTGTCCACGACGCCGGGTCGCGGGCTCACACCGGCCGAGGAGAGGAGGGACCGGAAGATCTCCGACTTGGTCGCGTGCACCGCGGAGGCGTCGACCTCGACGCCCTCGGACGCCGCGAAGTCCTCGATCCGGTTCGCGCCGCCGTTGGACCCGAGCATGGACCGGTAGTCGTCGCGTGACCAGTTCCAGTCGAGCCCGTGCGAGGAGAACGCCTCGTTGAAGGCGCGTCGCTGGAGCTCGGACGTGTCGGCGAGAGTGCTGATGGAGCCGAAGAGGATGGCAGACATCGGTGTCCTTCCGTGGACCGGCCCGACGCTGTGCTGCGCCGAGGCCTGAGGCGACGGATGACCCGTCGCGAATGATGGTGGGGGAGTTCGCGGTCGAAATGCCGTGCACGAAGCTGGTCCAACAGTACAGTAATGAACATTTAGTTCAATAGGTCTGCACCCGAAATTCGCGTAACTTCAACCCTCGAACTTCGATGCCCGAATTTCGAAGCACAGCGACCGAGGAGGTGAGTGACGTGATGAGTGATACCCCGTCGGACGAGAACGGAATCGGAACAGAGCCCGACGCCGTGGCAGAGGACGCCCGCGTCGCTCGCACACGCGCGGACGTCTCGCGCGCCGCGCTCGAGGTGCTGACAGGCGAGGGGTGGGAGGCGGTGACCCACGCGCACGTCGCACGGGTGGCCGGTTACTCCAAGACCACGCTGTACACGCACTGGCCGTCCCGTTCCGACCTGCTCACCATGGCTCTCGAGGCGATCGGCGACATGCCGCATCACGACCTGGTCGGCGACGTCCGCACGGACCTGATCGGTGAGCTGCGGATGCTCCGCGACGCCATCGCCACGCAGCGCCTCGATCGCGTGCTCATGGCCATGGCGCAGTGGGGGGCCACCGTCGCCGAGATCGGCCGGGTGCGCCGCCGCATCGTCGACGACGGCGAGAAGCACACTCGGCAGATGCTCGGTGCGGTGATCCAGGGCCCGGAGCTCGAGGCGGCGGTGTCCATGCTGTCCGGCTCCGTGGTCTGCCCGACGCTGATGTACGGGACGCTGCCCGACGACGCCACCATCGAGGCCGCCGTCGACATCCTCCTTCGGGGCATCGAACTTCGGGGCAACGAACTTCGGGGCAACGAACGCTGACTCAGCGGCTGCTGTGCACCAGGTCGGCCAGGGACTGCCGCGACTGCGCGGACTCGGCCAGTGCCGCCGTCAGTTCCTCCCATGCGCGCTGGACGCGGAGTTCGTCGTGGGCGAGGCGTGCGCGGGCGCGAGCCACGCGCCGGTGCTCGGAGTCGCGGGTGAAGGTCGCGTGTTCCTGCCGTCGGACGAGCAGGAACACGTCGGGATCGGTGGGATACATGCGTGCGTCCTCGAGTCGTGGTCGGTTCGCACCACTGAAACACCCGAGGGGGGACCGCGTCGACCGAATTACTCGGGCTCTGCCGCACCGACCACCGCGGCGAGGAACCGGGCGGTCCCGTGAACGAGATCGGTTCTGTCCGCTCGGTACCCGTCCATGAGCCAGGTCATGGCGGTGTGGCTGATGCCGCCGACAGCGGCGGTGGCCAATCTGTCGAGGGAACTACCGACGGCAATGTCCGGCGTGTGGCGGCCGAGGAGCCCCACCATCAGCTCACCGAATCCGTGCATCGTGTCCAGATACGTGCGGTCCACCCGTGGGCTCACCCCGAGCACCTCGAGCCACACGATCCGTGCGAGCTCACGGTCCTCCACGGCGCGGAAGAAGCCGTCGAGGCCGTGACGCGAGAGCGTCAGCGGGTCCGTCCCGGCGGGCAGGTCGTCGACCGCCGCCGTGGTGGATCGCGTCAGTGTGGCGATGCACTCGCGGTACACCTCGACCAGGAGGTCCTCGAGAGTGGGGAACAGCTCGTAGAAGTAGCGATCGGCGACATGCGCGTCACGACAGATGCCGCGCACCGTCGACGCTCGGAAACCCACCGATCCGAAGGACGCGCGCCCCGCGTCGAGCAGTTGGCGCCGGCGACGAGCCGTGCGCTCCTCGGCGCTCTCCCCGCCGTAGGTACGTGCGGGCGATGGATCGGTCACGCCACCATTCAACCGGTCGACGCGAGACCGCGCGCCGTTCCCCCGTCCACGGCGACGCAGTGCCCACCCGATCGCTTCGCCCGGTACATCGCGGTGTCGCCCCGATCGACGAGCTCGGTGAGTGTGGCCGACAGGCGCCGGCGATCGTGCAGCAACGCGGTCGTGCTCGCCATCGCGAGCCCGACACTGGCGGTGACCGCCGGCCCCGGGATCCTCTCCGCCACCGCGTCGCGGACGGCGCGGGCGGCCCGCAACGCCGCGAGCGCGTCGTCGTACAGATCGAAGACGAGGAACTCCTCGCCGCCGTGGCGTGTGACCACGGCGGTGGGTCCCGCCGCGCGTACCAGGCTGTGTCCGACGCGCACCAGCACCTCGTCGCCGACGTTGTGTCCGAGTTCGTCGTTGATCGCCTTGAACTTGTCGAGGTCGAGCACGATCACGGCAGCCACGGGGTGGGCAGCGGCGGCGCGGGTGGTCGTGGAACGCATGTCGTCGGCGAGGAGCATCAGTCGGGACTCGAGCCCCCGGCGGTTGCTGAGGCCTGTGAGCGGATCGGTCAACGACTTGTCCGCGTCGACGCGGATGAGATGGACACCCAGCTCGATCACGAGGGGGACCACCACGCCGACGACGGTCAGCATGATCGCCTTCGCGACGGCGATGGTGAGGTCGTACTCGGGATCGAGCGCGACCTTCACGGCGAGGACCGTGATGGAGAACGCGCACCACAGGACGTGCACGAGTAACACTCGTGGCCCCAGCAGGAAGGTCGCGTAGGTCCCGAGGAGCACCAGGAGTCCGGCGCCGCTCAGACCCGCGAGCGAACTCGAGTCGAGGAAGCAGACCACGGCGATGGCGATGTCGGCGTAGGCGAAGAAGACGACGGACTCGCGGAAGGACGGCCAGTGCGCGACGTTCCAGCGCACGGCCCAGCCGATTCCGCCCACGATGGTCACGACGACGACCGCGCGGTCGACGAGACCCTGCGCCCCGGACGGCGATCCGAGCGACAGGATCGCGATGGCCGTGACGACGAGGGTGAGGCAGGAGATCAGACCGCGCATCCATCGCGCGAGACCGCGCGACTCCACGAACAGCCGCAACTGCTGCGTGTCACGCTGGGCGGTCCAGCATTCCCGGAGCAGCGCGGCGAGCGTCATGCGTCGGAACGATACCCGTGACAACGGACACTGGTGGTGCTGATGACCAGTGTGGGGGTCACAAACGGGGAAATAGCCGAATCAGGGCTCTCGACGTTCGAGCCGCGCGACGAGCGTCCGGATCGTCCGGTCCTTCTCCAGCACGAGATCGGACAGCGGGTTCGCTGTCCCGCGCATCGCCGAATAGGCCCGCCACCGTCCCGGAAGCTGGATCCGTGCTGCTCGTCGCTCGATACCGTCCACCGCTCCCGCCGCGAGAGCCTCGGGGGAGATGGGCGTGAGAAGGGGTGCGGGGAAGGCTCGCGCCACCAGAGCGGTCGCGATGTCGTCGGCGCCGAAGGCCACGTCCGCGATGGGGGTCGCGACCCACCCCGGGTACAGGATCCCCGCGGTCGCGCCCGTGTGAGCGAGCTCGGCACGCAGGGCGCGACCGATCTGCTCCACCGCGGCCTTGGTCGCGGCGTACGGAGCGTTCGCCAGGCCGTTGAGATAGGCGTAGGTCGACGACGTGATCAGCACGTGGCCGCGGGCGGCGACGATGTCCGGCAGTGTCGCCCGGATCGTGTTCCACACGCCGTTCAGGTTGACCGAGACGACACGCTCGAAGACACCGTCGGGAACGGTAGCCACGGTGTACGCGGTGTCGCCGCTCGAGATGCCCGCGTTGGCGTGCACCACGTCGATCCCGCCGAACCGGTCGTGGACGGTGGCGACGGCCGCACGAAGTTCGTCGGGAGACGTCACGTCCACGCGGAGGGCGATCGCCCGGTCCCCCAGGGCACGAGCGACGTCGTCGACGGACGGAGCGACGTCGAGCAGCGCGACCGCGGCGCCGCGGGAGACGAGTTCGCGCGCGACGGCGGATCCGATGCCGCCGCCGGCCCCCGTCACGACGGCCACGCGCCCGTCGAGGCGGAGCCGCGGGGATCTCCGGAACATGCCCGGGGTGCCGGAGATCATGACGCTGCCACTGCCTCGGTGTCGGTCGACGCGGGCCGCAGGACGTGGTCGTCGTCCCGGAACGAGCCGGCCAGTCTGCGGTAGGTGAAGCTGAAGCCGGGGAACATGGCGATCACGCGTCCGGACGCGGACTTGTACCAGCTCGTGCAGCCACCGTTCTGCCACACCGTGCGTGTCATCTCGTCGTGGATCATCGCGGTGTAGCGCTCCTCGGCGGCGCGGGTGACCTCCACCGTGCGCGACGACGTCCGCCGAGCGTGCTCGATGGCCGACATGATGTACCGCATCTGGGCCTCGATGACGAAGATGGCGCTCGTGTGGCCGATCCCGGTGTTCGGTCCGGTGACGATGAACAGGTTCGGGAAGTCGGGGACGGTCGTGCCCAGATAGGCCCTCGGGTAGTCGGACCACACGTCGCGGAGCGCGGTGCCGTCCCGGCCGATGACCGGGTAGGAGATGACGCCGTCGGTGGCGTCGTATCCGGTGGACCACACGATCACGTCGAGGGGGATCTCGCGCCCCGTCGCGGTGGTGATGCCGGTGGGGGTGACTTCGGCGATGCCGTCGTCACGGTCGTGGAGCGTCGTGTTCGCGGAGCTGATGGCGGGATACAGCGTGTTGGACAGGATGATCCGCTTGCACCCGATCGTGTAGTCCGGTGTCAGCCTGGCCCGGAGATCGGGGTCCGCCACCTGGTCGCGGAGCAGATTCCGTGCGTGACGCTCGGCGAACAGCCAGAGGCCGACCTTCGAGTACTTGAAGCCGATGATCCGGGCCTCGAGCTTCCAGTAGATGGCCGCGCGCAGTGCTCGACGCACGAAGCCCACCCGCAGGGCACGGCGTTCCCAGGGTCGAAACTTCCGATCGGGTCGGGGCATCACCCAGTGCGGGGACCGCTGGAAGACGTGGAGCTCACCCACCTCGGGCTGAACGGCCGGGATGATCTGCGCCGCGCTCGCACCACTGCCGACGATGGCGACACGCGCGCCGGCGAGGGGGACGTCGTGGTCCCACGCGTTGGTGTGGAACTGGGCGCCCGCGAAACTCTCGCGACCCGGGAAGGGCGGAACGACAGGCGTGCTGAGCGGCCCGGTCGCGTTGACCACGAACTGCGCACGATAGTCACCCGCTGTGGTCGTGACGTGCCAGGAGTCGTCGACCCACTCGATGCGCTGCACCTCGGCGCCGAGCACGGTGAGATCGTCGAGACCGTGCTTGTCCACGACGTGGCGGGTGTAGTCCTCGAGCTCGCTCTGCACCGCGAACATCTGCGACCAGTCGTACGGCTCGGACGCGATCGAGTAGAGCGGGCTCTGCACGTCGACGGCCGCTCCGGGGTAGGAGTTCTGCCGCCAGGTTCCGCCGGCGAACTCGCGTCGTTCCAGGACGACGATGTCGTCGATGCCGCGACGCAGCAGTTCGATGGCGGCGCACTGCCCACCGAACCCGCTGCCGATGATGACGACCGTGACGCTGCGCATCGCGCTCCCGAGTGGTGGGGCGCCCGTTCACGGACACCGCGGCAAGTGATGACAGCTATCATCACACCACATCTGGTGTACTCCGGGGAACGGATCCACCCACCCATTCACCCGACGAGGGGTTCCATGCCTGACGTGTCGCTGTCCGCACCGCTGACGTTGCCCAACGGACAGGTCCTGCCGAACCGGATCATGAAGTCCGCGCTCAGCGAAGCGCTGGGTACCCGTGACAACGCCCCGGACGAGAGACTGTCGCGTCTCTACCGCCGCTGGGGCGATGGTGGCTACGGGCTCCTCGTCACCGGGAACGTCATGGTCGACCACCGGCATCTGGGCGAGCCCGGCAACGTCGCGGTCGCGGACGGACGCGACCTGGACGCCCTCTCCCGCTGGGCGAAGACGGCGCAGGACGGTGGCAGTCCGATCTGGATGCAGATCAACCACCCCGGCCGTCAGGGCAACCCGGTGACGACGGTCGGCGGCACCCTGGCGCCGTCCGCGGTGGGCCTGGACATCCCCGGGATCCCGGCGCCCCGCGCGGCCAGCGGCGCGGAGATCGAGGACATCCTGTCGCGGTTCGCGACGACGGCCGCGGTCGCCGAGGAGGCGGGGTTCGACGGAGTGCAGATCCACGCCGCCCACGGTTATCTCGTCAGCCAGTTCCTCTCGCCCCTGACGAACCTGCGGACCGACGAGTGGGGCGGCGACATCGAGGGCCGCGCGCGTTTCCTGCTCGAGGTGGTGCGACGAGTACGGGCCGCCGTCTCCCCGGGCTTCGCCGTCGGCATCAAACTCAACTCGGCGGACTTCCAGCGCGGCGGTTTCAGCGAGGACGAGTCCCGTGAGGTGGTCTCGATGATCGGTGATCTGCCGGTCGATCTCATCGAGATCAGCGGCGGCAGCTACGAGTCGCCCGCGATGATGGGCACCGCGGTGTCGGCCAGTACGGCGTCGCGCGAGGCGTACTTCCTCGACTACGCCGTCACGGTGCGCGACCTCGCTCCCCACATCCCGCTCGCCGTGACCGGTGGGTTCCGCACGCGCGACGGAATGTCGGACGCGGTGCGGTCCGGTGCGTGTCAGATGGTGGGACTCGGCCGCCCGACCGCCGTCCTGCCCGGAGCGGCACGGGACGTTCTCGACGGCACCGTCAGCACACTGCCCAGCCCGTCCATCTCCGTTCCGGTGCCGGCCCGCTTCGCGACCCACCGCTCGGTCCGGTCGCTGGGGGGACTGCTCGATCTGCAGTGGCACACCGATCAGTTGCATCTGATGGGTGCCGGCAAGGATCCGGATCCGGCTCGGCCCGTGGCGAAGACGATGCTGTCGTCGTTGCAGCGCAACGGGATCGACGCTTTCACCGCGGCGCGGCGAGGATCCGGTGGCGGTGCGAGCTCCCCCGTGGGGACAGTGTTCGCGCTCGCACGCCATCGGATCCTCGATCCCGCCGTCCGGCTCGTTCGGTCACGCACCGGACGCTGATCGGCTGTCAAACCGTCGGGATCAACCCCAGCGCCTCGAGATCACGCACGTACTTCGCGACGAGATCGCGCGACAGGTGCGGGATGTCGTCGATGTCCGCCAGTGCCGACCCCGGTGTCGACGTGTCGCGGACCGCGGCACGGAACACCTCGGCCGGCAGGGGTGACCCGGCGGTCGGCAGGTCCGGCCGCGCGTAGGCGTGCCGCAGCGGCAGCACCGAGGCGGACCGCTGCGCCGACGGCAGGGACTCGAGCGCGTCGGAGAACTCGGCGAACCACGTGTCGTAGTCGGCGATGCGCCGAATCGTTCTGCCGGACTGGATGATCCAGTCGACGACGGTGTCGAGAGAGATGCCGTCGTCGTGCGGATTGAGCACGTCGAAAGTCCGGTGTCCCGACGTCGCGCTGCCACCGAGCTCGGTAATCGCCGCTGCGGTGAAATCGGCGGGGAGTCCGTCGTAGTGTGCGCGCGGCCGCCCTGCATCGTCGACGGGTGCGCCCGTGTCCTGCCGGTAGAACGTCTCCGGGGCGATTCCGGTGGCGATCAGCGACAGCACCGTGCGGGTGAAGATGTCCGGGACGTTGAGCTGACCGGTCCACCGGGGATGCGCCAGGATCATGTCCGAACGGAAGACGGTCACGGGGAGTCCGAAGGCGTCGGAGGCGTTGCGCAGCACCACTTCACCCGCCCACTTGGAGGTGCCGTATCCGTTGGCGTACGACTCGTCGAGGGCGCGGACCGGACTGATCTCGCGGATGTCGCCGTCCTCGGAGAAGGCCTCGACGCCCGCCGCGACGGCCACGGTGGACAGGTAGGTCACCGGCTTGAGGTGATGCGTCAGGGCGAGCCGGGCGATCTCGGCGGTGCCGATCACGTTGGGGCCGAACAACTGCTCGTACGGCAGCGCGTGATTGACGAGCGCCGCGGGATGCACGATGCGGTCGACCCGCTCGGCCAGCGACGCGTACTCCTCGTCGCTCACGCCCAGGTTCGCCTCGCCCACGTCGCCGACGACGACCTCGAGCGCGGTGTCGGCCAGCGTCGTCCACCGCGACCACAGGGCCGGGTCGCCGGTGTCGAACGCGGTGTCGAGACGGGCACGAGCGTCCGCCGCGGTGCGTCCGCGCACGAGGCACACGACGGTGCCGCCGACCGCGGCCTGGCGTTCGAGCCACTCCAGGCACAGGAAGCGCCCGAGGTATCCGTTGGCGCCCGTGAGCAACACGGTCCGGGTGTCGGTGCGCACCGGTCCCACGTCAGCCGCGGACGAGAGGAACTCGTCGCCGAGGACGGCGCTCAGCGTCAGCTGATCGGCACGGGCCTGCGTCGCGTGCGCTCCGTGCACCGAGGCGAAGGTCGCGGCTCCCGTGGCATCCGCGTCGCCGCGTCGCCGCTCGATGTGGGTCGCGATCGCCGCGAGGTCGGACGACGGCGCGATGACGACCGTGACGGGGACGTCCACCTCGAAGATGTCCTGCAGCAGGGTGGCGAACGTCAACGCGGACAACGAGTCACCGCCGAGGTCGGTGAAGTGCGCATCGGGTGAGACCTCCGTGCCGGCGCATCCCAGCAACGCCGCGGCGGCCTCGCCGACGGTCTCCAGGACGGGTGCGTCGGCGCCGCGGCGGCGTAGTTCGCTCATCTTCGCCGTCTGGCCCTCGTCGATCTCGCGGTACCTGTCCTCGAGCGCCTCGCCGTAGCGCGCCGTCAGAGCGGGACGCAGCTGCTTGTTCGCTCCCGAGAGCAGACCGTTCTCCTGCGTGAAGGGCTCCGCGGCCAGGACGATGTCGCGCGGAACCTCGTAGGACTCGAGCTGCTCCTCGCGCGCGAGGGCCTGCAGGGAGTCGAGCACGGTGGCGGTGTCGGCTCCGTCGGCGGGCACGACCACGGCGAGGAGGTAGGACCGCTCGCCGCTGCCGTGCAGATGGATCTGGTCGACGGCGTCGGCGGACGCGTAGATCGACTCCAGGCGCGAGAGGGCGACGAACTCGCCCTGCGCCAGTTTCAGCACGTTCTTGCGGCGATCGACGTACACGAGATGGTCCGGCTCTGTCTCCGCGACCACGTCCCCGGTGCGGTAGAAGCCGTCCGCACTGAACATCTCGGCCGTCACGTCCGGCCGCTTGTAGTAGCCGGGCACGAGGGAATCGGTCTTGAGGAGAAGCTCACCGCGCGGGTAGGGGCGGTCGGTCACCGCGTACCCGAGCTCCGGAACGTCGTCGAGGCGGTACTCGAGCACCGGCGGCCGCTGGACGACGCCGTCGAACAACACCATGCCGGCCTCGGTGGAGCCGTAATTGTTCTGCACCGTCGTGTCCAGGAGTTCGGAGACGAAGTCGATGACCTCGGGGGAGGTCGGCGCGGTACCCACCACTGCGGAGAGGATGCGGCCACCGAGAGTGGTGGATCGCATGTCCTCGAGGACCTCGGCGCGGACGGCGTCCGCGCTCTCGCCGGTGCGGTGCGCCCGGGTCTCGATGCGTCCGAGGGCTGTCTGACGCAGTAGATCGCACACGCGGGGAACCAGCATGGCCACGGTCGGCCGGGCGAGTGCGTAGTCGTCGAGAAGCGTGGACAGATCGCTCGAACTCGCGAAGTACACGATGCCGCCGGCTGCCAGGGTCGTGAACACCACCGCGCGCCCGGCGAGATGGCTCATGGGCAGGTAGTCCAGCGTGATCGCACCGGGTCGCCCGGCCTCGTCGGACTCCGCGCTCTGGTCGTACCAGTGGGACGTCGACCACAGGCGCGAGACGATGCGCTGGGTGTGGATGGCGCCCTTCGGGGTCCCGGTACTGCCGGAGGTGTAGATCAACGTGGCGATCCGGTCGGGATCGACGGCCTCGGGGCCGGCGAGCCGGGGGAGAGTGCGACCGCGTGCGATCGCCTCCCGCAGCGTCTCGATCGCGAGCACCGTGCCCGGTGCGGATCGTCGAGCCTCGGCGAGGCGGTCCTCGTCGTCGTCCACACGGTCGTCGTGGTCGAGGACGACGATGCGGCGGATGCTCGGGCACGCGGCGGCCACAGCCGTGGCGGTGGACAACTGTTCGTTGTCGACGACGAGTGCGACAGGCTCTACCTCGGCGGCGATGTCGGCGAGGCGTCCGGGAGCCGCGCCGGACTGGAGGGGAACGGCAACGGCACCGGTCCGGACCGTCGCCAGTTCGGCGACGACGTAGTCGGCACCGGCGAATCCCAGGGTCGCGACGAAGGTGTCCGGAGTGGCGACGTCGCCGAGTGCGGTCGCGAGATCGAGGGCATCGGACCACAGCGATCCATAGGTGATGGTGTCCATGCGCTGCTGGAGCCGACGCACCCGGCGACCGTCGTCCGCGGGCTCGACGTCGTACGCCCGGCGACCCAGCGCGGGCCGGTCTGCGTAGCGGTCCATGACCACCTCGACCATGGCGTGCAGATCGGGCGTCAGGTCCGCCACCTGTGCCGACACCGCGGGATCGGCGGCCGCGGCGCGCACCTCGGCGTCGGTGTCGAACAGGTGTGCCGCGCGGGCGGCGACAGCGTCGGTCCGTGTGTCTCCTGATGTGATGGTGCTGGTCATGCTGTGTTTCCCCCTCTGATCGACGTCGCGCGGTCCCCGTCGCGCGGTATATCGTTACTCGAAGTAAGAGTAAGCCCTCGCGGACCTCCGGAAACGTGATGTGCGACATAGCGTGCCCGAGATGTCCGGTGCGCCAGAAACTTCCGGGTCCGCGGTGCCGCGATCGATCGAGCGCAGGCACGGTGCGGGATACTGGGGAAGTGCCGGAGAAGATGCCGACGTCCAGGGTGGCCCGGGGCGCCGAGGTGGGTCGCCTCGTCGCGGGTCGCACGGCGCGTAACGCCACCATGCGAGTACGCATGGCGGGTCGCACCGAGGAACTGCGTGCCGCCCTCACGGCGAAGGAGGCGGTCCGCTCGGCCGAACGGCTGGTGACCGTCCTGGGCGGTCTCCGCGGAGCGGCGATGAAGCTGGGCCAGATGCTGTCGATGCTGGACCTGTCGTTCGTCCCCGACGAGCACCGCGACGAGTTCCACCGCAAGCTCGCCGAGTTGCAGAGCCGCGCACCCACCGTCTCGTTCGACGACGTGCGCACTGTGATCGAGGCGGATCTGGGCGAGTCGATCGAGTCGCTCTACGCCGAGTTCGACGAGAGCCCGTTCGCCGCCGCGTCGATCGGTCAGGTGCATCGTGCCCGCTTGCACGACGGCCGGGAGGTGGCCGTCAAGGTGAAGTACCCCGGTATCGACGACGCGGTGCGGGCCGACCTGAAGAATCTGTCGTTCTACGTCAAGCTGTTGCCGGCGTCGATCCCGATGCTGTCTTCCCGTGCCGTCGTCGACGAGTTGCGCCGAAACCTCGAGGCGGAACTCGACTACCCGGCGGAGGAGCGGACGCAGCGCCGCGTCGCGGCACTGTATCGGGAGCACCCGCACTTCTTCATCCCGGACACCGTGCCGGAGCGGTGCGGCGCGGCGGTCCTGACGACCGAGTTCGTCGACGCGGTGCCGTTCGACGAGATCCGTGCGATGTCGGCGGAGGTGCGAGACCGGGTGGGTGAGACGGTGTTCCGCTTCTACATCGGGTCTCTGCACACGCTCGGCGAGTTCTGCGGTGACCCCCATCCGGGCAATGTCCTGCTGGCTCGGGACGGGCGCGTCACCTTCGTCGACTTCGGTTTGTACCTGCGGATGAGTCCGGCGGACGTCCGTTTCGAGAGAGAGTGCCTGCGAGCGGCGATCGAGGGGCGCGGAGACGATCTGCTCATCGCCATGTCCGCGCGGGGGATTCTCGACCCCGGCGCCGCCGTGACGGCGAGCGATTGTCTCGACTACGTCTGCGCAGCAGCGGAACTCAGTCTGAACGACGGGTCGGTCACCGTGACGCCAGAGATGGCGGGGGCGTGTTTCGTCCTCGCCGTCGACCCGCGATCGGGCAGTTTCGGCACCATGACCAAGCAGTGGTTGCCGCCCGAGCACGTCTTCTCCCGTCGCGCGGACTTCCTGACGTTCGGCATCCTCGGGCAACTTCGTGCCACCGCGAACTGGGGGCGGATCGCGCGCGAGTGGTTGTACGACGAACCGCCGAGCACCGCCATGGGTGTGGACATCGCCGCATGGCAGCCACCGCCCGCGTGAGGGAACGCATCCTCGCGGCGGCGGTGCGACGCCTCGAGCTCGGTGGTTTCGACGGCGTGACCATCAGTTCCGTGGCCGACGAGGCCGGTGTCTCCCGCCCGACGGTGTACGCGCACTTCGGTACCCGCGACGCCCTGGTGTCGGACGCGTTGCAGGACGTGAGTTCGCGTGTCATCGGGTCCGTCGTGTCCGCGGTCGGCGAGCGGGAGTCGGTGTCCGAGTTCGTCGTCGAGGCCATGGTCGCCGCGCGTGCGGCGTTCCGGTCGTCGCCGGCGTTGGCGCCGCTGGTGCATCCCGGCCGTGGAACGGTGATCTACGACGGATCCGCCTTCGGGATCGACGCGCTGAGCCTGACCCGGTCCTTCCTCACGCCCCTGGTGGGAGCGCCCGCCGAGGCCGGCGGCGACCTCGACGAAGTCGCCGACCTCTGCATTCGCATGTTCCTGTCCGTGGTGCAGTTCGACAGCGAGGCGACCCGCTCCGACGACGCGCTCCGGGGCTATCTGCGCCGCCGCCTCGTGCCGGTCCTCGACCTGCCCGGCGCGTGACCCACCCGGCCGAGACCCTCCCGGACTTGACAATCTTTACGGGTATGTCAAAGGTGTAAACCATCCGGGGGGACAAGCAGATCCGGACTGCCCAGCAGTGCGCTCACGAGGCGTGGGGCTCACATCATCCGCATCTCGCGCATCGGGGACTCATGCCATCGTTCGACCGTCGATCCTTCCTGTCCGCATCCGCCGCCTCGGCCGTGGCCGCCACGCTCGCGGGGGTGTGCCGGCCCGTGCCGGCGGGAGCTGTTCCGGCGGGTGTCGGGGAAGGCGTCGCCGCGCCACCCGACTTCCCACCGGGAATCCCGCTGTTCCGGCAGCGGTACCAGAACTGGTCGAAGGAGATCGTGGTCGACGCGGTGTGGACGTGTTCGCCGCGATCCGCCGACGACGTGGTGACGCTCGCGAACTGGGCTCACGCCTCCGGTCACCGGCTGCGGCCGCGCGGCGCGATGCACGGGTGGACCCCGTTCACCATCGAGAACGGCGAGAACCTGGACCGGGTCGTGCTCGTGGACACCATGACCGCGCTGACCGGTGTCACCGTGGACACCGCGTCGTCCACCGTCACCGCCGGTGCCGGCGCGACTCTGTCCGACGTCCTCCAGGCGCTGGAGGACCACGGTCTCGGATGGTCGAGTGTGCCCGCGCCGGGGGTTCTGTCCATCGCGGGCGCTCTGGCTGTCGGGGCGCACGGCGCCGTGGTACGCGCAGTGGGAGAACAGGTTCCGATCGGTTCGTCGTCGGGATCCTTGAGCAATCTGATGACCTCGATGACGGTGGTCGCGTGGAACGGGACCGGGTACGCACTGCGGACCGTCGCCCGGTCGGAGGCCGACGCGCCGGATCTCGCGGTCCATCTCGGCCGAGCGTTCGTCACCGAGGTGACGATGCAGGCGCATCCGGCGACTCCTCTGCGATGCGAGAGCATCACCGACATCGGCTGGGCGGAGTTGTTCGGAGCGCCGGGGGCACCGGGGCGTACGTACGTCGATTTCCTGGACCGGTCCGGCCGCGCGGAGGCGATCTGGTACCCGTTCACCGACACTCCGTGGCTCAAGGTGTGGACGCCGACTCCCGTGCGACCGCCGTCCTCCCGCGAGGTCGACGGACCGTACAACTACACGTTCTCCGACACCCTCCCGGAAGCGGTGTCCGACGCGATCGGTGCTGTCGTGTCCGGGCGGACGGAACTGACGCCCGCGTTGGGTCAGGTGTTCCTCGCGACGACGGTGGCGGGGCTCGCGGCCACGGGGTCGTCGGACATCTGGGGAGCGCCGAAGAACACGCAGTTCTACATCCGTCCGAGCACACTGCTCCTGACGGAGGGCGGCGGTGCGGTGATCACGGCTCGCGCGAACGTGGCTGCGGTCCTGCACGACTTCACCCGCTGGTTCCGAGAGCGCACCGAGCACTACGCGTCCCTGGGGCAGTTCCCGATCAACGGCCCAGTCGAGATCCGGTGCTGTGGTCTCGACCAGGGCTCGGACGTCCTCGTCGACTCGGCCGGCCCTCCGACGATCTCGGCCATGCGTCCGATACCCGATCGTCCCGAGTGGGACACGGCAGTGTGGCTCAACGTGCTGGGCATTCCGGAAACGCCCGGGATGTTCGCGTTCTATCGCGAGATGGAGCAGTGGATGCGAGAACGTTTCGACGGTGCCGATGCGGTGTTCCGGCCGGAGTGGTCCAAGGGGTGGGCGTTCGACGAGGACCGCCCCTACCGAGACGTGCAGGCGCTCGCGGCCACCATCCCCGACTCGTTCCGCGACGGGTACTCGGGCGAGCGGGACTGGGACTCCGTCGTCGGCACCGTCGACCGACTGGACCCACACCGCGTGTTCGGCAATGCCTTCCTCGACCGATTCGTCCGATGACGTGGTGATGCAGGCCACAGGAGCGGCGAGAACGTTGACGTGGGTAAGGATCGGTGCCTAATTTAAAACAGCTGTTTCAATCTAGCTGAGAAGAGACTCGACCCATGTCCTCACCCATCGCTGCCACGGCCGAGACGGAGGAGACCGGAACCGGACGCATCGTCGCGGTACTGGCCTTCGCCGGCATCACGGTCGCCCTGATGCAGACACTGATCATCCCGCTGGTTCCCCAGCTCCCCGCTCTGGTGAACGCCTCGGCCGCGAACACCGCGTGGGCCATCACGGCCACCCTGCTGGCGGGTGCGGTCGCCGTTCCCGTGACCGGCCGACTCGGCGACATGGTGGGCAAGCGGCGCATGCTGCTGGTCAGCCTGGCGCTGCTCGTCGCCGGATCGGTGGTCGGTGCCCTCGCGAACAGCCTCGTGCCCCTCGTCGTGGGGCGGGCACTGCAGGGTCTCGCCGCCGGTGTGATTCCCCTCGGCATCAGCGTGATGCGGGACGTGTTGCCTCGCCACAAGCTTCCCGGTTCGATCGCGCTGATGAGTGCGTCGCTCGGAGTGGGCGGCGCCCTGGGTCTTCCGGCCGCGGCGATCATCGCCGAGTACGCGGACTGGCATTTCCTGTTCTGGACGGCGGCTGCGCTCGGCGCACTGGTGGCGGTCGCCGTGGTCGTCGTCGTTCCCGAGTCGACGGTGCGCACCGGCGGCACGTTCGACATCGGTGGAGCGCTCACGCTGTCGGTCGCCCTGGTGACCCTGCTGCTCGGGATCTCGAAGGGTTCCGACTGGGGGTGGAGCAGCGCGTCGATCCTCGGCCTGCTGCTGGTGTCCGTCCTCGCGTTCGCGGCGTGGATCGTGTGGGAACTGCGCACTCCCCAGCCACTGGTGGACCTGCGGGTCTCGCTGCGGCGGCAGGTGCTGTTCACCAACGCCGCGTCGATCATGCTCGGATTCGCGATGTTCGCACTCAGTCTCGTTCTGCCGCAGATCCTTCAGTTGCCCGCCGCGACCGGCGTCGGCCTGGGACAGTCGATCCTCGTCGCGGGCCTGGTGATGGCGCCGTCCGGACTGATCATGATGGCCGTCGCGCCGGTGTCCTCGCGCATCACCACCACGCGCGGACCGAAGATCACGCTCATGGCCGGCGCGGCGACGGTTGCCGTCGGCTACCTGCTGGGCATCGTGATGATGGGCGCGGTGTGGCAGCTGATCGTGGTCTCGCTCGTCATCGGTGCGGGCATCGGACTGGCGTACGGAGCGATGCCCGCCCTGATCATGTCGGCGGTGCCCGCCTCCGAGACAGCGGCGGCCAACAGCTTCAACACGCTGATGCGGTCCCTCGGAACGTCGTTCGCCAGTGCGGTCGCGGGGGTCGTTCTCGCGTCGATGACCGTGTCGTTCGGATCCACCGCGGTGCCGTCCGAGGCCGCCTTCCGGATCACCATGGCCATCGCCGCCGGCGCGGCGATCCTCTCGGTCGTACTCGCCTCCTTCCTTCCGCGTCACCAGGACGGCGAGAACGAGGCGTCGGAGGTCGTCGGAGGTGCCGTCACCGACCGGGCCACCGAGCCGGTGGAATGAGCCAGGCCCGGTCGACGCGAGCCCCGTCCGCGCGCTCCGAGGCGACGCGCGAGGCGATTCTGGGTGCCGCCGAGCGGCTGTACGCGGAGAACGGTGTCGTGTCGGTGTCGAACCGTCAGGTCGGCGACGCGGCGGGGCAGAGCAACAGCGCCGTGGTCGGTTACCACTTCGGCAGCAAGGAGGATCTCGTCCGCGCGATCGTCGTCCGCCGGACGGGCGACGTCGAACGGATCCGCTCCGGCCACGTCGCGGCGATCGGAGAGGGTGCCGACCTGCGAGCGTGGGTGTCGGCACTGGTCCTGCCGTCGACGCAGTACTTCGCCGAGCTCGGCGCCCCCACCTGGTACGCGCGCTTCGCCTCCCAGGTCATGACGGACCCGGTGCTGCGGCCGATCCTGGTGGACGAGGCACTGTCCTCGGCGACGCTGCGAGAGACGGTGGCCGGCGTCATCTCGTGTCTGCCCCCGATTCCTGCCGACGTCCGCTCGGCCAGAGGGGCCATGGCGCGCACTCTGCTGACGCACGTGATGGCCGAACGAGAGGCGGAGTTCGCCGCGTCGGGCGCCGATCCGACGGCGTACTGGACCGCGTGCGGCATCGACCTCGTCGACGCCATCGTGGGGATCTGGTCCGCTCCTGTCTCCCGCTGACGTCGCGACGCGTCGTCAGCGGGCTCGCCGCGCCGACGACCGGGCACCCGTCGACCTAGACTTTCCGGATGCAGACTGCCGGGAACAGGCTCGAGCGACGGAAGGCGCGCACGCGCCAGGCTCTCGTGGACGCCGCGCGCGAGATGATCGCCGACGGGCGTTCCTCCACCGCGAGCATCGCCGACATCACGGCCGCCGCCGACGTCGGGTTCGGGAGCTTCTACAACCACTTCGAGGACAAGCCCGCACTCTTCGCCGCTGCCGTGGAGCAGGTTCTCGAGCAGATGGGGGAGACGCTCGACGGAGTCTCGCCGCGCTCGGACGATCCGGTGCAGATCTTCTGCGACGCCGTCAGGCGGACCGGTCGTGCCGCCGTATCGCATCGTCAGGCCGCGGAGATCGTCGACCGGTCGGGGTTCGCGTTGCTCGACGCGCCCGGTGGTCTCGGGCCGCGGGCCCGCCGGGATCTCGCGGCGGCGGTGGACGCCGGACGACTCGAGATCGAGGACCTGTCTCTCGCGACGGCAATGACGGCGGGTGTGCTGTTCGCCCTGGTGCACCGGTGGCTCGAGGACCCGGGCTCCGTCGACGATCGCCGGATCGACGACGCAGCGGAGCGGCTGCTGGTGATGCTCGGAACGGACCCCGACACCGCTCGGGCAGTGGCGCACACGGACCTGGAGATGCCACAGATCTCCTGACGATTCGGGACCGTCCCGACCCTGCGACGTCTTCCCGTGACGGCGAGTACCTGATAACCTCTGTCACAGTTAGTCACGGAGATGTACACGCCCACGGAAGGACGACGCCATGACCAGCACACTCGACCCGGAACTCACCGTCTCGGACGCCGAGGACGTGTCTGCTCGGCTGCTCGATTCCGTCGCAGCGCTCTCGTACGACCCCATGCAGGAGGTAGACTGGGAGGCTCCCCTCGACCCGGAGCAGTTCGGCCTCAATCCTGAGTGGAGCACCCTCTACGGCACCGATCTGTGGAAGGAGATGACGCCCGAACAGCGCGTCACCCTCACCCGCCACGAGGTCTGCTCGATCATGAGCACCGGCATCTGGTTCGAGATGATCCTGCAGCAGATGGTCCTGCGTGATCAGTACTGCAGCGACTCGTCGTCCTCGGACTTCCAGTTCGCGCTCACCGAGATCGCCGACGAGTGCCGCCACTCCCTGATGTTCGCCAAGGCGTGCCGCACCATGGGCATCAAGGCGTATGTCCCGCGCCGGCTCAGCATCGAGCTCGGTCGTGGCTTCAAGACCCTCGCCGTGTCCGAGGCCGCCTACGGCGGCATCCTCGTCGCCGAGGAGGTGCTCGACGTCATGCAGCGCGACTGGATGCGCGGCGAGAACGTGCTCCCGTTGGTGCGCACCACCAGCAAGATCCACGTCGTCGAGGAGTCGCGGCACATGACGTTCGCGCGTCAGCAGATGCGCGAGAACATGGCGGGAATCTCCGCCGCCCGCCGTAAGTCCGCGGCCCTGCTCATCGCCATCGCCGCCCGAGTCATCGTGTCCAACATGGTGAACAAGGACGTCTACGCCGCGGCCGGTCTCGACCGGGACCGCGCCGTGCGCGAGGCGAAGAACAACACGCACCACCACGTCATGATGCGCACGAGCAGCCAGCACCTGATGGCGTTCCTCAGCGACTGTGGACTGCTGACCAAGCCCGCTGCGGCCGTCTACCGCACCATCCACATGGTCTGACGCTCCCATGGCCTTCGCGATCACCCAGAACTGTTGCAACGACGCATCGTGTCTGTCGGTCTGTCCGGTCAACTGCATCCACCCGACGCCGGACGAGCCGGACTTCGGCAAGACCGACCTGCTGTACATCGATCCGCGGTCCTGCATCGACTGCGGCGCCTGCGCGGACGCGTGCCCGGTGGACGCGATCACGCGGGTGTCGCGGCTGTCGCCGTCGCAGGCGATCTACGCGGAACTGAACGCCGACTACTACCGGGACCGGCCGGTCGATCATGCATGGGGCGCACCGACGTTCCCGCCGGCGGACATCGGCTCCGTGTCGCTGAAACGGGTCGCCGTGGTGGGAACCGGGCCGGCCGCCTGCTACACCGCGACGGCGCTCCTGCGGCAGACCGATGCCGCGGTGACCTTCTTCGACAAGCTGCCCGTGCCGGGTGGTCTCGCGAGATACGGTGTGGCACCGGATCATACGAGTACCCGGCGCATCGGTGAACACTTTCGGTCGCTGTTCGTGCACTCGCGCGTGACGATGCGCCTCGGCGTCGAGGTCGGGGTCGACGTCACGGTGGAGGAACTCTCGCGGACCTTCGACGCGGTGGTCTACGCGGTGGGTGCCGATCAGGACAGGCAGCTTCCCCTCGAGTCCGAGGTCGTCCCGATGAGTGCCCGCACCCTCGTCGGCTGGTACACCGGTCACCCCGACGTCCCCGCCGACGCCGTGGATCTGCGCGGCGTGACGCGCGTCGTCGTGATCGGCAACGGGAACGTGGCGCTCGACGCGGCGCGAATTCTGACAGCTCCCGTCGAGGACCTCGTGGGCACGGACATCTCGGCCCACGCGCTCGCGGCGCTACGGGACAGTGCGGTGCGGGAGGTCACCGTGCTCGGTCGACGCGGTCCCGAGGTCGCCGCCTTCACCCGGTCCGAGTGCCAGGCGCTCGTCGATCGCACATCGGTGCCCGTTCTGGTCGCGGGCGACGACGATCTCTCCTCGGTCCTGGCGGCGCTGCCGCTGTCCGCGTCCGCTGCACCGCTCGCCGCCGCACCGCGCGCCGACGAGGCCGAGACGGGTGACGGCGCGCCGCGCATCGTCTTCTCGTTCGGGCGCGCACCGGTGGCGGTACGCCCGGGAGCGCTCGACGTCCGCGGATCCGGCACGTCCGACGCGGGGATCGCGAGCTCGATTCCCGCCGATCTGGTGCTGCAGGCGACCGGGTATCGCGGGTCCGCCCTGCCCGGACTTCCCTTCGACGTGGACCGCGGAACCGTGCGCAACGTCGAGGGTCGCGTCGTGGACTCCGAGGACCGCCCGGTGGCCGGGGCCTACGTCGTGGGATGGGCCAAGCGTGGCGCCACGGGGGGTATCGGCGACAACAAGCTCGATGCCGAGCGCACCGTCGAGCTGATGCTCGCGGACTCCCTCTCCGCAGCCACGTCGTCGCGTCGCGAGACGGCCGGCAGACGACCATTGTTCGGCCGCGCCGGCCGATAGGCGAGCCGTTCCCGCGCTCCACTCCCGGGTCTCCAGCAGCCCCGGACCGTACCTCTCGGGAGGTGTGGTCCGGGGCTGACTGCGTTCCGAGGTGTCGGTGTGGCGCTGTGAGAGCGCCCGAGTGGCCGTCGTGGAGCGCGAATTCGCCACGAATCGCCGACCCGCCGTTCGTGGCTTTTCACGAAATTCAGTCTGCTTCGTCGGTGCAGTTCTACGAGGAGTCACCAAAGCGACCCGGAATACGAACGGGTAACTCGGATATAGGTTGTCGTAACGGGTCAATGACCTGCGGTTCGTTCTCGGGCCTCGAAAAGGGCACATCCGTCGCACGTCACCGATTTCGGGGCGGAATCCACTTTTTGCTCGGGAAGCGGGACAATAAGTGTGTGGATTCGTCGTCCGGCGAGTCCGTGGTCTGTTGGTCGGGGCGCCGGACGGCGATCCGACAACTCTGTCCGAGAGGTGTCCGATGTCGACGACTCTGCTCGCCCCCACCCGCCTGATCACACAAGGGAGCACGCGCCTTGCAGATCGTGATAGTGGGACCGTTCTGGTGATGAGTTCCCCGTCCGCCGATCGTGGGCTCTGGGACGAGTACCTCGCCTGCGCCACGCGGTCCTACGAGCGCCACGGAGTGGGCGTCGCGCTCGACGTCGAGCGCGTCGCCGACGGTGCGGACACCGCTGTGTTCTACGCGGCCGTGGACCGTGCGGGGCAGGTCGTCGCCGGCGTCCGCGGCCAGGGCCCGTACCTCAGCGTGGACCAGTCGCACGCTCTGGTGGAGTGGGAGGGCAACGCCGCTCGGCCCGACGTCGCGGAACTCATCCACGGTCGACTGCCCGCCGGTGTCGTGGAGATGAAGACCGCGTTCGTCTCCGCGGACGCCGAGCATCCCGGTGCGCTCTCCGCACTGCTGTCCCGTACGGCGCTGCCCACCATGGTCTTCACGGGCGCCCGGTACGTCATGGCCACGGCGGCCGATCACGTGCTGCGACGGTGGGAGTCCGGCGGCGGCCGCGTGGCCGAGAACATCGCCCCGGCCGCGTACCCCGACGAGCGCTACCGGACCCGCATGATGTGGTGGGACCGGTTCTCGATCATGGACGACGTGACCGAGGACGTGTGGGCACGCATCACTCGCGAGACGGAGGTGCTGACGGGCCGCGATCTGGTTCTGGCGGCGTGATCGCCGGGGTCACCGGTACCAGTCGGCGAGCCACCGAGCGCAACGTCACTGCCGCCGCGAGCGGCAGGACCGCCGCGGCCGCCCACGGAACCGCCTCGCCTGCAGGCGTGTCCGGCATCGCGTCGATGATCGCGCCGAGCGCGACCGACCCCACGAGCACCCCGATCCCGCCCAGCGAGGCCAGCAGACCGTAGTACGAGCCCGTGCTGCGCTCCCGCGCCATCCGCGGGACCAGGTCGCGCGCGAACGGCATGGCGATCATCTGACCTACCGTCAGCAGCACGACGAACGCGGCGGGCCCCACGAGCCCTGCGGCACCCTCGGTGCCGAGCAGTGCGGCCACGGCCGCCGCGGCGAACGCGGTCGCCATGACGGCGAAACCCAGTGGGAGCACACGTACCAGCGGGAACCGGCGCAGTGCTCGGGTCACGCTCATCTGCCCGGCGACGACGAGTGCCGACGCCGCGGCGAAGAACCATCCCAGTGGTGCCTGCGATCCCCACACCTGCTCGACCCGCAGCGGCAGCAGGAGATAGAGCTGGTTGTACGCGACGAGCTGCGCGCTCATCGCGGCGGCGAAGACGAGGAACAGACGGTTGCGGGCGATCTCCCGCCAGTCGTCGAGCCAGGTGTCCGTGGTCGACTCGGCGCGTCGAGCTGGCAGCAGCACCACGTGCGCGAGCGTGATGACGACGAAGACCCCGGCCGCGACGAGGCAGGTCAGTCGGAAGTCCACCGCGAGCAGCGCGGAGCCCAGCAGCGGACCGGTGAACGCGCCGATCTGGCCGAACACGGTGAACAACGCGAACGCGTCCAGGCGGGACTGGCCACCCGCGCGTTCACCCTCGCCCGCTTCCAGCGCCACCGCGCTCTCGACGGCCGGCGAGAACAGCGCCGCGGCCACGCCGGTGAGCGCCGTGGCTGCGAGGACGGCCGGAAGGCTCTGGGCCAGAGCCAGTCCCACGAATCCGAGGACGCGCAGGACGCAGCCCGTCAGCACCACCGGTTTGACGCCGAGGCGGTCCGCCAGCGTTCCGCCGACGACGAAGAGTCCCTGCTGCGAGAACGTGCGGACTCCGAGCACGACACCGACCAGCGCGGCGCCGAGACCGAGGTCGGACGTCAGGTGCACGGACAGGTACGGCAGCACCATGAAGAAGCCGATGTTGAAGGCCATCTGCGTGAGGACGAGCAGTCTCACGGTGGGCGTGGCCGCACGGAGGTCGTGCCAGGGGAGCACTCGACCGCGGCGAGACGCCCTCAGCACGCGGAGACCGGGGTGGGACGGTCGGCCTGCGCGGCGGGACCGTCGGTGGACCGACGCCCACGGCGGGACCGGACGGCACTCGACAGCGAGACCGCCGTGACCGACAGCAGCACGAGGCTCACCAGGGGCGCGAGGGCCACCCAGGGCGCCCGCTCCACCGTGGACACCCCGTCGGCCAGCACGAGACCCCAGTCGGGACTGGGTGGTTGCGGTCCGAGCCCCAGGAAGCCCAGGGCGGCGAGTGCCAGGGCGATACCCGGCAGCCGCACCACCCCGTGACGCAGAACGGCGGGACCGACCGCCGGCAGCACCGACCCGAACAGCACGCGCAGTCGACCCGCGCCGAGTGTGGGCAGGACGGCGACGTACGGCCTGGCCGCGACCTCGGCCGACAGCGATGCAGTGTGCGCGGCCAGGGGTGCCCACGAGACCAGCAGGACAGCCACGGCTGCCGCCGCGGCGCCGGGGCCCACGACGGAGGCGACGATCACGCCGGCGATGACCGGTGGCGCGGCGTTGGTCACCTCGATCGGACCGGTGAACACCCGCGCCGCCGAACCGAGAACCAGACCCACCAGCACACATCCCAGTGCGACCGTCGCGGACACGGTGACGGTGTGCGCCGCACCGTGAGCGACGCGGGCGAGCACGTCGCGTCCCGACGCGTCGGTGCCGAAGGGATGCGCGAGGGACGGTGGCAGGAACTTGCCTCGCGTGGTGGCGAACGGGTCGCGGGGCAGGCCGACGAGCACCATGGTGCCCAACGCACTCGCGGCGACGGCGGGCACGACGAACGGGAACCGACCCGCGGCGACTCGAGCGGTGGGTACCGGGACGGCGTGATCGTGCACCGACCGGCCGAGCAGTGCCCGGCGGGCGGCCTGCGCGGCCACACCGATGAACACGCTGACCCCCATGAGCAGCAGGATGTCGGCCTGCAGCGCCGGAAGGTCCTGCGACTGAGCGTGTCCGAGCATCGATCGTCCGATCCCGGGGATGGCGAAGACGCGTTCGACCGCGACAGCTCCACCGAGCAGACCCACCATCACGAGGGCGATCTGGGACGTGAGCGACGAGGCCGCGCGACGCAACACCGCACGGGCGAGCGTGCCGCGGTCCACGTCGGCGACCGTCCACGTGGTCACCCATGCCTCGGTGAACGACACCGACACGGCATCGGCGAGCAGACGGCCGAGCAGCCCGCCGGCCGGGAGACCGAGTGCGAGAGCCGGGAGGATCGCCGAGGTCGGGCCGGTCCAGCCGTAGGACGGGAGCGACAGCCACACACTGCCGACGATCACCGCGACGGACGCCAGCAGGAACTCCGGCACCGAGGTGAGAACCGAGGCGCCGACACCCGACGAGCGGGTGGGCCGCCCCCGTAGCCCGGCGCGCAGTGCCGGAGCCACGATCACCGTCGCCACCGCACAGGCCACCGCGAGGGCGAACCCCATCAGGGTCGTCGAGACGGCGAGCGCGTCGAGGGCGCCGGGAAGGACGGGCCTGCCGGTGTTCCACGACGTGCCGAGATCGCCCCGCAGAACTCCGCCGAACCACTTGCGCAGCAGTGTGATCGGACCCGCATCGAGTCCCAGATCGGCGCGGACCGCGGCGAGTGCGGCGGGTGTCGGCTCCTGGTCCGCGGAGCGCGCACGCAGGATCGACAACGCCGGGTCGCGGCCCGACAGCCACGGCAGCAGTGCGACCACCACGATCACGCCCGCGACGGACAGCAGGCGAGAGGCGGAGACGAGGACGCGGCCGGACGTCATCCGACCGTGGTCTCGGTGGTGACCAACATCCGTTCCCGCGGATCGCGCGCTGCACCCGACACCGACGCGGCCTCACCCTGCACGACGCGCTCGTGCAGCATCGGCACCACCGCATCGCGCTCGAGTATCAGCCGCTCCGCCTCGAGGACGGCGGCTCGGCGCGCTGCTCCCGGCTCGGTCGCCGAGGCGGTGGACAGAGCGGCGTCGACGGCGGGGTCGCAGAACTGCGCGATGGTGAAGGAACCGGCGCAGGCGAAGTCGGAGTACATGTAGGCGACGGGGTCACCCGAGTCGAGCACGGTCGCCCGCGACAGGACGAACGCGTCGAACGCGCCGGCGAGAGCATCGGCCTCGATGAACTGGTACTCCCGGACCACCTGCTCCACCACGAAACCGCGGGCCTCGAGCTCCTGCTGCAACAACACCGCCACCTCGGGCAGTTCCGCGCGATCGGTGAAGGTGCCCAGGGTGATCCGTCGCCCCGCGGGATCGCCGGCCGGGGCCGTCGTGCGTGCGGGCCGGTCCGCCGTCCACGACAGGGCGGGACCCAGCAGTCCGCGGGCCACGTCGGCGCGGTTCTCGTAGACCTGGTCGACGAGTCGATCGGTGTCGACGGCCTCCCGCGCTGCGGCGCGCATCGACGGGTCGGCGAAGGCGCCCGTCCTGTTGTTCAGGTAGAGGGTGTTGGTGCGCGGCATGGGCACCTCGTGCACGAGAGCCGGATCGACCAGCGCCGCCTGCGACACCGGCACCGCCTCGACGATGTCGGCGGTACCGTTCCGCAGCGCCGCGGCCCGGGCCGTGCCGTCGGGGACGAAACTCACGTCGATGCCCGAGGCCTTCGCCGGACCACCCCAGTAGTCGTCGTTGCGATCGAGTGTCGCCGTGGACGTGCCGTCGACGGCGGTGAGCACGAACGCACCGGTGCCGTGTCCGACGGGATCGACGGGACCACCGCCCGCGTACGCGCCCGGCGAGAGGATGGCCAGCTGTGGGCTCGACAGTCGTTGCGGTACCAGCGGATCCACCGTCGCGGTGCGCACCGTCACGGTGTCCGTGCCGTCCGCCTCGACGGTCATGTCGACACCGTCGAGAATGCGGGGCTTCGGCGAGGCGGTGGTGGCCGCGGTGAGTGCGGTGACCACCGCGGCGGCGTCGAGCGGCGTCCCGTCGTGGAACCGGACGTCGGGCCGCAGGTCGATGCTCCAGGTCGTGTCGTCCACGCGAGTCCATGCGGTGGCGAGGGCAGGCTGTGCTTCGCCGAGATCGTCCAGTACGACGAGGGTCTCGGCCGTCGACCATCGGGACAACTTGAAGGCGTCGTCGCTCAGCGGGGTCAGCCCGGAGCGCGGCGGCTGCAGCATCGCCACACGCACTCGGCCGCCCCCGTCGTCGGCGGACGGTGATGCCGCGAAACAGCCGGACAGCGCGAGCACCGACACGGTGAGAACGGCGGAGAGGGGCAGCATTCGGCGGGGGGACCGCATCATGGGCATTCTTTCGAGGGAAGGTCGGACGGAACGAACTACAGGTGCGCGCGGACGGGAAGACGCGGTACCGCATCGACCAGGGCGCGGGTGTGGGTGTGCTGCGGGGACCCGAGAACCGTGGTGGTGCAGCCAGTCTCGACGATCACGCCGTCGGCCATGACCAGAAGACGGTCACTCGTGCGGGCGGCGACGGCGAGATCGTGCGTCACCAGCAGCGACGCGGTGCCGTCGCGGTCGCACACGGTCTCGAGGACATCCAGGACGAGATCTCGCAGGGGCAGGTCGAGTCCACTGACCGGTTCGTCGGCGACGAGGTAGCGGGGTCGGCACGCGAGGGCGCGAGCGATGGCCACCCGTTGTCTCTGGCCGCCCGAGAGCTCACCGGTGCGGGCGCCGACCATCGACGCGGCCACCTCCACCGAGTCCAGGGCCGCGAGGGCGCGAGCGCGGTGATCGCCCTCGCACCGCAGCCACCGCAGCGGTGCGGCGACCGAGTCGAGCACGGTGCGACGCGGGTCCAGTGAGGAACCGGGATCCTGCGGAACGTACTGCACCTCGCGGCGGAACCAGCGGGTCGAGCGGGCCGTTCCCGGCCGGATCGCGGCGCCGTCGAGTGTCACCTCGCCGGAGTCGGTCGTCTCCATCGCCAGCAGCATCCGGAGCAGGGTCGACTTGCCCGAGCCGGAGGCGCCGACGAGTGCGATTCGCTCCGAGGGCGCGAGGGAGACGGTGACGTCGTCGACCGCGAGCGTGTGTCCGTCGTACCGGCGCGTCAGTGCGCGGCCGTGCAGACCGGGAGATCCCGACGTCACGATGCGACCGGGGCGGAGTGCAGCGCCGCGTCGGCGGACCGTGCGCGCGAGACGAGCCTCGCCGTGACGGGATGGCGCGGTGCTGCGAGAATGTCTGTGACGGTGCCTGTCTCGATGATCGTTCCCCGGTCGGCGACCACGACGCGGTCGCAGAGAGAGGCGGCGACGGCCAGGTCGTGCGTGACGAACAGCAGGGCGGGTCCTCGATCGCCGCCGGTCGCGGCGCCGAGAGTCGCGACGACGGTGCTCTGGCTGACCACGTCGAGTGCCGTGGTGGGCTCGTCGGCCACGATCACCGGGGCGTTCGAGGCCAGAGCCATCGCGATGCAGACACGCTGACGCTGCCCGCCGGAGAGCTGGGCCGGACGCGCTGCCGCGATGCGCTCGGGATCGGTGAAAGCCATGCCCCGCAACAGTTCCTCTCGGTCGGCACGTCGCCGACTCGCCTCGCCGCGATGGCGCAGTGCGAGATCGAGCTGCCGTCCGACTGTGAGGAAGGGGGCGAGTGCGGACGACGCGTCCTGGAAGACCATCGCCGCCCGGGCGTCACGGGGGCGGCGGGGGACGGGCGTGCCCGCCACGTCGTGACCACCGATGCGCACGTGACCGTCGACGACCAGGTCGGGAGGGGTGACGCCGACGACGGCGGACGCGATCACGGATTTCCCGGAGCCGGACGCGCCGACCAGTGCGACACGTTGTCCCGCAACGACATCGAACGTGACGCCGGTCACGAGCGTGGTGACGCCGGCCCGGACGGTCAGGTCCTCGACCTCGAGCACGGTGGTGTTCCTCCGCCTTCTGTCGATACTGATAATCGTTGTCGTCGAGACAGTAGGGGTTCGTGACGATGGGGGCAAACCGGCCGACGTCGCCCGTCCGATCCGACAACGGTTGTCGGTAACGCTATGATCGCTGCACGTCGTCCTCGCAGGCGATCCACCGTCACCGATCCGCAGCTGCTCGCAGCGCGGTGCAGAGGGAGTCCCACCATGATGTTTCCCGTCATCGCCAAGGCGGCGTCCACCGTCGTGACCGGGGTCGTGGGCGTCGCGGCCTACAACGGTGTGAAGAAGGTCGTCGAGCGTGCACCCCTGCGCGAGGCTGCCGTCCGGGTCACCGAGGTGAGCCTGCGGGGGGTGCGCAAGGCGGAGGTCAAGGCCGAGTCCGCCCGTCTCGCGGTCTCCGACGTGGTCGCCGAGGCGAAGGATCGCATGGGTGAGGAGGTGCGGCCCCCGGCGGCGTCCGACGTCGGTCACGGCCACGACCACTGAGCGCCGACGTGAGCACCGCGGTCGCCGCTCGCACGGACACCGATCCCGCCGGGACGCCGACACCCGCAGCACCCGAGGTCCTGTCCCACGGCGCCGGCAGGATGCGCGTCCGACTCGACTGGATCGCCGGCAGTGACGTCCGCGCGGTCGCGGTCGAGGACTTTCTCGACGCCGTTCCCGGTGTCCGCGCCGTGCACGCGTTCCCTCGGACGGCGTCCGTCGTCGTCTGGTACTCCCGCTCCCGTACCGACGCCGCGTCGGTGCTGGCCGCGCTGACGGCCGTACCCGCGGCGACCGCGCTCACGCCGGGCCAGGCCGCGGTGCGCACACCACGGTCGGCAGACGTCGGTACCGGCGAGCTGCTGCGCATGACGGTGGGCGGAGCGGCCCTGGTCCTGCTGGGCCTGCGCCGGTACGCGCTGCGCCGACCTCCCGTGCTGGGCCCCACCAGTCGGCTCGTCGCCACCGGGGTCACCGTCTTCACCGGCTATCCCTTCCTGAAGGGCGCCGTGCGGTCCCTCACGGGAGGCCGCGCGGCCGGAACGGACGCCCTGGTGTCCGCGGCGACGGTCGCGAGCCTCGTCCTGCGTGAGAACGTCGTCGCCCTCACCGTGCTGTGGCTGCTGAACATCGGCGAGTACCTCCAGGAGTTGACGCTGCGCCGCACCAGGCGTGCCATCTCGGATCTGCTCAGCGGCACCCACGACACCGCGTGGATCCGGACCGGTGACGGTGCCGAGGTCTCCGTGGACATCGACTCGCTCGAGGTCGGCGACGAGGTCGTGGTGCACGATCACGTCGGAGTCCCGGTCGACGGCACCGTGATGGAGGGCGACGCCGTCGTCGACCAGTCCGCCATCACCGGCGAGACGCTGCCGGTCACCGTGACCGTGGGGACCCGGCTGTCGGCCGGATCCGTCGTGTTGCGCGGCCGCGTCGTCGTCCGCGCGTCGGCCGTGGGTCGCGACACGGCGATCGGCCGCATCATCGCCCGGGTCGAAGAGGCGCAGGAGGATCGCGCGCCCATCCAGACGGTGGGCGACAACTTCTCCCGTCGCTTCGTGCCCGCGTCGTTCCTGCTCTCGGCCGCCACGCTGCTCGTCACCCGTGACGTCCGCCGGGCCATGACCATGCTGCTCGTCGCGTGCCCGTGCGCGGTCGGTCTGTCCACCCCCACCGCCATCAGCGCTGCCATCGGCAACGGTGCCCGGCGCGGAATCCTCATCAAGGGCGGGTCCCACCTCGAACAGGCAGGCCGTGTCGACGCCGTCGTCTTCGACAAGACGGGAACGCTGACGGTCGGGCGCCCGGTGGTGACCAACGTGATCGCGTTCCACGACGCGTGGGAGCCGGAGCAGGTGCTCGCCTATGCGGCCAGCTCCGAGATCCACTCTCGGCATCCGTTGGCGGAAGCCGTGATTCGCAGTACCGAGGAACGTCGCATCGAGATTCCACCGCACGAGGAGTGCGAGGTGCTCGTCGGGTTGGGCATGCGGACCGTCTCGGACGGGCGGACGCTGCTGCTGGGCAGTGCGTCGCTGCTGCGCAGAGAGAACGTCGAGGTCTCCGAGGAGGCGTCCGACTGGGTGTCCCGTCTGCAGCACCGTGCCGAGACGCCTCTGCTCCTCGCGGTCGACGGCGTGTTGGTCGGGCTGGTCAGTCTGCGCGACGAGATCCGCCACAACGCCGCCGAGGTACTGCGCGCGTTGCGGGCCGACGGTGTGCACCGCATCGTGATGCTCACCGGGGACAACCCGGCCACGGCCGCCGCCGTCGCGGCCGAGCTCGGTATCGACGAGTGGCGCGCCGAGGTCATGCCCGAGGACAAGCTCGACGTCGTCCGCGCCCTGCAGGCCGAGGGCCACATCGTCGCGGTCGTCGGCGACGGCACCAACGACGCGCCGGCGCTCGCGGCCGCGGACATCGGCATCGCGATGGGCGCCGCCGGGACCGACGTGGCGGTGGAGACCGCGGACGTCGCTCTCGCCGGGGACGACCTGGCGCGACTGCTCGACGTGCGCGCGCTGGGGCGGCGCTCGGTGGCCGTCATCCGCCAGAACTACGCCATGTCGATCGCGGTCAACGCGATCGGGCTGGCCGTGAGTGCCGGCGGAGCGCTGTCACCGGTACTCGCGGCGATCCTGCACAACGCGTCGTCCGTCATCGTCGTCGGAAACAGCGCGAGACTCATCGAGTACAGGCCCGGATCCGGGTAGGTTCGACAGGATGACGACCACCGCACCGCGCACCACCGCAGCACCCGTCGGACCACTCGATCTCTTCGCCGCCGACTCCCTGCTCGACGAGGACGAGCGGGACATCGCGGCCACGGTCCGCGCGTTCGTCGACAAGCGGCTCAAGCCCGAGGTGGGGGACTGGTTCGAGGCCGGCACGCTGCCGCGGGAGATCGCTCGCGAGTTCGGCGGCATGGGTCTGATGGGCATGCACCTCGAGGGGTACGGCTGCGCCGGGACCAATGCGGTGAGCTACGGCCTCGCGTGCATGGAACTCGAGGCGGGTGACAGCGGGTTCCGGAGTTTCGTCTCCGTGCAGGGCTCGCTGTCCATGTTCTCGATCCACCGGTACGGGTCGGAGGAGCAGAAGCAGGAATGGCTCCCACGTCTCGCCACCGGGGAGGCCATCGGGTGTTTCGGACTGACCGAGGCCGACTTCGGTTCCAACCCGTCCGGGATGCGCACCCGTGCGCGACGGGACGGCGACGACTGGATCCTCTCCGGCTCCAAGATGTGGATCACCAACGGCACCCTGGCCGACGTGGCGACGGTGTGGGCGCGGACCGACGAGGGCTTCCGTGGGTTCGTCGTGCCCACGGACGCACCGGGATTCGCCGCGCACGCCATCGGTAAGAAGCTGTCGCTGCGCGCCTCGGTGACAGCGGAACTCGTCTTCGACGACATCCGGCTCCCGTCGTCGGCGATGCTGCCCGGTGCCACCAGTCTCGGAGCTCCGCTCTCCTGCCTCAACGAGGCGCGGTTCGGCATCGTGTTCGGCGCTCTCGGCGCAGCGCGGGACAGCCTCGAGACCGCCATCGCGTACGCAAATTCTCGCGAGGTGTTCGACCGGCCGCTCGCGAGTTTCCAGCTGACGCAACAGAAGCTGGCCGACATGACACTCGAGCTCGGCAAGGGGTTCCTTCTCGCCGTCCACCTCGGCAGGATCAAGGACCGCGGTGAGATCACGCCGGATCAGGTGAGTCTGGGCAAGCTCAACAACGTCCGCGAGGCCATCGCCATAGCCCGCGAGTGCCGCACGATCCTGGGCGGTAGCGGCATCACTCTGGAGTACTCACCTCTGCGGCACGCCAACAACCTGGAGTCCGTGCTCACGTACGAGGGGACCAGCGAGATGCACATGCTGTCCATCGGTAAGGCGCTGACGGGACAACAGGCGTTCCGCTGACCTGTCACCGCTTCTTCGCGGTCTGCTTCCTGTTCTCCTTGTCGATGGCGTCGACCAACTCGTCCTTGGTCATCGTCGAGCGGCCGTGAACGTCGAGGTCGCGAGCGACCTCCTCGAGATGCTTCTTCGACGCGTTCGCGTCGACGCCGCCCGCGCTGCGGCCCTTCGGATTCGGGCCGCCGCTCTCGGCGCGCTCGTCGGAGGGGCCTTTCTCGTCCTTCGGCTCCCAGTGGTCGCCCACCTTCTCGTAGCTGTGCTTCAGCGAGGAGTAGGCGACTCGGTGCGCCCGCTGCTCGTCGTCGTATTCCTCCTCCGCGGAGTCGAGTGTCTTCGCGAAGGTGCGCTGCGCCTTCTCGTCCGATTTCTGCAGGGTGGAGGGCAGCTCCGACTCGATGGGCTTGCCGTCGTCGTTCGTGGTGGGCACGACTGCCTCCTTCTCTCGGGTCCTGACGTCGGGTCTCGTGTCCAGGTGGCCTACCCGCGTCCCGAGGCGCGAAAACCCTGCCGACGTCACCGTCTCAGCGGCACCGTCTCGCCGCGCCCGACGTAGGTGATGCGGTCACCGAGACCTCGCGCGCGCATCTCGCGGGAGAAGTCGGACAGGGGAGAGGCGAAGACACCGTAGTCGTCGACATGCACGGGCAGTACCTGCGCCGGGTCGACGAGCTGCACGGCGTCGGTGCCCTGGCGGCCGTCCATCGTCACCATCGCTCCCCAGCGCGGGTTCTGCCCGAACGGCAGGGTGGTGCCACCGAGGTGCACGACACCGGTGTCGATGTCCGGATAGCGCGTGGGGATCTCCCGGAGCTCGTCGACCATCAGGGTGTCGCCGGAGACGTACACGCGCAGGTCGACGGTGTCGGACTCCGCGGATCCGAACTCGAGCATCGTGCCCATCACCGGCGGAAGCACCCGCAGACGCTGTGCCCAGACGGGGCCGTGCCGACCGGGCATCGCCGTGATCGTCACGACCTGCTCTCCGACTCGCAGGCGTCGTGATTCCCACGTCGACAGTCCGGTCGCCGCCTCGAAGCCGCGACGGGTCAGTTTCGAGGCAGCGTGACCCGTGGTGAACACCGGCAGCGACCGGTCGAGCCCGCTCTGTGCGCGCCGGTCCCAGTGGTCTCCGTGCATGTGCGACAACACGATCGCGGACAGCGGTGGCAACTCGTCGATCGAGACGGCCGGATCGAGACGGCGTGTGGAGAACAGACCGTGACCGAGATAGGCACGCTCGCCGGCGTGCAGGAAGTTCGGATCGGTGAGCAGCGTGATATCGCCGTAGCTCACCAACCCGGTCGCGTTACCGATGAACGTGTAGCTGCCGTGGGAGACCATGCCGGCGGCTTCCCTGCCGACATGGTCCCAAACGACGTGGTTCTACTTGGACAGCGTGAACTGCATGATGTCGATGGTTCCGCGGCGGAACTGCTTCGCACATCCGCCGAGGTACTTGATGTAGCGCTCGTAGACCTCGTCGCCGGCGATCGCGATGGCCTCGTCCTTGCGGGCCTCGAGGTTCTCCGTCCAGATCTCCAGCGTGCGGGCGTAGTGCTGCTGCAACGAGTGCACCCGGTCGACCGAGAACCCGACGGACGTCGCGCGTTCCTGGATGGTGCCCGGGCGCTCGAGCTCCCCGCCGGGGAAGATCTCCCGGAGGATGAAGCGCATGAAGACGGCGTCGCGCTTGTCGACGGCGACACCCTTCTCCGCCAGATCGTCCAGTCCGTAGCCGACGATGGTGTGCAGCAACATGACTCCGTCGGAGGGGAGCAGCGAGTGCGCCTTCTCGAAGAACGGGACGTGGCGCGCGCGACGGAAGTGCTCGAAGGCGCCGATGCTGACGATCCGATCGACCGGCTCGTCGAACTCCTCCCAGCCCTGCAGGCGTACCTCGGCCTTGCGGTCGCCCGTGAGGTCGTCCAGACGGGACTGGACGCGTCCGAACTGGTGCTCGCTGAGCGTCAGGCCGACCACGTCCACATCGAACCGCTCGCGGGCGCGGATCATCGCGGTTCCCCATCCGCAGCCGACGTCGAGCAGGCGCATGCCCGACTCGAGGCCCAACTTGTCCAGGGCCAGATCGATCTTCGCGAGCTGTGCCTCCTCGAGCGTCATGTCCTCGCGCTCGAAGTACGCACAGCTGTACGTCCACGTGGGGTCGAGGAAGAGCGCGAAGAAGTCGTCGGACAGGTCGTAGTGCGACTGAACGTTCTTGAAGAAGGGCTTCAGGTCTGTCATGTGGTCTAGCAACCTCACACTCGACGGGCAGGAAGGAGCGACGGCACACCCTCCCCCGGGGATGTCTGTCATGCGCGAATCTACGGTCTTCCCAGTCGATCCGCGCTCGGAACCGCCAGGTCGACGCGCTAAACGAACCTGCGGTCCGAGTCTCGCGCGTCCGTCGTGGTCGGTCCCGGTTCTCGGCTCCCGCAGGTCGTCGAAGGTCCGTTTCGAGGCTGTCACTCGGCGATGTCGCGCTCCTCCAGGATCGTGGTCGCCAGGGTGCGGTAACCGTGTTCGGGAAAGTGCACGGTGACGCGGTCCGCCTCGGCCGACACCACGTTCCCCGCGCCCCAGTCGCGGTGATGCAGCGTGTCGCCGGGCTGGTAGCTCGTGTCACCGCCGTTCACGTCGGACTCGGCCGCGGTGCCGGACTCGCAGGTGTCGCACCGACCGCAGAGTTGCTCCGTCACCTCGCCGAGGTACTCGAGGAGCACCTGTCGTCGGCATCGCCGCGTCTCGGCGTAGGTCCGCACCATCTCCACCCGCGATCGCGCCGCCGTCTCCTGCCGGCGAGCCGCCTCCAGTGCGCGCTCGACGGCCTCGGTCGTCGAGAGGCTGCCGGGCACCCACCCGGCGTCCGTGTGGTGCACGGCGTCGACGTGATCGAGCAGCTCCAGGGCGGTCTCCACAGCGCGCGGTGACAGGCCGGGCAACCCCGTGAGCGACTCGGTCGACATCGGTTCCGTGGCGGACCGCAGCGCCCCCTGCACCGCCTCGAGCGCATCTCGGCGCGGTCGGCGGGTGGCGAAGAACGACGGCAGCCCCAGGTCCTCGGCGCGAAAGTGCAGGACGGCAGCGGCGTCCGCACCGTCGCGACCGGCGCGGCCGAACTCCTGGTAGTACCGTTCCAGCGAATCGGGCGGTGCAGTGTGGACGACGAACCGGACATCGGGCTTGTCGATGCCCATCCCGAACGCCGACGTGGCCGCGACGACGTCGACCGTCCCGGCCGCGAACGCCTCGTGCGCCTCGTCGCGCGCGGACCGCGGCAGACCGGCGTGGTACGCGAGCGCTCGGAGGCCGCGCTCCGCCAGCAGAGCCGCGAACTCCTCCGCCTGCGCGCGAGTGGCGGTGTACACGAGACCGGCTCCAGCCTTCCTGCCGGACTCCGACCGGCCTCCGGCCTGCCCGCCGGATTCCGACCGGCCGCCGGACTCCGAGCGCCGGACGACATCGTCCACGGCCGCCCGGAGTGCCATGTCCGCGTCGTGGTGCCGGACGACGGACAGCCGGATCTCGGGCCGATCGAAGGAGCCGACCACCGTCAACGGATCGAGCATGCCGAGGCGCGTGGTGATCTCGTCACGGATCGGCGGGGGAGCCGTCGCGGTGACGGCGATGATCGGCGGGCGCCCGATCGCCTCGGCCACGTGACCGAGACGAAGGTAGGCCGGACGGAAATCGTGGCCCCAGGCGGCGATGCAGTGGGCCTCGTCGACGGCGACGCACGCGACGCCGAGTGCGCGCAGCCGATCCTGCACCTCGTTCCGCGAGGCTGCTTCCGGCGTCAGGTAGACGATGGTCGCCTCACCGCGAGCGAGGGACTCCCACGAACGCTCGTTCTCGGTGTCGCTCTGCTCGGAGTGCACCGCGACCGCCCGCACGTGTGTCGACCGACGACGCAGACCGTCCACCTGATCGCGTTGCAAGGCGATGAGCGGGCTCAGGACGACGGTCGGCCCGTCGAGCAGCGACGCGGCGACCTGATAGATGGCCGACTTGCCGAAACCGCTCGCCAGCAGTGCCAGCACGTCTCGTCCGGACACGACGGCATCGATCGAGTCACGTTGTCTCGGATGCAGTTCGGCATGACCGAGCGCCCGCGCGGCCGCATCGATGTCGGGCGGTGGGACGGTGTCGGGGCTCACGAACGCCGAAGTACCCGCGAGTGGGCGTGCGAATCCTGCGCGGCCGCACCGTCAGAAGCGGCGCGTCAACCGCAGCCGCAGTGGTCGGCCGTCGGGGTCGACCACCAGCCGGTAGAGGAGCGAGAACACCCGCTGCTTCCACAGCGGCGGCACCTCGATGGCATGCATGCGCAACCGTCCCCGCGGGCGATCACCGTCGCGGCCCCCGTCGTGCCACGCGTCGAGCTCGCTGACCTGCTCGGCGACCGCGTCGAAGCAGTCGTCCGGGTCGAGGAGGTCGGCGACGTCGGCGTCCGCGCCGCTCCCACGGGACAGGTGTTCGGCGAGGAGCTCGAGTCGGAGATCTCGGGCGAACACCCGCGCACCGTCACCCAGGCCACCGGGATCGACGGGCTCGCGCGCATCCCGCTCCTCGTCGACCACGGCCGCCGTGAGTTCCGAATCGTGCGTCCAGGAGCGGCGATTGAAGTTGTCGCTACCGACGGCCGCCCACACGTCGTCGACGATGCAGACCTTGGAGTGCACGTAGACCGGCACACTGTCGTCGTTTTCCACGTCGAGGACGAGCACCCGGTCGGCGCCCGCGTCGCGTAGTAGATCCAACGCGGCGGCGTGACCCAGGAGCGACGGCGGGATGGTCATCGCGCTGTCGTCGTCGAGGTGCCGGGGTACCACGATGATCATGCGGAGCCGGGGCGAGCGCCGCAGCGCACGTGCGAAGACCCGCGCGACGTCCACGGACCACAGGTACTGGTCCTCGATGTAGATCAGGCGCTCGGCGCGACCGAGGGCTTTGGCGTACGCACGGGCCGCGCTGCGCTCGCCGTCCTGCGCGAACGGGTAGGACGGTCGGCGACGCGGGTAGGTGCGGAGCAACTGCACCGAGCACGTTCCCGTCGCCTCCGGGTCGGGGAGGGCAGTGGGCAGCTCGGACGGCTCGCGCCGGTGCCGGCGGACGACGTCGCTCACCACGTGCCACGGCAGCCGCGACAGTGCCGCCGGATCCTCCCAGCGCTCCCGGAAGGTGTCCTCGACGTCGCGCACGGCCGGACCGCGCATCTCGAGTTGCAGGTCGTGCCAGGCGGGGGTCTCCCCGTACTCCGGTGGAAACGGTCGGCTCAGGGCATCGCCGTGATGGTGCGCATCGTCCCGTCGCGACCGGGCCAGATCGATCCCGCCCACGAAGGCGACGTTGCCGTCGGGACGCGACGCGGAGCGCATCACCACGAGCTTCTGATGATGGGACCCGAACGTCAGAACGCGCTGATCGAGAACGCACTCACCGCCCGCGTCCTCGAGGGCGGTCGCGAGGGCACTGTTCTTGCCGCCGGTGTATCCGAGGCCCTCCGCGTGCGAGCGCCACAGCAGACCTCGGACGACGACACCGCGCGTCGCGGCACCGGTCAGCGCGTCCTCGACCGTCGGACCGCGGTCGGTGAGCACCTGCTCCGGGTCGCCGCGCCAATCGGTGAACAACACCAGATCGTCCGGTTTCGCGTCGGCCAGGTGCTCGTTCAGCACGCGGAAGTAGGTGTCGCCGTGCACGAGAGCGACGCAACGGTTGCCCTCCGTCCAGGCGCGGATGCGAGTGTCCGGGTTGGCGCGCTCCTCCGCGGACAGGAACCAGGGATGCGTCTCGTCGTCGAAGTCGATGTCGGCGAAGATCGACGACCGACCCAGAGCGTTCGAGATGCGGTCGACCGCTGTCATCAGCACGTTGCCGCGCGGTGGTGCACCCGTCTCGACCGCGCGTCGTCCCGACCCGTGCGTCACGCGACGCGTGCCGCGGGTGGGAGGGACTCGGTGCCGCCGGTGGGCCACGCCAGAGGGTCGGAACCCAGGGCGTGCAGCTGACGGACCTGGTCCTGACACCACGGCGACAGATCGCTCTCGCCCGCCAACACGGTCGCGACGAACTCGTTCCACGGTTCCCAGCGGTAGTCGGCCACCTCGTCCGGTCGCGGATCGACGGTCCTGTCGTCGTGCAGGACGAGGAACACCGGGCAGATCTCGTACTCGACCACGCCGTTGTCCATCACGGCGCGGTACCGGAACGACGGGAGCACCGGAGCCGCGCTGTCCGCACCGATACCCAGTTCGTGATCGAGGCGCCGCAGAACCGCGGAGTCGAGACGCTCACCCGGCGCGGGGTGTCCGCAGCACGTGTTGGTCCAGATTCCGGGCCAGGTGCGCTTGTCGTGCGCCCGCTGTGTCACCAGGACCTCGCGCTCGCGGTTGATCACGTAGCTCGAGAACGCCAGGTGCAGCGGTGTGGCGTCGTGATGCACAGTGGCCTTGTCGTGGGTGCCGATGGCACGGCCGTCCTCATCGAGCAGTACTACGAGTTCCACACGTGTCCCTTCCGGATGTACGACCGGCCTCCGGTCCAGAGTAGTGGTCGCTCAGCGGGGCCGAGACGGGCGGACGGACACCACCTCGTGGGTGCGCACCGGCCCGGCGACGCGGGCGTGGCACGTGGTGAGGATCGGCGCCGACCGAGACTCCTGGAGGACCACCTCAACGGTGTCCCCGTGGTGGTCGAGGAGGACGTGTCGCCGACCGTCCGGGCCGGGAGCCTCCGACAGGGGATGCAGGGTGTCGATGGCGAAGTCCTGCAGGACGGTTCGTGCGGCGTGCTGGGCCACCTGCACGGCCCCCGAGAGCGCACTGCGGCCGCGCAGGAATTCCGGGGTGACGAGTCCGTCGTGGTGGCGGCGCAGGATGCGGACGACGTCCGCGTCGTCGACGTTGCCGTAGTAGAGACCGTGCGGCAGGACGATCATCGTGCCGGCGAACCGGTCGCCACCGAGGTGCGAGCACTCCCACACCTCGCCGGGGTACGCCGACACGGCCGGGGCGAGGATCGTGCGACCGCGGACGGCGCAACAGCGGTCGTGCCTGCCGTGGGTGCACACGGCCACGATGGTCTCCGTCGACGCGGTACCCGACGATCCGTCGAGCGGGACGTCGAGCAGTTCGGCCGCGTCGGACACCTCGCCCCGGTGCACGCTCTCGTGCCCCGGCCGTGCGTCCACCGACGCCCACCGCCACCGGCCGCGGCCTCGGCGACGGCCGGGCTCCCGGACGGCGAGGGGGCGGAATCCGGCACTCTCGATGCGGCGCACGAGCGCTCCACCCAGTACGGGATCGAGGACGGACGGGGAATCGAGGAACGCCGACGGGCCCCAACTTCCCGCGACCTCGACGAGGAACCATCGTTCTCCGCGAGAACCGCTTCCCGCCAACGTGTCTCCCCGATCACGAGCATTGTCGCTGCACGGGCGCCACGCCGCGGTGGTGCTCACCGGCGTCGTCACGATCGGGCGACGACGAGACCCTCGCGGAGCAGGCGACGCACCACGACGATCGCGTCCTGATCGTCGAGACCCGTGAGGTCGCCGACCGCGCAGTCTTTCCCGCTGTGCAGCTGCCGAACGGCGTCCGCCGCGATCGAGGGCAGCGTGATCGTCTTGGTCCGCGTCGTCACGGCGACCGACTCGGGCGACTGCGTCACCCGCGCGGCGAGCCCGGATCGCCACGTCACCACGGTGGCCGCGGACAGGCCGGCCATCGTGCGCACGGTCTCGAGAGGACGCACCGGGGCCGGCCGCGTGACCTCGACGAAGCGACGGCCGACACGCTCTGCCGCCGTCCGCGCTCGACCGTCGCGGCCGTCGGTGTCGGCGAGGGTCGCGGTCAGATCTGCGATCAGCGCGCGCACGTGCGGTACGACGGCGTCCGGATCGGTCAGATCGAGCCCCACGGGCAGCGGGGCCCGGAAGCTCGCGTCGTCCGCGAGGGTGCCCAGCACATGATGCAGGAGGTCGTACCGGGTGAAGGCCGACATTCCGACGGTCAGATGGATCGAGGTGTCACCCAGGGCCTCGGCGGAATGGATCCAGCCCCTCGGAACGTACAGCGAATCACCCTCGCGCAGAACGACGTCGAGGGTAGGGTCCGTGCGCGCCATGGCGGCGACGGCGTCCCTGCGGTCCGACCACGGCTGGTTCGACAGCGGGTGCTCGTGCACCGGGGGGTGCAGGATCCACCGCTTCTCGCCGGCGATCTGGAGGACGAAGACGTCGTGCACGTCGTAGTGGGGATCGAATCCGCGCGACGACGCGGGGGTGATGTACGAGTTGACCTGCACCGGGTGGCCGAGATCGGCAACCAGGTCGCCGGTGAAGTGGATGAGGGGAGGCCACAGTCGATGGAGTCCCTGCAGGACCAGGGTGTGGCCGTCCGCGAAGGCCGCCAGGATTCCGGCGGAGTCGAGCTGATCGGTCACCTCGGCCCCGAAGCCACCCGAATCGGTGAACTGCCCGCGGTCGGTCAGCGCGCCGTTCCTGGCCATCCGGGCGAAGGGTGTGCGCACGCCGCGTTCGGACACCAGCTCGTCGACGGCGTCCGTCGACAGCAGATCGGTGAACGGAGCGGGAAGGTCGGCCGCACGCGTCAGGAGCGGCGCGCGTCCCCAGTGGCCCTCGGCGAAGGCGCGGGGCTCGATGCTCAGAAGACGACGCAGCGCGGACCGGTCTCCCGGTCCGCGCTCGTCATCGGTCGGTCGGCTCAAGCCGTACCGTCCGCACCGCCGTCGTGGCCGTCGGGGTTCGAGCCGCCGTCGGCCGGGCCCTCGCCGCTGGCCGCGGAGCCGTCCGCGCCGCCGTCGTGTCCACCCGGGTTCGAGCCGCCGTCGGCGGGGCCCTCCGTGCTGGACGCGGTGCCGTCGGCGCCGCCGTCGTGACCGTTCGGGTTGGAGCCGCCGTCGGCGGGGCCTTCGCCGCCTGCTGCTCCGGAAGTGGTGATGTCGTCGTCGTTGATAGCCATCGTCTACCTTTCAGTCGTCACGACCGGACGCCGGAATTCCGGCGTCGGACACACATCGAACGTCCCCGTTCTACAGGAGACAGGTCACGTGTTGACGATTTCGGGACTTCTCAAACTCCGTGTCCACCGCATCGCCGCGTAGAGCACGCCGCCGACCAGGAGCAGCACGCCGGCACGCAGCCATGTCTGCGCGGTCTGCTGCGTCGCGAGCACGCCGCAGCTGATCAGAGCGAGCACCGGAAGGATCACCGGGGTGCGGAAGTGCGGGTGGTCCACCTGGTCCTTGCGCAGCACCAGCACGGCGAGGTTGGTGCTGACGAACACGATCAGGAGCAGCAGGACGACGGTCTCCGCGAGCGCTGCGACGGTCCCGGTGGCCGCGAGAATCATCGCCACCACCGTGGTCGCGACGATGGCCACCCAGGGAGTCTGCCGACGTGGCAACACCCGGCCCGCGACGGCGGGCAGTAGTCGCTGTCCGGCCATCCCGTAGGTGAGTCGGCTGGCCATGATCATGGTCAGCAGGGCGCCGTTGGCCACGGCGATCAACGCCACGAGTCCGAAGAGCCTGTCGGGGACACCGACGTCGGCCGCCGAGACGACGGCGAGCAGGGGCGCCGAGGTGTCCGCGAGGTCGCTCGCGGGCACCACCGCGCTCACCGCGAGTCCGACCGCGACGTAGACCGCACCGGCCGTCGCCAGCGAGAGGAAGAGCGCGCGAGGGTAGACGCGGTGCACGTCCCGGACCTCCTCCGCCATGTTGGCCGAGGTCTCGAACCCGACGAACGAGTAGAAGGCGAGCAGTGCCGCCGCGAGGACCGCCACGGCAGGGTTCACGGCATCGGTGAACTCGAGGGTGCGGCCGAGATCGCCGTCGCCGCGACCGAGCACGATGCAGGCGAGGACGACGACGAGGACGAGTCCGCTGACCTCGACGACGGTCATGACCACGTTCGCCCGCATCGACTCCTTGATGCCACGCGCGTTCAGGAGAGCGACGACGGCGAGGAACACCAGCGCGGCAGGAACCGTCGGGACGTCGAGGAAGGCGCCCAGATAGTCACCGGCGAAGGCGACGGACAGCCCGGCCGCGCTCGTCACACCCGCCGCCAGCATCGAGAACCCGACGAGGAACGACACCACCGGCCGTCCGAAGGCTCGCTCGGCGAACACGGCGGCACCACCTGCGCGCGGGTACTTGGTCACCAGCTCGGCGTACGAGGCCGCGGTGAGCATGGCCATCGCGAGTGCCACCAGCAGCGGCACCCACACGGCACCGCCGACCTCGCCGGCGATCTCGCCCACGAGTGCGTAGATGCCCGCTCCGAGAACATCACCCAGGATGAAGACGAACAGGAGTTTGCCGGTGACGGCGCGACGCAGACCGGGGGAGTCGCCCGGCTCCGCAGGGTCGTTCAGGTCAGTGCTCATCGCACCGGGTTACCCGTTCGCGGGGCCGTTACCCACGCGCACGACCCGGCGATCCGGGTCGTTTGTCGGGTCCGCCTCCGGGTAGCCGGGGCGCGACAAGAGCACGACCCCGAGCGCTGTCAGGAGCCTTCATGTTCCGTCATACCGACCACCTCCAGTTCGACGTGAAGCCGGAGAAGCCGGATCCCGTCTACGCCCGCAAGCTGCAAGAGTTGATCGGCGGCGCGTACGGCGAGATGACCGTCACGATGCAGTACCTGTTCCAGGGATGGAACTGTCGCATGAAAGGCAAGTACAAGGACCTCATCATGGACATCGCGACCGAGGAGATCGGTCACGTGGAGATGATCGCGACCATGGTCGCGCGGCTCCTCGAGGGCGCACCGGCCACCGAGTCCACCAAGAACGCTGCCGCCGATCCCGTCGTCGCCGCGGTGCTGGGCGGGATGGATCCGCAGCAGGCCATCGTGTCCGGTGGCGGACCCACCCTCGCCGACAGCAACGGTGTCCCGTGGAACGGGCGCTTCATCGTCGCCAGCGGCAACCTGCTGGCGGACTTCCGCGCCAACGTCGCGGCGGAGGCGCAGGGCCGCGTGCAGACCGCACGCCTGTGGCACATGACCGACGATCCCGGTGTCAAGAACATGCTCAAGTTCAACCTCGCCCGCGACACGTATCACCAGAACATGTGGCTCGCGGCCATCGAGGAGCTGCAGGCGGACGGTCTGGAGGGTGTGGTGGCGCCGAACGACCTGTTCGACGAGGAGTACGACGAGCACGCGAGCACGCTGTGGCATCTGTCGGACGGCACCGAGTCCGACAAGGGCCGGTGGGCGCACGGCACCGCACCCGACGGCCGCCACGAGAACAGGTTCCTCGCCGATCCGCAGCCGCTGGGCAACAAGCAGAGTGGACCGCCGCCGGACCCGAAGCTCTACGCCACCTACGACGGCGGACTCGGCGAACCGTCGAACGCGGCTCTCGGCACGGAGAAGGGCGTCATGGGCAAGATCAAGGAGACGTTGGACCCCAACGCCGGCTGATCGGCCGACCCGAACGACGAAGAACCCCGGCGCCGATACGGCGCCGGGGTTCTGTCAGGTTGATGTGGATGGTGCGAGTCGATCCGGAGAACAGGCTCCGCGTGATCGTCCTCGCGTCGGAATGAACACGTGTCTCGTCGTCACCGTGTTGATACGCACCACCTGCCTCGAGTTCGTCCTACGACCTGTTCGGCTTGCGTCTCCGACGATAACCCCGCGGAGTGACGCTGTCCACACCTGCGTCATGGCGACGTCATCCGGCAGTCGTCGCGCGTTCGTTCGGGACGCAGTGCGTCATCTGCAGGTCGGCGACGTCGCGGGGGCCGTTCTTCCCGAGATTCGCGCGCCGCCGGTCCTCCTCCTCCGACAGGGTCTGCGATGCGAGCGGTTCGAGTCCGCGGACGTCGTCGGCCGAGATGCCCAGCCCCTCTCCCACGCGGGCGCCGAGTTCGTCGTCGGCCATGAAGAAGTGCCAGACCATCCGCTCCTGCACCTCGCGCGTCGCCTCCGAGATGTTCGCGACGAGATTCGCCACGAGGTCGTCCTTCTCCCACTGGTCCATCAGCTGGTACCGCTGACCGGCCTGCTCGTAGTCGTTGGTGCGATCGATCCGCTTGCGGGTGAGGCGGCCGTGGATCTCCGGACCCTGCTCGTCGTGCGTCGGGTACTCGGCCTCACGGAGACCGCCCGTGATGGAGGGCTCGTAGTTCACGTGCGGATTGCTGCCGGTGTTGTCCACCGAGTACTGCATCTGGCCGCCCTGCTGGTTCGTGGACACCCGCGCGTTCTTCGCCTGGTTGACGGGCAGCTGCAGGTAGTTCGGCCCCACGCGGTAGCGCTGGGTGTCCGAGTACGAGAAGGTCCGGCCGACCAGCATCTTGTCGTCGGAGAAGTCCAGGCCGTCGACGAGCACACCGGTGCCGAACGAGATCTGCTCGTTCTCGGCGAAGTGGTTCGAGACGTTGCGGTCCAGCACCATGCGGCCCACCACCTTCGGCGGGAACTCGTTCTCCGGCCACACCTTCGTGTCGTCGAGCGGGTCGAAGTTCAGCTCGGGATGCTCGTCGTCGCTCATCACCTGCACGCGCAGTTCCCATTCGGGGAAGTCGCCGCGCTCGATGTGCTCGTACAGATCCTTGCTCGCATGGCCCAGATCGTTCGCCTGGATCGCGGCGGCGTCCGCCTCGGTGAGCGACGCGACTCCCGCCTTCGGGATCCAGTGGTACTTCACCAGGTGAGTCTCGCCCTCGGCGTCGACCCACTTGTAGGTGTTCACTCCGAAACCCTGCTGCGTCCGGTAGTTGGCCGGAATCCCGCGGGGGGAGAACAGGTTCACGAGCATGTGGGTCGCCTCGGGCGTCTGCGACATGAAGTCGAAGATGCGCGCGGGCTCCTGCCGGAACGTCACCGGATCCGGCTTGAGCGAGTGGATGACGTCGGGGAACTTGATGGCGTCACGGATGAAGAAGACGCCCAGGTTGTTTCCGACGAGGTCCCAGTTGCCGTCCTCGGTGTAGAACTTGATCGCGAAGCCGCGGGGGTCACGCGCGGCCTCGGACGAATCGCGCCCGCCGATCACCGTCGAGAACCTGACGGCAAGGTCCGTGCGCTTGCCGGCCTCGGCGAACAGCTTCGCGCGGGTGTACCGCTCGATGGGTTCGTCGCCCCACTTCCCGGTGGCCTCGAAATAGCCGTAGGCGACGGCTCCGCGGGCGTGGACGACGCGCTCCGGGATGCGCTCGCGATCGAAATGGCTGACCTTCTCGAGGAACTGGTAGTTCTCGAGGGTGGCCGGACCGCGTGAGCCCACGGTGCGCTGGTTCTGGTTGTCGTAGACGGGATGCCCTTGACGATTGGTGAGGATGTCCCGGTCGTCTGCCGGTGTCGACCCTTGCGACGCGACGTCTGTCATGTGTCGGCTCCTTGACTGCTCTGTGGAACGGAGGCTTCGTGCAGCGGACCGCGTACCCGACACGATCGCGAGAAAACGTGATCGGACAGAATCCCGGAATGAGGACGAGTGCCGGTGTGCTGCTGTTCCGCGGGGGTGGGGGCGAGCTGGAGGTGCTGCTGGCTCATCCCGGCGGACCCTTCTGGGCGCGCAAGGACGCCGGCGCCTGGTCCATACCGAAGGGCGAGTACGACGCCGACACCGAGGATGCGCGCACAGCGGCGGCCAGAGAGTTCGCGGAGGAGCTCGGGTCCCCGGTGCCCGACGGGGACTGGATCGATCTCGGCACGGTCGCGCAGTCCGGAGCCAAATCGGTTCGTGCGTTCGCCGTGCGCGGCGAACTCGACCCCTCGACCGCCGTGAGCAACAGTGTGGAGATGGAGTGGCCACCCAGATCGGGGCGGCGGCTGGTGTTTCCCGAGGTCGACCGCGTGGAGTGGTGTGATCGGAAGTCCGCGCGGCGTCGGCTGCTGAGCGGGCAGGTTCCGCTACTCGACGCCCTCGACCGCCACCTCGAGCAGCTCTGAGGCGCACGTCGCGCGGGCGGAGAACCTGTGTGCAGAGATCCGCGGTGAACGCGGATCTCTGCACACAGACCGTCGACGCATCGCGGAGCGGACTGGTCGCCGACGTGATGAGACGGATCGCTCAGCCCACTCAGGCGGCGCCCTGACCTCCGCCGCCGCCCTCGGTCATGCCCTCGTCACGGTCACCGTCGGCGTTGCGGAACTCGTCGAGTGTCGCCTCCGCCGCGTCGCCGGTCTGTTCGGCGGCACCGTCGGACGAATCGTGGAGATCGTCCTGATCCGGCCCGCCCTCACGTCGCTCGGGGATGTCTCCCGCCGCCTGCTTGGCCTCGTCGATCTTCTCCTGCACGGAGTCGAGCATCGTCTCGTCCAGTTCGTCGGCCATGAGAACTCCTTCGATCGCGGGGAATGTGCCTCGTCACACTGCGTTTTCCCCGTTGTACCGGCGGGTAACCACGATCTGTCACCAAATGACACGGGGCGGTCGTTCCGGCTGCTCTTGCACCGAGACTCAACTTCCATCACAGGGGGCACATCACATGGTCAGCACCACCGCACACACCGAACGGGCGACGCTCGTCGCCCAGCTTCGCGCTCTGCTCGCGCTCACCAACACCGAGGTTCAGGTGGCCGAGACCCGCGTCGCACAGGCTCGGACGGAAGCTGTCCGCGAGGAACTGCTGCAGAACGCGTCGAACGGACGCGATCGCGCTGCTCGCATCGATGCCGCCATTCGTGAACTCGGCGGCTTCCCCGGCGTCGTCGCACCCGTCGTCGGGCGCCTCACCGCGCTGCTCAAGGCCATCGGCGAGCAGGCGCAGCCGTTCGACGAGGCCCTTCTCGGCGATCTCGCGTTGGAGCACCAGCTGCTCGACCGCGCCCGTTACGTCAAGGCTCTCGCCACGACCGCGTCCACGCCGGGCGTCGTGTCGCTCGCAGACGATCTCGTGACCGCCCACACCGCGACCGTCGAGTGGCTCACCACCGTCCTCGCCGAGGACGCCCTCGGTGGACCGGCCGCACTGCGTCGCACGCCGATCCAGGCCGCCACCGGTGCTGCCGTGCGTCTCATCAACACGCCGGTCACCTGGTCGTCGCGAGGTGTCGACCGCGTCGTCGGCACGGCGAAGGACGTTCCCGCGAAGGTGTCCACCCTCATCGGCCGCGGCCAGCGCGCGACCGAACTGGCCGTCGACACCGTCACCGCGAGCCGCGACGCGGCACTCGAGACGGCCGAGGAGGTCACTCGTGACGGCGGCGCGACCGGTGTCGCCGACGCGATCCACCGCACCCGTGCGGCCGGCGGGACGCTCGAGGAGCACGAACTTCCCATCGCCGACTACGACGGTCTGAACGTCGCCGCAGCAGTCGCCGAGATCAAGGAACTGACCGATCCGGCAGATCTGCGCACCGTGGTCGCCTACGAGGAGCGCAACAAGAACCGCCACTCGGTGGTCTCCGCCGCGCAGACTCGTCTGGCAGCGCTGGCGAAGGACATCGTCGGCATCTCCTGATCCACTCACACGGAAGCCCCCGAGGATCATCGATCCTCGGGGGCTTCGTCGTTCGTCGGTCCGGTCAGCCCGCACGCCTGGTCGGGGTGTCGGCATGGTCCGGTCGTTCTCGGCGGGAGGGTGCCGAGTCGAGGGGAACCGGTCGAGCAGTCTCCGCTCCGCACCGTGCCATCACGGCCTCCCACCATTCCTGCCGCGGACCGGTCTCGGTCCAGACCACCGTGTCGATGTCCATCTGTTCATCTCCTGTCGAAACACCGGAATGCGTCGACGCCTCACTTCTCGAGCGCTGTGAGGGGGATTACCCGTTCGGAGCAGGATCACACCGACCGACCGAGACGGTCAGCGCCACCACGTCTCACTGGGGGTGACCGGAGTGGTGCGCTTGTGCCGGGTCTTGACGAACCAGTTCTCGATGGTGGCGGCGGCCTCGTCGGGCACGTCCTCGCCTTCGAGGTAGGCGTCGATCTGGGCGTACGTCACACCCAGTGCCTCCTCGTCGGGCAGCGCCGGCCGGTCGTCCTCGAGGTCGGCCGTGGGTACCTTCTTCCACGTGCTCTCCGGGGCACCGAGCTCGCGCAGCAGGGCCGCACCCTGGCGCTTGGTCAGGCCGGTCAGCGGTGTGAGGTCCACACCGCCGTCGCCGTACTTGGTGAAGAACCCCGTCACGGCCTCGGCAGCGTGATCGGTACCGACGACGAGCAGGTTCCGCTCGCCCGCGAGCGCGTACTGGGCGACCATCCGCTCGCGTGCCTTGATGTTGCCGCGAACGAAGTCGCGCAGTCGATCGACTCCGAGGGCCGTGGCAGCTGCCACGCCTGCGCCGTCCGCGGACGGCTTGATGTCCACCGTCACCGTGGTGTCGGGGCGGATGAAATCGAGCGCGATCGCCGCGTCGGCCTCGTCCGCCTGCTCACCGTAGGGGAGTCGTACGGCCATGAACGTCGCGTCGCCGCCGCCGGCGCGAACGCGTTCCGCGGCGAGCTGGCACAGGCGTCCCACGAGTGTGCTGTCCTGTCCGCCACTGATGCCGAGTACGAAGCCGGCAGTTCGGGTGGCGACGGCGTAGTCGGCGAGAAAGCCCACCCGCGTGTCGATCTCCGCTGCGGGATCGATGGTCGGACGGACCTCGAGTTCGGTTCGAATGGTGTCGCGAAGGCTTGGCATGACTCAACGCTAGCGCCGATCCTCCGCGCGTGCCGGGGATGTTTGTCACCGGACGGAGCGGGAAGGACTACCGGTCCGTGCAGCACTGAGAGAGGAAACGGAAGACACATGTCTCACCACGTCGAGACCGAGGAACTCATCGAGGGCGAGGCGGCCGAACCGGAGCAGCGCGTCGACACCGACGAGGATCTCGCCGAGCTCTGTTCGGAGATCGCGGAAGTCGCACTCGAACGCGACCTCCGTATCGCCACCGCCGAGTCGCTCACCGCCGGGAACATCGCTGCCAATCTGGGCCGCGCGTCGTCGTCCGGAACGTGGTTCCGCGGGTCGATCGTCGCCTACGCCAGCGAGGTGAAGTACTCGCTGTTGCAGGTACCCCGCGGCCCCGTGGTGAGCGAGGAGGCCGCCACGGCCATGGCGAGCGGAGCGGCGTCGGCGCTCGGCGCGGATCTCGCCGTGGCCGTCACCGGTGAGGCGGGACCGGAGACGAACGAGGACGTGGAACCCGGAACGGTCTGGTTCGGCATCGCCGACCACGGGACGACCAGCGCGGAGCGCGTGGTCTTCGAGGGCGACCCGAAGGACGTCCTGGCCGCGACCATCGAACGCGCGCTACGCCTGCTGCGCGACCACGCCCGGTCAGGCGCCCAGCGCGAGTAGGGCGATGTCGTCGATCGGAGAGAGGTCGGGGATGAGGGCGACCAGATCCTCGACCATCTTCGTCGTGGACAGTCCGAGGCGGGCCTGCGTGAACTGCGCGAGACCGTCCTCGCCGAACATGGTGCGCCCGTCGGGACGTGCCTCGGTGATGCCGTCCGTGTAGAGCAGCAGTGTCTGCCCCTCCTGCAACCGGAAACTGCACGCACTGAAGGTCGCGTTCGGCAGAGCGCCGACGAACATGCCTGTACTGGAACGGATCTCGTGCACCTCGCCGCGAGCGGGATCGAGGAGCAAGGCGGGCGGGTGCCCGCCCGTCGCCAGTGTGACGCGGAAACCGCCGCGAGGATCCGGGGTGATCACACCGAACAGCACGGTGCAGAAACGCTGATGCGAGGTGTCCATCAACAACAGTCGATTGAGCTCGGCGAGCCCCTCCGTCGGATCGTCGTGGTGCAGCGCCGCGGCCCGCAGGGTGTAGCGGACCAGCGAGGTGACGGCCGCGGCGCCGGCGCCGTGGCCCTGGACGTCGCCGAGGAAGAACGCCCACCGGTCCTTGCCCAGCGCGAAGACGTCGTAGAAGTCGCCGCCGACCTGCAGGGGTGACGAGGCGTGGTAGTGCGACGCAAGCGTCAGACCCTCGATGGTGGGAAGGGAGGGTGGGAGCAGCGTGCGCTGCAGCACGGCGGCGTAGTCACCGATGATCGCGGAGTCCGCCTCGGCGCGCGTGCGGAGTTCCCGCTCGGCGCGCACGGTGGTCGCGGCCGACAGTCGCAACTCGAACTCGTCCATCGCGATGTCGGCCAGTTCCATCAGGATGTCCGCGCGATCGTCGGACACCGTGCGCGGCACCACGTCGTAGACGTTGACCGTGCCGAGCCGAAAGCCGTCGGCGGTCACGATGGGGGCGCCGGCGTAGAAGCGGATGCCGAGATCGCCGCGGACGAAGGCACTACCGGCGGTGGCCGGGTTCGCCAGGGTGTCCGACGCGACGAACGGCCCGTCGTGCGTCATCGCCATCGTGCACAGGGCGTCGTGACGTTCGGTGTGGTCCGGGAGCCCGTCGCCGTAGGTGGCGGTGAACCGCACCAGGTCGGCATCGATGATGGACACGGACGCGTACGGCGCGTCGAACCAGCGGGCCGCGAGGCGGGCGATGCGGTCGAAGGCGCCGTCGGCGGCGGTGTGCTCGACGTCGTACCGGGCCAACGCGGCCAGGCGTGCCGCCTCGGCGGCCTGCGCGAGGTCGGGACCGAGATCGAGGGCATCGATCGCCGTTCTCGACGTGGCACGGCGCGGGGAGTCGAACGCGTGGGACGAGAGTGCAGTCACGAAGCCTCCGGTGAGACGAGAGCGGTAATGCTCTCCCCGGGGCTGGAGGAGGAGAGACTCACGGGGAGCCTCAGCAATCGCGTACGAGTCTACGAGACCTGATCGTCGGTGTCGATGCCGGATGTCGGTGCCACGTCCCATGCCATGGTCACGGTGGTGCCCGAGTCGGCGGACGACAGCGTGACGTCGTCCGACAGGGTCTCGATCAGCGGCAGACCGCGGCCACGGAGGGGCCCCGGCGACGAGTCGGACCACGTCCCGTGATCACGGACGGCGACCTCGAGCCGCGCGGAGTCGTAGGTGGCCTGGAGGTCGAAGACGCGTCGACCGGTGGTGGCGGCATAGGCGTGCTCGACGACGTTGGCCATCGCCTCGTAGACGGCGAGCACGATGTCGTACGTCCGCGCCGTGTCGAAGGGCGTGTGCGTCAACCACGCACCGAAGCGGACGCGAGCGTCGGTGATGCGCTGCGGTTCGGCGTCGAGATCGGTGAGGGACAACTGGGTGGGGGGCTGGTCGTGCTCAGTCGTCGCGTCGTCGATCACGAGGGGAGGAGTACCCCACGCGTGCCCGGTCCTCACACCGGGAGCGCTGCTCATGCGAGGTCGTCGACGGGCGAACCGGACGCGGTGACGGCCGCGAGCGCCGCCTCGCGGGTGTCGAGCACGGGGAACGTCTCGTCGAGACCGACCAACTGCAGGGGGCGAGCGGTGGCCGCACCGCGGGCGACGACGGCGAAGGCGACGTCGTCGCCCACCGCCTGATGCGAGGTCACCAGCACGGTCATACCGGCCGACGCGAGAAAATCGACACCCGTCAGATCGATGATCAGCGCGCTCGACGCCGTGGTCCGTACGGCGTCCACCGCGTCCTGAAGAATCGGCGCGGTGGCCAGATCGAGTTCGCCCACGACTGTCAGGATCGCTGCGTCGTCGTGCCATTCGGTGTCGACACGGAATGCGTCCGTGGTGTTCTCGGCGATCGACATCGGATGTCCTGCCTTTCGGTGTTCGGTCCAGAAAGGCCATTCAAGCAGCCGAGTCCGACCGATGCCACACCGGCTCCGAGCGCCGGGTGGGGAGTTTGACGGGGTTTCTCCAGGGTATCGAGCCCCGATGAGCAGCATCGGTACGGACGGCCGACGCGTTCTCGTCGTGGGCTGGTCGAGTGTCGAGAACGGCGAGTGCACGGCCGGGGACCAGAAGGCCATGTGGGCTGTCGCGGACGCGGTGGCCGCGGCCGGGCACCGGGTGGACATCGCCTGGAGCACGGTCATGAGCCGCGCCCCGCTCGGCTCCCGAGCCGGCCGTGACGTCCCTCTCGCCGACGTCGACCCGAGCGAGTACTCCCATCTGCTGTGGGTGTGCGGGCCGGTGAGCGGGAGCGAGATCGAGGCGCTGCACCGCAGATTCGCGCACTGCCGCCGTTACGCGGTGGGAGTCAGTGTCGTCGACGTCGCCGGTGCGGCGTACACGGGGTTCGACGAGGTCTTTCCCCGAGACATCGACGTCCCGGCCGGCGACTCGGGTGGGGCGAGGTGCCCCGCCCCACCCGTTCCGGACCTGGCTGCCGCGGCGGCACCCGGAGCCGTGCCCGTCGTCGGGGTGTTCACGACGTCCGGTCAGCGCGAGTACGGGACGCGTCGCCGGCACGGGGCGGTCGCTGCCGTTCTCGACGACTGGCTCGCCTCCCGGCACGATCTGGCGGTGCTGGATCTCGACACCCGGCTCGATCCGCGGTCGTGGCGATCACCGTCGACGTCGGCTGCGGTCGAGTCGGTGGTGCGCCGCCTCGACGTCGTCGTCACGATGCGCCTGCACGGACTGGTGCTCGCGCTGTCCGACGGCATTCCCGCTCTCGCGATCGACCCGGTGGCCGGGGGAGCGAAGGTGACCGCGCAGGCCACGGCGTGGGGGTGGCCGGCGGTGCTCGCCGCCGACGACGTGGACGCAGCGTCGCTGTCCCGATGGACGGCGTGGTGTCTGTCCGACTCCGGTCGCACGGAGGCGGCGCAGGCGGCTGCGCGGGTGCGCCCGGTGGTGGCGGATCTGCTCGTCGATGTCGTGCGGGCACTCGCATAGTCGCGTGGTCGGTGGGTAGTCGACCGACATGACCGATACCTCGTCCACCCCCGGCGACACCCGACCTCTGGCGCTCGTGACCGGTGCCTCCAGCGGCATCGGGCGCGAGCTGGCCCGACTCTTCGCGCGCGACGGTCACGACCTCGTCGTCGTGGCGGAATCCGACGGCCTCGACGTGGTCGCGACCGAACTGAGCGCGACCGGCGTGTCGGTGACCCCCGTGACCGCGGACCTGGCGACGCCGGACGGTGTGGCGCGCGTCGCCGACGCGCTGCGGGCGCAGGGCCGCCCCCTCGTGGCCGCGGCTCTCAACGCCGGTATCGGTCGCGGCGGCGCGTTCACCGAGGTGCCGCTCGACGACAGTCTCGCCGTCGTCGACCTGAACGTCCGTTCGACGGTGCATCTCGCGAAGGTGGTGCTGGACGGCATGATTCGCGCCGGTGAGGGCCGTGTGCTCATCACCTCGTCGGTGGCCTCGACCATGCCCGGCCCGTACCAGGCCGTCTACAACGCGTCCAAGTCGTTCCTGCAGTCGTTCGCGGAGGGGATCCAGGGCGAACTCAGTGAGTCACCCGTGACCGTCACGTCGCTGATGCCCGGACCCGTCGAGACCAACTTCTTCCACCGCGCGCGCATGGACGACACCGCCATGGGCCGGTCGAGGAAGGACGACCCGGCGGACGTCGCGCGTGCGGGATACGACGCCATGCAGGCCGGCTCGCGCAGGGTGGTGGCGGCGTCGGTGATGTCGAAGGCGATGGCCGCGGTCGACGCGGTCCTGCCCGACGTGGTCAAGGCGACCGGCCACAAGGTACTGGCCAAGCCGCGAGAAGTCCTGCGCCGGTGATGCTTCGAGCCGTCAGAGTCGGTCGCGCACGGCGGTGAGCACGTCGGACACCGAGATGTCGAGCAGGCCGGGATCCGCCGTGTCCGCGTGCGGATCGCCGGTGCGTCCGCTCCACAGCACCGTGTGCGGCCCGTCCGACGGCGGACCCCACCAGCGCGGCGGGGTGGGACCGAACAGTACGACGGACGGCGTCCGGTAGGCGCTCGCGAGATGCGCCACACCGGTGTCTCCGCACACCACCAGGTCGGCATCGCACACCAGCGCTGCCAGGTGCACGAGGTCCAGCTCTCCGGCCAGGACCGCGTCCGCGCCCAGTCCCGCCTGGTCCGCGATCGCCCGACAGAGACCCCTCTCCTCGGCCACTCCGGTGAGCACCACCCGGTGGCCCTGTCGGTCGAGTCGTGCTGCCACACGGGCGAACCGGTCGGGAGGCCATCGGCGTGAGAGCGACGCCGCGCCGGGGTGCACGACCACGGACCGCGTCACGGGCACGTCGGCGGGCCGAGCGATCAGGCGATCCCGCCGGTCCGCCGACGCGCCGCCGTACTCCGTCAGGCGGCACCATCGGTCGACCTCGTGGAGCTCCTGCATCCACGGTGGGCCCGCGAGTCCCCGATCGGGGTGGGCGTGGGTCAGGATCGACGGTGCGCCGGTGGCGACGCACACGTCGATGCTCTGCGGTCCTCGCCCGTGGAGGTTGATCGCGAGGTCCGGGGTCGGACCCGGAGGCGGTCCGGTGAGGCCGCGGGTGTCGATCACCTCGTCCACGCACGCGGTACCGTCCGCGCCGTGCGCCAGAGCGACGAGGTCGGCATACCGGTCCGGCATCGCCAGGGCGAGGTGCGCGTCCGGGTACTGCGCGCGCACGGCTCGGAGCGCCGGCACCGCGGTGAGCAGATCGCCGAGACCGAGCGCGCGCAGGACGAGGATGCGGGAGAGGTTCAGGGCCAGGACGATTCGGTGGAGCAGGTGACCACCAGCTCGCGGATCTCGCAGCCCGCCGGCTGTGAGAGAGCGAAGATCACCGACGCGGCGGTGTCCTCCGGCCGGTTCAACTTGGCGTCGGCCGGCGGCTTGTACTGCTCGGTGCGGCCGTCGAAGAATGCGGTGTGCATCCCGCCGGGGATCAGCAGCGTCACGCCGATCTCGCCGGCTGTCTCGGCGGCGAGGGCTCGGGTGAAGCCCACGACGCCGAACTTGGAGGCGCAGTAGGCGGTGGCGTCACCCACGGCCTTGATGCCGAGCGTGGACGCGCACGTGACGACGCGTCCGTGCGACTCGGTCAGCGCGGGGAGGGCGGCGCGCACGACGGCGACGGTGCCGAGCAGATTGACGTGCACCACCCGTTCCCAGTCCTTCGTGGACACCGAGCCCAGGGGGCCGCACGAATCGACGCCGGCGGCGGTGAACACCCCGTCGAGACGGCCGGCGCGGGAGACGAGCTCCAGGGTGGCGGCTTCCGCGGCCGCTGAGTCGGCGAGGTCGGCGACCACGTGCTCGACACCCGATTCCGGTGCGACGCGGTCGATGACCAGCGGTGTGCCACCGGCGTCGAGGACGGCGTCGACGACGGCGGCGCCGAGGCCGGATGCACCACCGGTGACGAGAACGGTCCCGAGAGTGGGGGTCATGAGAGTTCCTTCCGTGGTCGATCGTGTGGACGGGTCAGGCAGGGCGTGCGCGTGCGGCGTCGACGAGCCGAGTGGTCGAGTACCCGCCGACCACGGGGACGAGCACGATGTCGCCGCCGTGACGACGGACGGTCTCCGCCTCCGGCAACGTCGCCTCCGCGTAGTCGGATCCCTTGACCCAGACGTCGGGTCGTAGGCGGTCGAGGACGGCGGTGGGGGTGTCCTCGTCGAACACCACCACGGCGTCGACGCTGCCGAGTTCGAGCAGCACGCGCGCTCGATCTCGTTGCGAGACCACCGGTCTCGCAGGTCCCTTGGCGCGGGCGACGGAGGCATCGGAGTTCAGGCACACCACCAGGGCGTCGCCCATCAGTCGGGCCTGACGCAGCAACGAGACGTGGCCGGTGTGCAGGAGGTCGAAGCACCCGCCGGTCGCGACGATCCGACCGCCGGCACGTCGGACGCGGTCGATCGTCGTCTCGGCGTCCTCGGGAACGGTCGTGAGCGCGGCAGCGGGGATCTCGCCCTCGCATCGGGAGAAGCCGACGGCGCCGCCGGACACGACGAAGCGGGCCGCCGCGTCGACGGCCGCCCGGGTGGCGGCGAGCAGGGTGGCACCGCCCAGCAGCGCGGCTGCGGCCGCGGTCGCGAACCGGTCACCGGCGCCGCACGTGTCGGCGCCCCGCCCTGCGGTGCCGACGTCCGCGCCGATGGGTACCTCGGTGCGATCGTCGCCCTCCACGAGGACTGCGCCACGTGAACCGGTGGTGACGGCGACACCGGCGGCGTGCAGAGCCGCGGCCACCCGGTCCAGCACCGCCTCCTGGTCCTGCGCGCCCGTGACTCGCCGAGCCTCGTCCAGGTTGGGGGTCGCGAGCATGGTGCCGCGCACCGGCGCGGGCCCTCGAGGATGGGGGTCCCACACCACGGGAACGCGCTCGGCCGCTGCGTCCAGACATGCCCGTAGTGACGGGTTGGCCGCCACGCCGCGGCCGTAATCGGACACGAGAACGGCTCCCGCGGAGGCGATCGCGTCGGACACCCGGGTCGGCACGTCGGCGCGGGACGCCCGCCCGTCGCCGGAATCCAGGCGCAGCAGGGGCTGTCCGAACGCCTGCACACGGGTCTTGCGCACCGTCGTGCCGTCGAGCGGCATCGTCACCACCTCGACGTCGCGCTCCAGCAGGTCCAGCACGGTGTCCGCACCGGCGTCGACTCCCACCGCGGTGACGAGCACCGCAGGCACGCCGTGGCGGGCCGAGATCAGCGCGGCGAGCCCGGCACCACCCGGGCGACACCAGCTCCGGGCGACGTCGACGACGGGAACGGGCGCCTCGGGGCTGAGCCGCTCCGCGACACCCTCGACGTCGACGTCGAGCAACGTGTCGCCCACGATCACCAGCGGACCGGGATCAGGCGCCGCACTCACGTCCGCACTCCCAGTGCCGTGTCGAGCGCCAGACACAGCCCGTGCACCAGTGCCAGGTGGATCTCCTGGACCGTCGCGACGGTGGGTGCCTCGACGGCGATCGCGTCGTCCGCCGTGGCGGCGAGTTCGTTGGGAGGAGGGCCCGTCAGAGCCCACACGGTGACGCCGATCTCCTGCGCAGCCTTCGCCGCTGCGAGCACGTTCCGGCTCGAGCCACTGGTGGACAGCGCGACGAGGACGTCCCGCGGGCGGCCGTGGGCACGGACCTGGCGCGCGAAGACCTCCTCCTCGCCGTAGTCGTTGACGATGGCGGTGGTGGCCGAGGTGTCGGCGTGCAGGGCGATGGCGGACAGCGGGTGTCGATCGTGCCGGAAGCGGCCGACGAGTTCGCCCGTGAGGTGCTGCGCCTCCGCGGCGCTCCCGCCGTTGCCGCACGCGAGGAGCCGACCACCGCCGTCGAACACGGTGGTGAGGTGGGCCGCCCACCGGGACAGGACCGGGGCCGCGCCCGACGCCTGCCGGGCCGCGGTCTGCAGGGCTGCGAAGTGTTCCTCGATCATCGTCCGCCTCCGGGTGTGGGAATGGGTGTGGGATCTGGTGCGGGAACGGCTGTGCGCCGGGTGGTGAAGCGATGCACGGCCTCGACCACGTTGCCAGGGTCGATGCCGTCCAGGCAGGGGTGCCCCGGCACCGGACAGCGCCGCGCTCGCGTACCCCGGCACGCCGCAGTCTGATCGCCGAGAACGACGCGAGGCACCCCGTGGGGCGCCCACCGGACGGACGACACCACGGGCGCGAAGAGAGAGACCACCGGGGTGCCGACGGCCGCCGCGAGATGGGCCGGCCCGGTGTTGGGGGCGACCACGACGTCGGCGCGATCGAGGACGTCCGCGAGTTCGGCGAGGTCGACGCGTCCGGCCAGATTCGCCGCGTCCTCGTCGGCCACGTGGGCTGCGAGCCGGGCCTCCTCCGCGGCTCCCGTCACCACCACGCGATGACCCTCCGCGACGAGCGCGGACACGATGGCCCGGCTGTGGTCCGGTCCCGGCCGACGGGCCGCCACGGCGGCGCCGGGATGCACGACGACGTAGCTCTCGGGACCGGTCAGGTGCGAGGTGTCCGGCAGTGGGCGCCGCACGGACAGGGCGCTGCCACCGGACTCGTACCCGGCCGCGCGCACCAGGGACATGGCACGCTCCGCTTCCGGAACGTCCTCGTCGGGTGCTCGGTGACGCAGATCGAGCAACGAGCCGGGGTAGTCCTCGCAGTGCGCGCCGATCCACGGGATCCCGGCGAGTCGGCCGAGCAGCGCGAGCGGGAGCGGCGACTGGTGGAACGAGCCGAAGACGAGCAGCCGGTCGAACGCTCCGTCGGCGAGTCTCGAGACCAGCGCATCGATCTCGGCGCGGTCGACGGCCGGCGGATCGAGAACGATCCACGGTGCGGTGAACGCGATCACCTCCTGCACGCCCGGAAGGAGTTCCGCCGCAGCGCGCCCGCCGGGACCCACGAGCATGGTCACCGAGTCCTCCCGCGCGATCGCACGCACCGCGGGGCCGGTCAGCAGGACGTCGCCCATGCTGTCCAGGCGAGCCACGAGCACCCGTCTGCCTTCCGAACGTCGCCCACTCACACGGCACCTGCGATCACGGCCGACACGGCGGCCGCCACGGTGGGCGCCACCGCGGCGTGACGGCGAGCATGGTCCACCTCGTCCGCACGGGTGCGGGGCGTGGGCACGAGGATCGCGCGTGCACCCGCAGCCTGTGCTGCGCCGATGTCCGCGCCGATGTCCCCGATGAGGACGCAGTCGGCTGGGGACAGGCCCAGTTCCCGTGCGGCGGCATCGACCATGCCGGGCCGGGGCTTGCGGCACCCGCACCCGTCGGCCTCGCCGTGGGGACACACCTGCCACGTGTCGAACGGACCCAGCAACGTCTCGACGCGTGCATTCACCGCGTCCAGTTGCTCGGGTGCCACCAGACCGCGGGCCACGCCGGACTGATTGCTCACCACGCCGACCTTGATACCGTTGTCGCGCAACAGGTCCAGGGCCTCGCGAGCCCCGTCGACGGGTGTCACCGCGTCGGGATCGGCCAGATAGGGGACGTCCACGATGATGGTGTCGTCGCGGTCGAACAGCACGGCCCGCGCCGGACCCGTGGACGCGTCGGACCGGGCGAGACGATGACGCAGCTCCCCGCGTGCCCGGTACGCCACGGCGAGTGGCGGGATCAGCGCCGACGTGACGGCCATCGAGACGCACTCCCGTGACGAGCGAGGTCCCGCGGCGATGCGGCGCGCCGCGAACTCCGCGGTGAGTGTCGCCCAGGCCGACGCGGCGGCGGCGGCGATCCTTCGCCGGCCCCTCGACACGGATCGCACGGCGACGGCGGCAGTCAGCGTCGTGACGACGTGGCGGGGCATCATGCTCGGACCCTCACCGATCTCGGAGCGCCAGTCGCGGCCGTACTTCAGGCGCATCAGCGCGTTGTCCTCGTTGCCACGTTGCGCGCGCAGACTCGCCCACGGGTCCGTGCTCACGGCGGGCGGGTGTGTGGTGATCCTGGTGCCGGTGACGATCTCGTACCCGGCGCGGCGAACGCGGACCGCCAGGTCCGAGTCCTCGCGGTACGCCCGTGGGAACCGCTCGTCGAAGCCGTCCACCGTGCGCAACGCCGTGCGTCGATACGCCATGTCGGCAGTGATCCACCGCGCCGTGGACAGCGCCGCGGTGCGGCGTTCGTCGTCGGTGGGCCGACGGTCCGTCGGCAGTGGCACGTCGATCACGGCCTGCGACGCCCCCACGGACGACGGCAGTCCGCGCAGGTCGCGCACGAGGTGGTCCCGCCACGTCGACGCGACCGTCACGTCGTCGTCGAGGAACGCGACCCACTCGCTGCTCGTGTGGCGCCAGCCGACGTTGCGTGCAGCGGCTGGTCCACGCCCACCGCAGCGGACCGGTCGGACGGTGAGATCGAGTGCGGGGAGGTCTAGGGGCTCGGTCGCACTGCGCGGCCTGTCGTCGACCACCACCACGACGTCCGGTGTCGGACCCGTTCCCGAGTCGAGCGCACGCAGCAGTGTGGCCAGGCCGGGCCGACCGATCGTCGGGATCACGACGGACCACGTCGGCTCGCTGTGGGCCGGCGCGCTCATCGGCTTCGCCGGACGAGGAACGGTCCGATGGCCAACGCGTCGACGGGAGAGGATCCGAACAGCTCGAGGGCGTCGTGCGGGCTGTCCACCATGGGTCGGCCCGCGGTGTTGAGGCTCGTGTTGACGACGACCGGGATGCCGGTCCGGCGATCGAACTCGCGCAGCATCGCCGCGGTCGGCCCCGAACCGTCCTCCACGGTCTGGATGCGCGCGGTGCCGTCGACGTGGGTCACGGCCGGGAGCCGATCGCGCCACGCCGGGTCGACGTCGTGCACGAACAGCATGTAGGGGCTGGGAATCGGACCGCGGGAGAACAGTTCGGGAGCGCGATGCGCGAGCACCATGGGTGCCACGGGCCGGAACTGCTCGCGCCCCTTCACGTCGTTGAGGCGCTCGACGTTTCCGGCATGACCGGGATGGGCCAGCAGCGAGCGGTGGCCGAGCGCGCGGGGACCGAATTCGGACGGGCCCTGGAACCACGCGACGATTCCGTTGTCCGCCAACACCTCCGCCGCGGCGGAGGCGATGTCGACGGGCCGCTCGAACGGCACCTTGGCCACGGTGAGCTGGGCGGCTATCTCGTCGTCGCTCCATCGGCGACCGAGAGCCGCCGTCGTCATGGGCGCGATGGTGTCACCGGCCTCGGCGGCCACCGTCGCTGCTGCGCCCCAAGCGGTTCCGCTGTCACCGGCGGCCGGCTGGACCCAGATGTCGTCGAACGGACCCTCGGCGAGCACACGGGTGTTGGCCACACAGTTGAGTGCGGTTCCGCCGGCCATGGCCAACCGGTGTTCGCCGGTCCTGTCGGCGAGTTCGCGGGTCAGGGCGAGCAGCACCTCCTCCAGGACGGCCTGCACACTGCAGGCCAGGTCCGCGTGGCGCTCGTCGAACCGCGCGTCGGGGGCACGGCGGGGCACCAGCTGCTCCCAGTCGATCCACTCGGTGCGGAAGCCGCCGTCGTCGGTGACGTGGACGAACCGACGCAGCAGAGGGAGGTGCCGGGGCCGTCCGTACGAGGCCAGTGCCATCACCTTGTACTCGTCACTCGAGCGAGCGAACCCCAGGTGTTCGGTGAGGTCCTCGTACAGCAGTCCGAGGGAGTGCGGAAGGCTCTGCGTGGCATGCACTTCGAGCTTGGAGTCGAGGTAGCGGCCGGACAGCATCGAGGTGCTCTCGCCCCGGCCGTCGGACACCAGTACCGCGCAGGAGCCGCCGAACGGAGCCAGCAGCCCCGCCGACGCGGCGTGCGCGACGTGGTGCCGCACATGGTGGAACGACCCCACGGGTGCCCCGCCGAGAACGGTGGACAGGAAGTGCGGAGCGCGCTCGGCATAGGTCGTACGCAGCTCCTCCCACCGTGGATCGAGGCCACCGTGGCGATCTCCGTGCACGGCGTCGTGGTCCACCAGGGCGGGGTCGTACGAGTACGCGACGGCATCGATGTCCGACGCGTCGAGGCCGGCGTGATCGAGGCACCAGCGAATCGCCGCCTCGGGAAGCTCCCACGCGGAGAACGGAACCGGCCGCTTCCCGTGCTTGCGTCGGGAGAAGCGCTCCTCCTCCGCCGCGGCCACCGTGCGGCCGTCGACCATGACCACGGCGGCCGAATCGTGGAACACCGCGTTGATCCCGAGCACGCGCATGACTCACCTCCTCTTCGTCCGATCGATCCTCCGGCCGCGCCGGTGAGGCCCGATCTACCCGCCGGCCGCGCCGGTAAACACCGTGTTCGGATTCGGTCGTGATGACGGAGCGGTGTCGGCGAACCACCGGACCGTGCGGGTGAGACCGTCCGCCAGGTCGACGGTCGGGCTCCATCCGAGAGCAGTGCGCGCGACGGTGATGTCGGGGCAGCGGCGCTGGGGGTCGTCCTCGACCGGCGGGCACGGTGCCACGGTGAGGTCGCACCCCACGACCTCGGCCACGGCGCGCGCGATCTCGAGCACCGTCCGTTCGTCCGGGTTGCCGATGTTGACGGGCCCGGGATGCGCCGACCGGACCAGTGCGAGCAGCCCGGCAACGGTGTCGTCCACGTGGCAGACCGACCGGGTCTGCAGACCGGAGCCGGTGACGGTCAGCGAGCGGCCCTCCAGGGCCTGGCACACGAAGTTCGGAATCATCCGCCCGTCGTCGCGGCGCATGCGCGGGCCGTACGTGTTGAAGATGCGGGCGATCGCCGTGTCGACGCCGTGCGTGCGCCGGTAGGCCGCGGTGAGCGCCTCGGCGTAGCGCTTCGCCTCGTCGTAGACGCTGCGCGGACCGGTGGGGTTGACGTTCCCGTGGTACGACTCGGACTGCGGGCTGACCAGCGGATCGCCGTACACCTCACTCGTCGACGCCAGCAGGAACCGGGCACGGTGCTCGCGGGCGAGCTCGAGAGCCCGCTCGGTTCCGACGGCACCCGCGTGCAACGTCTCGAGAGGCAGCCGGTGATAGTCGTCGGGGGAGGCCGCGGACGCGAGATGGAAGACCTGTCCCGGGTCGGCACGGGTGATCGACCGGGGCAGCGGTTCCGTGATGTCGTGCTCGACGACACGGAACCGCGCCTCGCGGTGGAGGTGCTCGATGTTGTCGAGCGACCCCGTGACGAGGTTGTCCACACAGACCACCGCGGTGCCGTCGGCGAGAAGAGCCTCGCAGAGATGTGATCCCACGAATCCCGCGCCGCCGAACACGACCGCGCTTCTCGACGACCTGCCAGTTCGATTCGATCCAGCTCCCTTGGACATGGCGCGACAGATACCCGTGAGTGCACCCGGCAAACGCGTTTGTCCGGACCCGTTCCGGGTAGACCGGGCGCGTGTCGGGCAGTGAGACGAGCGGTTCCGGGGAGAGGTCGCGCACCACGGTGGTGGTGGCGACACGCAACCGTGCGGACGAACTGGCCACCACGCTGCACCACCTGACGCGGCTGCGGCCGCGACCGCCGGTGATCGTCGTGGACAACGCCTCCTCGGACGGCACCGCGGACGTGGTACGGCGGGCAGCCGAAGAGGGTGCGGACGTGCGCTCGATTCCACTGTCGCGCAACGAGGGTGCCGCGGCCCGCAATCGGGGCGTCTGGGCCGCCGAGACCGAGTTCGTCGCCTTCGCGGACGACGACTCGTGGTGGGAGCGTGCGGCGCTGACGACCGCGGAACGAATTTTCGACGTCCATCCGGACATCGCCCTCGTCGCAGCGCGGACGGTGGTCGGCCCCGAGTGTCGGGACGACCCCGTCAACGCGGCCCTGCACGTCAGCCCTCTGGCGTCCGGCAGTGCCGACGTCGACGACCCCGGTCCGCCGGTGCTGGGATTTCTCGCGTGCGCTGCGATCGTGCGGCGCAGAGCCTTCCTGGCCGTCGGCGGCTTCTCTCCGGTCCTGCAGTTCGGCGGTGAGGAGACCCTGCTCGCCTTCGATCTGGTGGCGGCGGGTCATCGGGTGGTGCACGTGTGCGACGTGATCGCACACCACCACCCGTCGACCCGACGCATGGCGACGATCGCCCGACGGAACCTGGAGTCGCGCAATGCAGTTCTCACGGCACTGATGCGCCGACCGGTGGGGGAGTGCGTCCGGTCGGTGACGACGCTGGTGGCGCGCGCACTCGTCGATCCTCGCGTGACGCCGGCTCTCGTGGGCGCGGCGCTCCGTGCCCCGACCGCACTGTGGCACCGACAGACCCTGCCCCCGGACGTCGAGCGGGCCGCTCGCGCTCTCGAGACCACACCGGCGGCGTCCGGGCACCCCGACGAGGAGGTTCGAGCATGACCGAGACAGCCGATCGTGTCACCGTCGTGATGATCACTCACGACCGACGGGACGAGCTTCACCGCACGCTGAAACACATGACGTCGATCTCGGACGCGGCCCCGATCATCCTGGTGGACAACGCCTCCACGGACGGTACGGCGGACATGGTGCGGGAACTGTTCCCCGAGGTACGGCTTCTCGCCCTGTCGGAGAACCTGGGCGGGGTGGCCCGGAACCGTGCGGTGGATCTCGTGACGACGCCGTACGTCGCCTTCTGCGACGACGACACGCGCTGGCAGGAGGGCGCACTGACACTGGGGGCGGTGCGACTCGACGCCTATCCGGCCCTGGCGACGGTCACGGGCCGCTGTCTGGTCGCGCCGTCGCTGGTCGAGGATCCGATCACTCCCGAGTTCCGGGAGAGCCCGATCGAGGGTCCCGCCTGGCTTCCCGGTCCTGCTCTTCTCGGGATCATGGCGGGGCTGACGATGATTCGCGTGTCGGCGTTCCGGAGAGTGGGCGGATTCTGCGAGAAGATGTGGCTCGGCGGCGAGGAGGAACTGTTGGCCCTCGACCTCGCCGCGGTCGGCTGGTGGATGGTCTGGGAGGAGGGCATGGTCATCGAACACGAACCGTCGGTGAGCCGCGACTCCACCCGCCGTCGTCAGCTCGGGATCCGGAACACTCTGTGGACGCTGTGGTTACGCCGGCCGGTGCGCAGCGCACTCCGCCGTACCGTCGCGGTGGTGCGGTCCGCCCCCCGGGACCGCACGACGGCGTCGGCGGTGTGGGAGGCGATGCGGTCCGCCGGATGGGTGGCACGCGAGCGGACAGTGTTGCCGCCGTCCGTCGAACGGGGCCTCGTACTCCTTGAGGAGCCGCAGTCGCGGTCGGTGGCGCGGCGCTACGTGGGGTGACAAGGTCGGGGGGCGACGAGACCGGGGTCGACCGGCCTCACACCCGGTCCAGCTGGTCGTCCCCCGATCCGTCCGCGGTGTCGGCGGCGGCCGGCTCCGGAAGCAGTGATCGGTAGACCCGATCGGTGTCGACGGCGATCTGCTCCCACGAGTACCGCGCACGAGCGCGATCGGCGGCCGACATGCCGTAGCCGGTCCGCCGACCCTCGTCGTTCAGCAGGCGACGGACGGCGTCGGCGACGGCGGCAGGCGTGCGTCGGTGGACGAGAACTCCGGTGACACCGTCGATCACGGTGTCGAGGAAGCCACCGACCGCGGTGGCCACCACCGGGATCCCGCACGCCATCGCTTCGAGCGGCACGATCCCGAACGGCTCGTACGTGGGAGTGCAGACCACGATGTCGGCGGAGCGGAGAAGGTCGGGCATCGTCTCGTGGGAGACCTGTCCGACCAGGCGGACGCGGTCGGCCACACCGTGGGCGACGGCGATCTGCTTCAGGCGTCGAGCCTCGTCGTCGTCCGAGACGTCGCTGCGCTCGCCGCCGGCGATGATGAGGTCGGTGTCCGGAATCGACGCAAGGGCCGCGATCGCCAGGTCGAAACCTTTGCGAGGCACCAGTCGGCCGACGGCGACCAGCCGCCGCCGACGCGCGGGGTCGGGAGAGCTGACCGGCGCCGGCTGGAACTTCTCGAGGTCCACGCCGCACGGCACCACCGACACCCGCCGGCGCGGTATGCCCATCCGGACCAGTTCGGTGACCTCGTCCGAGCACGTCGCGACGACGTGATCGGCTCCGCGTGCGATGAGCCGCTCGATCTTCGGTCGGCTCGGCGGCGACGTGTCGCGAGTGCCCTGGTGCCGACGCTTGACCACACCGAGTGCGTGGAAGGTCACGACCGTGGGAATCGCGAGCGGACGCGCCGCGAGCTGGGTCGCGAGCCCCGACATCCAGAAGTGGGCGTGGACCACGTCGGGTCGGTCTCGCGTCCAGTGCTCGGCCAGGTGCGAGGCGAAGTCGCCCATGTGGGGCAGTAGTTCGTCCTTCGGTACCGGCTCGGGCGGACCTGCCGGAACGTGCACGACGCGGTAGCCGTGATCGACGGTGACCTCGTCGGGGAGGTCGCGGGAGTCGCGCCGGGTGAAGACCGACACCTCGTGGCCGCGGTCGACCAGGGCCGCGGCCAGCGCCGCGACGTGGACGTTCTGGCCCCCCGCGTCGATTCCGCCGAGCGCGGCGAGCGGGCTTGCGTGTTCTGACACCATGGCGATGCGCATGAGGAATCCGTCCCTCGGATCGTGCGTTCCGAGACGTCGCTGGTGACTGAACGACGTCCCTCTCGGTCGGTGGAGCGGGTGGAGATGGTCTGGTCGGGTGAGCGGCTTCAGGGGAGGACGGCGGCGAGCGCGCTGTCCCATCGGTCGAGGAAGGTCGGGAGGTCGTGTCGTGCGGAGACGAAGCTGCGTGCCGCCTTGCCGGCGAGCTCGGCTGCGATCGGCTCGTGGACGAGTTCGCTGATTCCGGCGCGGAGGACGTCGACGTCGTTGGAGAGGACGCCGACCTCGGGCGGCACGGTGGCCGCGACCTCGGTCGTCGCCACCGCCACGACGGGCATGCCCAGGTACATCGCCTCGAGCAGTGACAGTCCCAGCGACGTCCATCGTGCGGTGTGCACGTAGACGCGGCGTCGAGCGATCTCGCGGTGCAGCTCGTGGCCCTGCACGTCGCCGAGGCCGCGGACGTTCGCGGTCGGCTCGTCCAGTTCGCGGGTTCTCATCCCGAACACGTCGAGCGGTGCGGCGCCGGCCAGCGGGCCGAGGAGGTCGGTTCCCACCACGCGTCCGCGTCGGACCGGGTCGTTGATCATGGTGACGGCTCGGGGCAGCGAGCCCGTGTAGAGCGGACCGGGGTCGGCGATGCCGTGCGGGATCACCGTCGTCGGCGCGACGCCGGTGTCCCACATGAGGCGATTGAACTCGGTCACGTGCACGACAGGGATGTCGCTCCGATCCGCCAGCGGGTGGACGGAGTGCACGGGACTCGGTCGTGGCGCGTTGTGCTCGACGTAGATCGCCGGGACGTCGCGGCCGGGTCGTCGACCCAGAATCGCTTCCGCCAGCTCGAGCTCCTGCGGGCGTTGCAGCACGACGACGTCGACATCCTGCGCGGGCGCACGATCGACCGGTACGTCGATCACGGAATCCGACCAGGGTCGCCCACACCGTCCGCGCCCCCACTCGTCACCGGTGTCGTTCACCGGGAGCAGGTACCGGTGTCGACCCGCGACGAAGGCGGACGTCCACGATCCGTGCACGTGCCACAGCAACACCGAACAGGACTGGGACATACCGCTCGGATAACCCGGATCGAAGGAAAAAAACATCCGGACGGCGTTCAGCTCCGAATACTTCTCCCACATCTCACGCCGAGGTCACTTCATCGGATCGTTTCCCCAGTTCATCAGCGAGTAGCGCCACCGCGAGTGCTCCACGTCCTTCGAGGGGCCCTGGGCGCGATGTCGGTGCACGTATCCGACGACCTTGCGCATCGCGGCGACGTCGTCGTCCGTGAGATCGGATTTCTTCGTGTCCAGGATCGAGGTGATGCGCCGCCCCATCTCGTGCCCCGTCGACTCACCGTCCTTCGAGTCACCGACGGAGCGGGACTCGTCGGTCGTCAGCCAGTCCTCGAGCTCCTTCCTGGTCATGTTGACCGCGTCCTTCCAGTCGTCCCACACGTCGTCCACCGTCTCGTTCTTCTCCGTCATGACGCATCGCGTTCCCCGGAAGCGAGGGCGGCAATCCCGGTCGTTTGACGTCCGTCCTGACGGGCAGACCTCCGGACGAGACGACCGAACACCCGTCGGACACACCGTGGGAGGAACCGATGCATCCGAACTCACTCCGTGCGTTGACCGAGTCCACCGGACCTTTCGTGTCCGTGTACTTCGAGGATTCGCACGACACCGAGGACGCGCGAACGCGCCTCGAGCTCAGCTGGCGCGGGATCGAGGAGGAGTTGCGGGAGCGGTCCGCACCGGACGAGGCCGTGGAGGCCCTCCGGTCCGCGGTGCTGGACGCACCGCCCGCCGTCGGTCGCAGCGGGCGCGCTCTCATCGCTGCCGGGGCGACGGTGCTCGTCGACGAGCGCCTCCTCGGCCCGCCCGTCCGGACGGAGGTGCGGGTGTCGGAGTTGCCCTACCTCGTTCCCCTCGTCGACCACGGCCCCGTGGACCTGACCTACCTGGTGGCGTGGGTCGATCACGCGGGAGCCGACATCACCGTGCACGGACCCGGCGGAGTGCACGAGGAGACCGTCGACGCCGTGTCCGGACCCGTTCACCAGGCAGCCGGGGCGGAGTCAGCCGGCTACGGCACCCCGCAGCGCCGTACGGACGACGCCGCGCGCCGCAACGTGAGCGCCGTGGCCGACCGGGTGACGCACCTGATCGACGAGCGACGGCTCGACGTCGCGTTCGTCGCCGGGGAGGTGCGCTCGCGAACCGATCTGCGCGGCGCGCTCCCGGAACGCACGGCGGACGTCGTGGTCGAGCTCGACATCGGGGCACGCGGAAGTGGGGACCACGACGAGGAACTGGCGCACGCGATCGAGGAGGAGGTCGAGCGTCGACGACTCGCCGCGATGGACGACGCCGCCCGGAGGTGGTCGGCCGAGACGGGCCGGGGGTCCGGGCTCGCGATCGACGGTCTCGACGACGTCTGCGCAGCGGTGCGCGACGGCAGCCTGGAGACGCTGCTCGTCGGGGATCTCCCGGAGGTCACCGTGGTCGCGGACTCGTCGCCCACCATGATCGCGCCGGACCCCGACGCGCTCTCGGTGTTCGGTGTCTCTCCCGCCCGCACGCTGCGGGCCGACGAGGCCGTCCCGTTCGGTGCGCTCCACCTCGACGCCGAGGTGCTGCGCGTCGACGAGCGGATCGATCCCCGCGACGGCATCGCCGCGCTGCGCAGGTACGCGACGTGAGGGGTCGACACCGGACGTGATCGAGCCCGCGCACCGCGCCCGTGCGACCATCTGCCGATGAGTGTGTTGGTGTGCTTCCATGCCCATCCCGACGACGAGGTGTTCGGCACCGGCGGGATCATGCGGTCGGCAGCCGACGCCGGCCACCGAGTGGTGCTGGTGACGGCGACCGACGGTGCGCTCGGTGAGGTGCCCGACGGCCTGTTGACCGAGGGCGAGTCGCTGCACGATCGGCGGCAACGTGAACTGGAGCGCTCGGCCGAGGTGCTGGGGGCACAGCGCGTGGTCGTGCTGGGATACGCGGACTCGGGGATGGCCGGGACCGAGGGCAACACGAACCCGCACGCCTTCGCCAACGTGGATGTCGAGGAGGCCGCTCGGCGGCTCGCGGACGTTCTCGTCGAGGAGCAGGCCCGTGTCCTGACGGTCTACGACTCGCACGGTGGTTACGGCCATCCCGACCACGTGCAGGTGCACCACGTGGGGGTGCGCGCCGCGGTCATCGCCGAGGTGCCGTTCGTCTACGAGGCGACGATGAACCGTGACCGCATGCGCGAGATGATGACGGCGAACCCCAACTGGGATCCGGGCGAGAACGAGGACGCCTCGCAGCTCGACATCGAGGCGTTCGGCCTGCCCGAGTCGGAACTCACCACCGCGGTGGACGTGTCCGGTGTCCTGGCCGCCAAGCGTGCGGCGATGGTGGTGCACGAGTCGCAGATCGGTGACTTCGGCCCGTTCATCCCCATGTCGGACGAGGATCTCGCGTCCGCGTTCGGCACCGAGTGGTTCCGACGCATCGTGCCCCCGGTCGACGCGCCCGGCGCCGTGCGGGAGACCGCACTGCCTCTGTAAGTCCGGCACCGGGGGCGGTTTGGTGGCGGGAGCGCAGGGTAGCCCGGAGCATGAGCCTCGTCGCAGGAGATGTCGGAGTACGCCTCACGGTCAACGGCGAGGAGCACCGGATCGAGTGCGACGTCCGGACGACGCTCCTCGACGCGCTGCGTGAGAGGCTCGGGCTGACCGGGTCCAAGAAGGGGTGCGACCGCGGTCAGTGCGGATCGTGCACGGTGCTGTCCGGTGGTCGGCGCGTGGTCAGCTGCCTGACGCTGGCCGTCGCGGCACAGGACGACGACATCACCACCGTCGAGGGGCTCGCCGACGGCGAGGACCTGCATCCCGTGCAGGCGTCGTTCCTCGCGCACGACGCATTCCAGTGCGGCTACTGCACCCCCGGTCAGATCTGCTCTGCCGTCGCCGTGCTCGACGAGGTGAAGAACGGATGGCCCAGCGCCGTCACCGAGGACCTCGACGGCGTGCCGACGGCCTCGGACGCGGACATCCGAGAACGGATGAGCGGCAACATCTGTCGGTGCGGCGCCTACCCCAACATCGTCGATGCCGTGCGAGAGAACATCGACGGCATATCTGCAACGACGACGGAGACGGGCGCGGACCGGTGAGAACATTCGCGTACGACCGTGCCGCCGACGCGTCGACCATAGCGTCCGCACTCGCCGAGGGGTCCACCCGCGTGCTGGCCGGCGGAACCAACCTCGTGGATCTGATGAAGCTGGGAATCGAGACCCCGGACCGGCTCGTCGACATCACGGGTCTGGCCCTGGCGGACATCGAGTGGAACGACGGCAGTGGCGGCGGGGTGCCGGGTCTTCGTGTCGGGGCCCTGGTCCGCAACAGCGATCTGGCCGCCGACCCCGTCGTGCGTTCGCGGTTTCCCGTCCTGTCGCGCGCTGTGCTCTCGGGTGCGTCCGGTCAACTGCGGAACATGGCGACCACGGGCGGGAACCTGTTCCAGCGCACCCGCTGTCCGTACTTCATGAACGTCGACACAGCGTGCAACAAGCGTGAACCGGGCTCGGGCTGTTCGGCCCTGGACGGCGATCGGCGCAACGCCGCGGTGCTGGGCGCATCGCAGCACTGCATCGCCACCCACCCCTCGGACATGGCCGTGGGCCTCGCGGTGCTCGATCCCACTGTCACCGTCGTCGGCACCGACGGAGTACGCGAGATCCGGTTCGCCGATCTGCATCGGCTTCCCGAGTCCGCACCCGAACGCGATTCGACTCTGCGGCAGGACGAGTGGGTGACGCACCTCGACATACCGCCGCTTCCACCCGGTGCGCGCTCGACCTATCGGAAGGTGCGGGACCGTGCGTCCTACGCCTTCGCGAGGGTGTCCGTCGCCGCCGTCGTGGTCGTGGAGAACGGGGTGTTCACCACGGCGCGCATCGCGCTGGGCGGAGCCGCTCACAAGCCGTGGCGGGCCACGGTCGCCGAGTCCGAGCTGCTCGGGGCGATCCCGTCCCGGAGCGGCGTGATCGCTGCGATGGAGCGCGAGCTCGCCGCGGCACACACGTTCCCCGACAACGACTACAAGTTGTCACTCCTCGCGTCGACGGTGGCCTCCACCGTGATGTCCCTCGCCGACGCGGCCGCGGACGAGGCGGCCACCCGATGACCGTCACGGGAACACCGGTCGAGCGGCTCGAGGGCCGCGACAAGGTCACCGGAGCCGCCCGGTACGCGGCGGAGTACCGGGACGTCGGTGGAGAACCAGCGCACGCGGCGATCGTCGGCGCCGCTGTTCCGGCGGGGCGTGTGCTGGACGTGGATCGTGCTTCGGCGCTGACGCTTCCGGGTGTCCTCGCCGTGCTGTGGCACGGTAACGCTCCGACGCTCGGGTCCGCCGGGGACGGCGAGTTGCAGGTGCTCCAGTCCGATGTCGTCGCCTACCGCGGGCAGATCGTCGCCGTGGTCGTGGCGGAGACGTCGGAGCAGGCGACGTGTGCGGCCTCCGTTCTGGACGTCACGTACGAGAGTCGCCAGTGCGACAACGAATTACGGGAGCATCACCCGGGCATCTACGCACCCGAGCAGGTGAACGCGGGCTTCGACACCGATGTCGTCACCGGGGAACCGGAGCGGCGCTTCGAGGAGTCCGCGGTGCGCGTCGACGTCCGCTACACGACGCCGCCCGAACACAATGCGCCCATGGAGCCGCACGCGTCGATCGCCGCGTGGAGCGAGGACCGGTCGACCCTCACGGTCTGGGACTCTACGCAGGCGCCGTCCGGCGTGGCCGGAGATCTCGCCGAGCTCTTCGGCGTCGACTCGGACGCCGTGCGCGTCATCGCCCGGCACGTGGGCGGCGGCTTCGGATCGAAAGGGAGCACGCGACCGAACGCGGTCGTCGCGGCCATGGCGTCGTCCGTCGTGGGTCGACCGGTCTCGTTTCCGGTTCCACGCCGGTCGACCTTCGACTTCGTCGGCTACCGGACGCCGACGATCCAGCGGGTCCGACTGTCGGCGGACGCGGACGGCTCGATGACGGCGTTGCTGCACGACTCGCTCCAGCAGACCTCCACCGTGATGGAGTTCGTGGAGCAGACGTCCGAGGGCAGTCGCCACGTGTACGACATCGACGACGTCTCGACCACGCATCGCGCGGTCGCGCTGGACGTCGGGACACCGCGCTGGATGCGCGCTCCCGGTGAGGCGCCCGGCATGTTCGCTCTGGAGTGCGCGGTGGACGAACTGGCCCACGCGCTCGGAACGGACCCCGTCGAGTTGCGGCTGCGGAACGAGCCGTCGGTCGATCCCGCGGACGGGCAGACCTACAGCTCACGTACCGTCCGCGCCGTCTTCGAGGAGGGCGCGCGGCGCTTCGGTTGGGCCGGTCGTGACCCGCGGCCCGCGATACGCCGAGAAGGACGCACCCTCGTCGGGACCGGTGTCGCGATGGCGACCTACCCCGCGATGACGTCGCCGAGCACGGCGCGGGCGACCGTCCGTGACGACGGGACGGTCGACGTGTCCGTCGCCGCGTCGGACATCGGTACCGGCGCACGAACGGTGCTCGCCCAGATCGCCGCCGACGCGCTCGAGGTCGCGCTGGACCGGGTCCACATCCACGTCGGGGACAGTGCGCTGCCCACGGCGCCCGGCGCAGGCGGGTCCTCGGGTACCTCGTCGTGGGGCTGGGCGGTGACCAAGGCCTGTCGTGCGCTGCGCGCGGACGGAGACCTCGCACCGGGTGCGACGGCCACCGCGGACACCACCGACGACCTCGAGGAGCGTGCGGCGCTGGCGCGGCAGGCGTTCGGCGCCCATTTCGCCGAGGTGCACGTCGACGTCGACACGGGGGAGGTCCGCGTGACGCGGATGCTGGGCGTCTTCTCCGTGGGCCGTGTGCTGAACCCTCGGTTGGCTCGGTCACAGCTCTTGGGCGGCATGGTGTTCGGTATCGGCATGGCACTCATGGAGGAGGGCATCGTGGATCGACGACACGGCGGCTTCCTCAACGCCGACCTCGCGGAGTACCACGTCCCGGTGGACGCCGACGTCGCCGACATCGAGGCGATCTGGGTCGAGGAGCACGACGACGATCTGAACCCGATGGGCAGCAAGGGGATCGGCGAGATCGGCATCGTGGGGTCGCCTGCTGCCATCGCCAACGCGGTGTTCCACGCGTGCGGTGTCCGGGTGCGAGACCTGCCCATCACTCTCGACACCCTGATCGAGCGGATGGACCCCGCGCTGCGCCTGTGACCACCCGGTCAGCCCAGCAGATCGTCCAGGCGCTCGTAGCCCTCCCGCATGCCCTTCTCCATGCCGCTCGCTGCCATCGAGTCCCGCGCCTCCAGTGTCGGGTACACCGAGTGGCCCTCCAGCCGGCAGCGGTCACCCAGGTCGACGAACGTGAGGAACTCGATGCTCACCACGTCGGGGAAGCCCTCGTACTCGAAGGTCTGCACGGCGAACTCGTTGGTCCGCACCGTGTGGAACACGCCGTGGAACGCGTACTCCGCACCGCCGGGATCACGGTGGACGTAGCGGTACCGGCCACCGCCGCGGAAGTCGTACTCCTCGACCGACATCTCGTAGCCGGCGGGACCGAGCCAGCGGGACACCAGTTCGGGCTCCGCGTGCGCCCGGAAGACCGCGGACACGGGTGCGTCGAACTCGCGCCGGACATCGATGAACGGCAGACCCGCCGGTGAGTGGATGTGCAGCGCCCTGTCGCCGGTTCCGGTCATCGTCGTCTCCTCGATCTCGGGTGGCGGGGAGGTCCAGTGTGAATCAGTGCTGGTCGTCGGTCGTGTGGATTCGAGAAGAACGGAAGGTGGTAGACACATCGGGACATGATCGCCGGTTCCACCGCGGCGAGGGTGTCTGCCATCACACTGCCGCGACAGCTCGGGGGACCCACGTGCGTATCGCTCTGCTGTCCTACCGGAGCAAGCCCCACGTCGGCGGTCAGGGTGTCTACGTCGCGCGTCTGAGTCGAGCGCTGGTGGACGAGGGGCACGAGGTCGAGGTGTTCTCGGGTCAGCCCTATCCCGATCTCGACCCGCGGGTGCGGCTCACGCGAGTACCGAGCCTCGACCTCTATCGAGACGACGATCCGTTCCGCACCCCGCGGCCCTCCGAGATCCGAGACCTGGTCGACGTGTCCGAGGTGCTGACCATGTGGACGGCCGGGTTCCCGGAGCCCCGCACGTTCGGGGCGCGCGCCGCTCGTCTACTGCGCGCGCGAGCCGACGAGTTCGACGTGGTGCACGACAACCAGTCGCTGAGCTACGGATTGCTGCGCATCCCGTTGCCGCTCGTGGCCACCATTCATCACCCCATCACCCGCGACCGTGCCCTCGACCTCGCGGCGGCGCCGTGGCGACGACGGATCACCGTGCGGCGCTGGTACGGCTTCCTCACCATGCAGCGGCGGGTGGCGCGCCGGATCCCGCGGTTGCTGACCGTGTCCCGCTCGTCCGCGGTGGACATCGTGGACGCGTTCGGGGTCGCTCCGGGTGCGGTGACGGTGGTCCCGCTCGGGGTCGACACCACCGTGTTCACCCCCGGCGCGGCGCCGCGAGTTCCCGGCCGCATCGTCGCCGTCGCGAGTGCCGACGTCGCCCTCAAGGGTGTGCGGCACCTTCTCGAGGCGGTCGCGAAGATGCGCACCGAGCGGGATGTCGAACTCGAACTGGTGTCGAAGGTGGACCCCGCAGGGCCGACCCGGACGTTGATCGACGATCTCGGTATCGACGACATCGTGCGGACGCGGAGCGGTCTCGACGACGCCGAACTGGCGCGCGTGCTGGCGTCGGCCGACGTGGCCTGCGTGCCGTCGCTGTACGAGGGCTTCTCGCTCCCGACCATCGAGGCCATGGCCTGCGCGACCCCCCTCGTGGTGAGCCGCACCGGGGCGATCCCCGAGGTCGTGGGGCCCGACGGGCTCTGCGCCGATCTGGTGCCTCCCGGTGACAGCGACGCCCTGGCGCGGGCCCTGATGCGCGCGCTGGACGACGAGCCCCGCCGACGCGCCATGGGCGAGCGCGGGCGGGAACGGGCCACGCAGACCTACGGCTGGCCGGCGGTGGCCGCCGCGACCGTCGCGGAGTACGAGAAGGCGATCGCCGATCGCCGTGGACGAGGGAATCGAGAGACGACATGCTGACGATGGACTTCGACCGGCTCGGCTTCGGTGCGGGCGATCGCGTCATCGACATCGGGTGCGGCCAGGGGCGCCACTCCTACGAGTTGTACCGCCGCGGGGCCCATGTCACCGCCTTCGACCAGAACGCGGACGAACTCGACGAGGTCAAGGTCATGTTCGGCGCGATGGCCGAGGAGAAGCAGGTACCGGAGTCCGCCACGGCGGAGACGGTCGTCGGCGACGCGTTGTCCCTGCCGTTCCCGGACGAGTGGTTCGACGGGGTGATCGTGTCCGAGATGCTCGAGCACGTGCCGGACGACGCGTCGGCCATCGCCGAGATCGCGCGCGTGGTGCGCCCCGGCGGCACGGTGGCGGTGAGTGTCCCGCGCTGGTTGCCCGAGCGGGTCTGCTGGTCCCTCTCCGACGAGTACCACGCGAACGAGGGTGGCCACGTCCGGATCTACCGTGCGAGTGAGTTGGCGGCGTCGCTCACCGCGGCCGGCCTCGAGGTCACGCACACCCACCACGCGCACGCACTGCACGCTCCGTACTGGTGGCTCAAGTGCGCGGTCGGGGTGCGGAACGACGATCACCCGCTGGTGCGCGGCTATCACTCGATGCTGGTGTGGGACATGATGAAGGCCCCGCGCACCACCCGAGTGCTCGAGCAGGTCCTGAATCCCGTCATCGGCAAGTCCGTGGTGATCTACCTGCGCAAGCCGGAGACCGGGATCGGCGGACCGGGGGCCGGACGTGGCGCTCACTGATCACGTGACGCCGTCGGTTCCCGGAATCCTGTCCGCCGAGCAGTGTCTCGCCAGTGCGCGCAGCATCGCCGCCGTCCAGGTCCGGTCCGGGGCGATTCCGTGGTCCGAGGGCGGGCACCTCGACCCGTGGGACCACGTCGAATCGGCCATGGCGCTCAGCGCCGCGGGCCTCGTCGAGGAGGCCGACGCCGCCTACGAGTGGTCGCGGCGCACGCAGCGCAGCGACGGCACCTGGCCGATCCGGCTGCGCGGCGACGTCGTGGAGGACGCCGGCGCCGACACCAACTTCTGCGCGTACATCGCGGTGGGAGTGTGGCACCACTTCCTCGTCACCGGCGACGACAACTTCGCCCTGGCCCTGTGGCCCACCGTGCGCCGCGCCGTCGACTTCGTCCTCGGTCTGCAGACCGACCGCGGCGAGATCGCCTGGGCCGCAGGGCCGAACGGATCGCGTGCCGAGGCCCTGCTCACCGGGAACGCCAGCATCCACCACAGTCTGCGGTGCGCGCTGGCCCTCGCGGCGTACATCGGCGACCCGCAGCCGGACTGGGAGGTCGCCGTCGGCCGGTTGGGTCACGTTCTGCGGCATCACCTCTCGGCTTTCACGCCGAAGCCGTCGTACTCCATGGACTGGTACTACCCGATCCTGGGCGGCGCCGTGCGCGGACCGGCGGCCGGGCGGCGCATCGACGACCGGTGGTCGGACTTCGTCGTGGAGGGGCTCGGCATCCGCTGTGTCGACGACCGACCGTGGGTCACCGGTGCCGAAACGTGTGAGCTGGTTCTGACTCTCGACGCGATGGACCGGGTCGACGTGGCGACGGACCTGCTCGGAAGCATGCAGCACCTGCGGGAGGACGACGGGTCGTACTGGACCGGGCTGGTCTACGCGGACGGCAAGCGGTGGCCCGTCGAGAGGACGACGTGGACCACCGGAGCCATGATTCTGGCGGCCGACGCCCTGTCCCGGTCCAGTGCCGGATCCGGCATCTTCCGGGGGGACGAACTGCCCGTCGGGCTCTCCGGTGCGCATCGCAGCTGCGGTTGCGCCGGGGAGTTCTACCCGGCGAGCGTGCCCGGCTGACCCGAGGTCCGCACCAGCACTCGCAGTGAGCCGACCACGCGGTTCTCGGTGAACATGCCGCTGTCGAGGGCGCGCCGGTAGATGCGGTACGGGGCCTGCCCGCCGTCCGCCGGATCCGGGAACACGTCGTGGATGAGCAGGGCGCCTCCGACCGCGACCCACGGCGCCCACCCCTGGAAATCGACCGTGGCCGCCTCGTCGGTGTGGCCGCCGTCGATGAACAGCACGTCGACGGGATGCTTCCACAGCGCGGCGACGTCGCCGGAACGGCCGACGACGGCGACGACGACGTCCTCGAGGCCCGCCCCCGCCAGGGTGCGGCGGAATCGTCCGAGAGTGTCCAGCGCACCGGTGGCCGGGTCGACGAGCGTGGTGTCGTGGTACTCCCAGCCGACCTGGTGCTCCTCGGATCCGTGGTGGTGGTCGACGGTGACCACACGGCCGCCCGTGGCGCGCGCCGCGGCGCCGAGGTACACGGTCGACTTGCCGCAGTAGGTGCCGATCTCCACCACCACGCCGTCGCCCAGGAACTCGGCGGTGGCGTCGAAGAGCGCGAGTCCCTCGTCGGCGGGCATGAATCCTGTTGCCGCCTCCGCGAACTCGCGCAGGTCGTCGGGCATGACGGGACGTGCGGGGGTGTCGGTCACACGGGCGAGCCTAGCTGGTCGAACACCTTGCCCGGGTTGAGGATGCCCTGCGGATCGAGTGCGTCCTTGACCGCGCGGTGCATCGCGAGGACCACCGGATCGAGTTCCTGGACGAGTCCGTGCATCTTGAGCAGGCCGACGCCGTGCTCGCCGGTGACCGTGCCGCCGAGGGCGAGTGCGGCGTCGATGATCTCGTCGAACGCCGCCTGCGAGCGTGCTCGGGCGGCGTCGTCTCCCGGGGGTATGATGAGCAGTGGGTGCAGGTTGCCGTCGCCGGCGTGGGCGATGTTGGCGATGACGACGTCGTGGGCGATGCCGATCTTCTCGATCCGCGACAGCATTTCCGGCACATGCCGTTTGGGGACGCACACGTCCTCGGTGAGCACCGGGCCCAATCGTTCCATGGCCGGGTAGGCCAGGCGCCGCGCCGCGAAGAGCGCGTCCGCCTCCTCCTGATCGGTGGACACCGCCGACCAGGTGGCGCCGCCCTCGTCGAAGCAGGCGAGCATTTTCTCCGCCTCCTGGTCACCGATCTGCCCGGGGGTGTCCACGCGGCCGAGCAGCACCACTTCGGCGTCGACGGACAGTCCCATGTTCTTCCACGCGTCCACCGCGAGGAGGCACTGCTTGTCCACCAGTTCCAGAGCGGAGGGGGTGAGCCCGGCGGCGGCGACGGCGGCGACCGCTCGGCCCGCGTCGACGATCGAGTCGAAGTAGCCGGCGACGGTGCGTTGCGGGTCCTGGAGGGGGCGCAGTTTGACGGTGATCTCGGTGATGACGCCGAGTGTTCCTTCCGAGCCGACCATCAGTCCGGCGAGGTCGTACCCCGCGACGCCCTTCGCGGTGCGTCGGCCGAGTCGGACCTTCTCACCGGTGCCCGTGACCACCTCCATGCCCATGACGTAGTCGCGGGTCACGCCGTACTTCACGCAGCACAGGCCGCCGGCGTTGGTGGCGACGTTGCCGCCGATGGTCGACCACGGCGAACTCGCCGGATCCGGTGGGTACCAGAGGCCGACCTCCGCGACGGCAGCGCGCAGATCGTCGTTGATCACGCCCGGTTGCACGACGGCGTACCGCTCGAGGTGATCGATCTCGGTGATCGCGGTCATGCGGTCGAGCGCGAGGACGATGCACCCCGCGGTGGCGTTCGCGCCGCCGGAGAGCCCTGTCCCGGCGCCGCGGGTCACCACGGCGGTGCCGTGGTCGAGGCATGCCCGTACCGTCGCCTGGACCTCGTCGGCCGTGGCCGGACGCACCACCGCGAGAGGGGTCGCGGACGGCGCCCACTCGGCCTCGTCGTGCTGGTAGGACGCCATGACGTCGGGATCGACCACCACCCGATCGGCGGGGAGTACGGCGAGCAGGGCATCGACGATCATCGGTCGAGCGTAGCGCCGGGCGACCGCCCGCCCGCCGGATCCCGCCCCCCTCTTCGGAGGGTGGTGGGAGTGGTTCAGGTCACATACGTTCCTCCCGAGTCCGACGATTCGGACGATCCTCACCTCGGATGGAGAACCATGACCACAGTTTCGCCGGACGACGCGACGGCGCGCGCCACCTCGGCACCACCCGTCGCGGCACCGCCCGCCACGAGCGTCCGCAAGGTGGCCGTCGCCAGCGGCATCGGAACGACCATCGAGTTCTACGACTTCTTCATCTACGGCACCGCGGCCGCGCTGGTCTTCCCGACGGTGTTCTTCCCGGCACTGGGATCGACGGCCGGCACCGTCGCCTCGTTCGCCACCTTCGCTGTCGCCTTCGTCGCGCGTCCCGCGGGAGCTGTGTTGTTCGGTCACTTCGGCGACCGCATCGGCCGCAAGAAGACGCTGATCTCGACGCTGCTGTTGATGGGTGTCTCCACCTTCGTCATCGGGCTGCTCCCCGGTGCCGCGACCATCGGCGTCGCCGCACCGATCATCCTGGTGGTGCTGCGGTTCGGGCAGGGGTTCGCCGTCGGCGGCGAATGGGCGGGAGCGACGCTGCTGACCGCCGAGTACGCACCGGCGAAGCGGCGCGGCTTCTACGGCATGTTCCCGCAGCTCGGTCCGGCCGCCGCCTTCATCCTCTCCAGCGCGACGTTCCTGGTGACCGGCGCCGTGTTCGGCGACACCAACGACACGTTCCTGAACTACGGGTGGCGCATCCCGTTCCTCTTCAGCGCCGTGCTGGTGCTGATCGGTCTCTACATGCGCCTCGCGATCGAGGAGACGCCGGTGTTCAAGGCCGATCAGGCCGCCGCCGCGACCACGCCGTCCGCTCCCACCCGGCTCCCGGTGCTCGAGGCGTGGCACGTGCAGAAGCGCGAGGTGCTGCTCGCGGCCGGTGCGCTGGCGTCGCTGTTCTCGCTGTTCTACATGGGCACCGCGTATCTCACGAGCTACGGCACGAAGACCCTCGGCTTCGACCGGCCGTTCGTGCTGTGGACCGGCATCGTCGGTGCGGTGATCTTCGGCATCACCATCGCGCTGTCGGCAACGTTCTCGGATCGGGTGGGTCGGCGCCGCGTCATCATGGTGTCCTGCGCGGCGGCCGTTCCCTGGTCGCTCGCCCTGTTCCCGATCCTCGACACGGGATCGAGTACGGCGTACGTGATCGCGATGTGCGTGACCCTGTCCATCTTCGGTATCGCCTACGGCCCCACCGGTGCGCTGCTCCCGGAGCTGTTCCGGACCCGGTTCCGCTACACCGGTGCCGGTCTCGGCTACAACCTGGCGGGCGTGCTCGGCGGTGCGATCCCGCCGCTGCTGGCGGCTCCGTTGACGGCGCAGTTCGGCAGCATCGCCGTGGGCGTCACGCTGGCGCTCCTGTCGGTGCTCAGTCTGATCTGCACGCGAGCACTGGTGGAGACGAAGAACAATGACCTGACCTGACCCCACGACGACGAATCCGGTGCAGAGATCCGCGGTGAACGCGGATCTCTGCACCGGATCTCGTGTGCGTGGAGGCTAGCGAGTGCCGCCCTTGGCGTACTCGGCGATCGCGTCGATGTTCGTCGAGTCGATGAAGGCCGGGCCGGTCAGAACGGGCGTGCCGCCACCGATGGTGTTGCCGTTGTTCAGGTACAGCCACAGCGAGTCGACGGCCAGGTAGCCCTGGAGGTACGGCTGCTGATCGACGGCCCACGCGACGTCGCCGCTCTGGATGGCCTCGACGAGTGCGGCGTTGGTGTCGAAGGTGACCACCGTGGCCTCGGAGTTGGCGTTCGCCTTGGACTGCACCGCGGTCAGCGCGATGGGGGCGCCCAGGGCGACGATGTGGTCGATGGTCGGATCCTGCTGCAGCTTGGCCGTGATGGTGGCCTCGACGGACGGCATGTCCTTGCTGTTGACGTTCAGGATCTCGGTGGAACCGCCGGTGAAGCCCTGTGTCACACCCGCGCAACGGGATTCGAGGGCGACCTGGCCCTGCTCCTGGATGATGCAGAGGGTCTTCTTCGCACCCTCGGTGGTCAGACGCGCACCGACGGCCTGGCCGGCGATGGTCTCGTCCTGGCCGAAGTACTGCTGGACGCCCTGGTCCTTCCACGCGTCGTAACCGGAGTTGAAGGCGACGACCGGGATGCCGGCGGCCGTGGCGGCCTCGACGGCGGGTGCCATGGCGTCGGGCTTGGCCAGTGTGACCGCGATGCCGTCGACGTCGGAGTCGATGGCGCTCTGCACCAGGTTGGCCTGGTTCGGTGCCTCGGGATCGGCCGAGTAGCGCAGCTCGATGTTGTCCTTGGCCGCAGCCGCCTCGGCGCCCTTGCGGATGAGGTCCCAGAACGTGTCACCGGGAACCTCGTGCGTGATCATCGCGATCGTGGCGCGCGGGGTGTCGGCCGTGCCGGCGTTGCCGCCGCCGTCACCGGAGGACTCCGGTGCGCCGCCCGAACTGGAGCAGCCCGCTGCCAGGCTGACGCTCAGTGCCACGCCGAGAGCGACAGCAGTGCCCCGACGGGTGAAATGACGTGTCATTCGGTCTCTTTCTCGAACGCCGACGAGAGAACAACGCGGCGACATACTGGGTACGACTGGAATGGATCGAGCCGGTGACCTGTTCGGTCGCGGCCCGACATATGTGTAATCCACATCACAAGGGAAGTCAATAGTTTGTTCGGACAATACGTCCGCAGCACAGCGAGCCGTCAGGATCCAGGCCCGGTCGCGATCATCGCCAGGACGGCAGGGCGGTCGAGCTTGCCGCGGGCCGTGCGGGGGAGCGCGGGCACCGTGACCACGCGAGTGGGCATCGCCGGTGCCTCGAGGTGCGCCCGCAGATGACGCCGCAGAGCGGTGCGGTCGACCGGCTCCGAGACCGTGATCGCCGCGACCGGGACGTGCCCCATCCTCGGATCCGGCTCGCCCACACACGCCGCGTCGAGCACGCCGGGAAACCCCCGCAGGGCGGTCTCCACATCGAGTGGCTCCACCTTGAGGCCGCCGCGCACGATGGTGTCGGAACTGCGGCCCGCGAGAAACAGCCACCCGCCGCGGATCTCGCCCCGATCGCCCACGCTCGTCCACCCGTTCACGGGCCCGTCGGACGGTTCCGCGTGATCGGGGTGGGTCAGGTATCCGTCGAACAGCATGTCGCTGTGCACGCTGACGACGCCGTCCACGGTTCTCGTGCGGACACCCGAGACGAGCCGCCCGGCGGAGCCGTCGGGAACCGGTTCGGTGGAGGAGTCCACGGCCACCAACGACAGTTCCGAGGCGCCGTAGAAGTGCACGAGCCGAGCGCCGGGAACGCGAGCGGACAGGGCGTCGCGACCGGAGCGCGGCCAGAAAGCACCCGAGGACAACACTTCTCGGACCTGCGCCAGCCGGGGTCGGGTGGACACGGCGATGTCGTGTGCGAGGGTGGGCACGGTGTAGACGTGCGTCGGGTCGACATCTCCCGCGGAGGACCACGACTCGAGGGGTCGTAGGTCCACGGCAGCACCTCGCGTGAGCGCGTGCACCAGTCCGTAGAGGAAGTGGGTGTGGTCCAGGACGCCCGGTGCGGCCACCCGGGAGTGCCGGTCCACGGTGAACTCCTCGTCGGACCGATCGAGCGTGCGCGACCACGACCGCCGCGAGCGGACGAAGAGCTTGGGGGTGCCCGACGTGCCGGAAGTCAACCCCGCCAGCAGTTCTCCGGCCTCGTCCGGTGCCGGGAGGGGGACCGCGGGCGCGGCGGCGAGGTCGTCGGGCGAGGTGAGCGTGCCGGTGACGCCGAGTCGACGCAGCCGGGTCCGCCCGCGCTCCGTGGCGATCACCGCAGCGGGGCGACCGATCTCGAGAACCGATGCGAGGTGGTCGGGAAGCAGGTGGCGGTGCAGGAGGACGAGCGAGCAACCTGCACGGATCGCGCCGAGAACCGTGACGACGGAACCGAGATCGGACGCCGGGAGTACGGCCACTCGCTTCGCACCGAGCAGGCGTGCGGCGACGCGTCCCGACCGATCCCACATCTCACGATAGGTGAGACTGCCGTCCGCGGCGACGACCGCGAGCGAGTCCGGACGGTCCCGGGCGCGACGACCGATGCGCTCGTCGATCGAGTCCGCGATCACGCGTCATCGTCCCGGTCGTCGTCCACGCCGCGGGCGACGAGACTGTCTCCCAGCGCATCCGCGGTCCGCAGCGCGCGGACCACCACGGGTGTCGCCAGCGCGGTCATCGACCACTGCAGTCCGCGGGCCTTCCGTGCGTCGGAGACCTCGTGCACGATGCCGGTGAGGACGGGGACGAGCCGGATCGTCAGTGCCAGCAGCAGTCCGATGCGGTCGGGGTCGACGCCGAAGCGCCGCAACGGTTCCAGGACCTTGCCGCACACGTCGAGCATCGCGGTCACCCGGGTGGTGAGGGTGACCAGACTCGCCGCGGCCACCGTGACGACGAGAATCCCGCACACGACCACGGCGCGGGCCGGGGTCGTGATGATCACCTGGAACACCGCGATGATCGCGATCATCCAGAAGAGCGGCCGGATCTGCGCGAGTGCGGTCCGCGGGCCGATGCCCCCGACCCCGAAGAGAACGGCGACCACGCCGGCAGCGACCGCGACGTCGACCGGTCGGCGAACGAGGGCGATGACCGCGATGACGCCGACCATGAGCAGCAGAAGCTTCCACCCGGCCGGAAGCCGGTGCAGGAGCGAGTGACCGGGTCGGTAGAGGCCGATCATTCGAGCAGCGCCTCGTACGCGGGCAGGGCGTCGGCGGGCCGTCCGTCGTGGGCGACCCGAGCGTCGTGGATCACGATGACGCGATCGAAGTTCGTCAGGAGATCGAGGTGATGTGTCACCACGACGACCTGCTGCTCGAGAGTGTCGAACACCGCGCCGACCTTGCGGGAGTTGCGGAGATCGAGAAGCGTGGTGGGTTCGTCGGCCACCAGGACCTCGGGTCGGCGGATCAGCACTGCGCCGATCGCCAGCATCTGTTTCTGTCCGCCGGACAACAGGTGCGCGGGATGATCGGCGTGACCGGCCAGCCCGAAACGGTCGAGCATGTCGGCGACGCGGTCCGCCACCTCGTCCTTCGACGCTCCGGTGCGGCGCAGCGAGAACGCCAGATCTTCGGCGACGGTCGGCATCACGATCTGGTTGTCCGGGTCCGTGAACACGAACCCGACCTTCCGTCGCACCTGGCCACCCTTGCGCGCGACGTTCAGACCGTCGACGGTGACGGTGCCGGAACTCGGCGACACCAGACCGTTGATCATGCGGGCCAGGGTCGACTTCCCGGAGCCGTTGGATCCGACGATGCCGACGCGGTGTTCGGTGATCTCGAGATCGATGTCGCGCAGCACGGGCCGATCGCCGTATCCGTGCGAGACGTGATCGAACCGGATCACGCTCATGCTCCGACTCGTTCCACGAGCATGGCGATGCCCTGACCACCGCCGATGGCGCACACCGCAAGACCGAGAGCGGGGGAGTCGGTCGTGGCCATCTGCTCAGCCAACCGGACGAGGAGAATCGCTCCGGAGGCGCCCCACGGGTGTCCGAGCGCGATGGCCCCTCCGTGCGGGCACACGATGTCCGGATCGATGCCCAGCCGGTCGACGGCCGCCAGGGCCACCGAGGCGAAGGCCTCGGTGATCTCGACGATCCCGACGTCGGACAGGTCCACTCCGCAGCGGTCGAGGACGGCGCGGACCGCGGGCACGGGGGACAGTCCGGGGAGCGCGGGATCCGTCCCGGCGACGGCCCAGCCGAGTACCCGCAGGGCAGGGCCGTCGGCCCGGTCCGCGGTCGTCACGGCGAGCACGGCCGCGCCGTCGGAGATGCCGCACGAGTTGCCCGCGGTGGCGGTGCCGTCGGGGGAGAACGCCGGACGCAGCCTGCTCAGACGCGCCGTGGTGAGTCCGCTGCGCACCCGCTCGTCCCGATCGATCCCGGCGACGGCCACGATCTCCGCCGAGAAGTCCGTCTGCGAGGCGAGCCGGTGCGAGCGTTCGGCGTACGCGTCCTGTCGCTCCCGGTCGATGCCGAGCGTGCGGGCGAGATCGTCCGCGGCCGTGCCCATGTCGGGGTCGGGGTGACCGCGCGGGGTGAACGGTGCGCGCGTGTACCGCTGCGGACCCCCGTCGCCGACCGGGGCGTGGAAACGCCACGGCGCCGTGCTCGCCGATTCGACTCCCCCCGCGAGAATCAGGGCGTCGTCACCCGCGCGGACACGGGACGAGGCCAGGGCCACGGCGTCGAGACCCGAGCCGCACTGGCGGTCGACCGTCACGCCGGGAACGTGGTGACCGAGACCGGCCTGCAGCGCGGCGACCCGAGCGAGGTCGCCGCCGGGACCGAGGCAGTTGCCCAGAACCACGTCGTCGATGCGGCCGAGATGGTGCACCTGGCGAGCGACGTCGGCGAGGACGGGTGCCGCGAGGTCGGCGGCCGTCAGGTCGGCGAACGCATGCCCCGCCGTGCCGATCGCCGTCCGCCGCCCCGCCAGCAGGATCGGGTCGCGCGGGGACGAGCGCACCATGTCAGGCGGCGGACCCGACGGTCGCGCGACGCCGCGGCGCGACGAGACCGGGGTAGGCGCGGTGCACGCCCTTCGCGACGACGGTCGCGACGACGACCTTGACCGCGTCGCCGGGAACGTAGGCGCCCGTGGACGCGATGGCCGCCCCTACGCCGAGGTCGGTGCGCACCAGGAGGCCGAGGACGCCGAAGACGTAGATGACGGCGATGCCGCCCACGGCGTTGACGAGCAGACCGGCCCACAGCGGGTAGGACGGGACGATCAGCCGCGTGAGCGCGCCGATGACGAAGGCGCCCACGACCCATCCGACGAGGTACCCGACGCTGGGGGCCGCGAAGACGCCGAGACCGCCGCGTCCGCCGGCGAGCAACGGGAGGCCGATCGCGACGAGTGCGAGCAGGATTAGTACCGCGGCCGCACCCTTGCGGGCGCCGAGAACCGCGCCCGCGGCGATGACGCCGAGGGTCTGCAGGGTGATGGGCACACCGCTGATGCCGACCGTGATGGAGCCGGGAAGGCCGAGTGCCGCGATCAGTGCCGCGAAGACGGCGACCTGAGCGAGGTCACGAGCCGAGAAACGAGGGGACACGGTCGGGACTCCTGTGCGTGGCGTGAGCGAGGACCACTTGAACGGTGTTCAAGTGCGCGGAGTCACGCTAGTGGGGTGCTCGTACCCGGTGCAACTCCCCGTCGTGTCACAGCGACGCGACGAGGGCGTTCAGGGTGGCGGAGCTGCTGTGCGCGGGATGCCACCCGAGGTCGCGCTTGGCCTTCGAGGTGTCCATGACGACGGACGTCCGTCCCACGTGCACCCACTCCACCATCGACGGGACGAACGGGAGGGTGCGGATCACCGCCGACGCCGCAGACCCGAGGAGGGACGGCACCCGCACCGGGAAGGCGCCCAGCGCGGCCGCCACCTGCGACAGGGACACCACCCCGTCGCCCGCGATGTTGTACGGGCCGGGAGGTGCGTCCGTGGTCGCGGCGAGCGCGATGGCCGTCGCCACGTCGTCGTGGTGCACCAGTTGCAGCGGGTGTCCCGGGTCGGGGAACACCGGACGCACTGCGCCGACCACGGCCCCCAGTGGTGCGGGGAGTTGGGCCGCGATCGAGCGCCACGGCATGGAGTCGGCCAGGGCGGGCGCTTTCGGGCCGGCGACGATGCAGGGCCGCAGGACGTACACCTCGAGGTCCGATCCCGTGGTGACCTCGTCGAGGACCTCCTCGAGTTCGGCCTTCTGCTCGGAGTAGTAGTGCTCCTTCGATCCGCGCGTCGGCGTGTCCTCGGTCAGCGGCACCCGGTTGTCCGAGTGATAGCCGTACGCGGCGACGGACGAGGTGTAGACGAGCCGTGTCGGCCGCGCGGCGGCCACCGTCGCCTCGAAGACGGTGCGAGTCCCGGCCAGGTTGATCCGTGAACTCTCGGCACGCGATCCCATGATGAGGAAGGCGAGGTGCACCACGACATCCGCCTCGGCGACGAAGGCGTCCACCGCCTCACGATCGAGTATGTCGCCCTGCCGGTACTCCGTCTTGGTCCAGCCGTGCTCGTCCACGTCGAACGGTCGTCGCGCCATGCCGAGGATGCGGTCCACGGCCGGATCGCGCTCGAGCGCGTCCACCGCCGACATGCCGATCTCGCCGGTCGGACCGGTCACTGCCACTGTGAGTCCCATGGGTCGATGATGCCCGCTGACGTCGGGATTCAAGCAAGGTTCGGTGGGAGTGAGAGACTGCGACGATGCAGGATCCGGACCATGTTCTCGGCGCGCTCCGTCGCTCACCCGATGTCGAGGCGCCCAATCTCCACGCCGTCGACGCCTCCGACCGGTTGATCCTGGCCGAGGCCGCGGAGTCGACCTCCACCGCCGAGCCCGGGTCGGTCGCGGTGATCGGCGACCGGTACGGCGCGCTGACCCTCGGGACCGCCGCCGCGCACGGCCTCACCGGCATTCGCGTGCACCAGGATCCCCTCACCTCCGAGCTCGCGCTGGCCCGCAACGCCGGCGCGCTCGGCCTCGGCGACGTCTACACGAACCACGCGTTGGATCGAGAGTTGCTCGACGGTGCGACCGTGGTGCTGCTGCAGCTTCCCCGCGCCCTCGCCGAGCTCACCGAGATCGCCGAAGCCGTTGCCCGCTGGGCGGATCCGTCGGTCCGCGTCATCTCGGCGGGTCGACTCAAACACATGAGTCGGTCGATGAACGACGTGCTCGCCGCGAACTTCACCGACGTGGCGGCCACCCGCGCGGCGCAGAAGTCCCGCGGGTTGGTGGCGACCGGGCCGCTGCCTCGCGAGAGCGCGACGTACCCCGTGTCGACCGTCCTCGCCGATCTGGACCTCACCGTGGTCGCCCACGGTGCCGTCTTCTCCGGGGACCGGCTGGACATCGGCACCCGGTACCTGTGCACGTTCCTCGACCGGATGTCGCCCGACGCGCGCCGCATCGTCGATCTGGGGTGCGGGACCGGCATTCTCGCGGTCCTCGCCGCGCGCCTGCGGCCGGACGCGGAGGTGGTCGCCACAGACCGCTCGGCCGCGGCGGTGGCCTCGGCGGCGGCCACGGCGGAGGCGTCCGGCGTGCGGGTCACGGCGCGTCGGGACGACGCCATGGCGTCGGAGGCGCCCGCGAGCGCCGACCTGATCCTGTGCAATCCACCGTTCCACGAGAACGCGGCCGTGCACACCGGGGGAGCGGAGAAACTGTTCGCGGCCGCGCGGACCGTCCTGCGCCCCGGCGGCGAACTGTGGGCGGTGCACAACTCACACCTGCGGTTCCGCTCCATGCTCGCGCGCATGGTCGGGCCGACGGAGGTGATGGGCCGCAACGACAAATTCACCGTCACCCGGTCGATCAGGTGACGGTGAATGTGTCGGCCGCACAAGTCAGGCGGACGTGACTCAGTCGAAGTAGGAGCCCGCGTCCTCGGGGGTACCGTCGATCTGGCCGCGGTGCGTCGCGGAGTTCTCCACCACGACTCCGTCCACCACGTCCGCGTCCTTCACGGCGGCGCCGTCGGTGCCGTCGTCCTCCGTGGCGTCCGCGATGTAGTCGTTCTCGTCGTCGCTGTCGATGATGCGGTCGACGAGCTCCTCGGTCAGATCGTCGTCGGGTGTCGCCGCGACCGGAACGTCGAGCTCCTCCTCGAGCGGGACGTCGGGGACTTCCTCGGCCAGCTTCTGGTCGAGGCTCTCACCCTCCCGTGCCTCGCGCTCGGTGGTGCCGAACTTGTCGGCCTCGGTCCACGAGTCCGGCGGGGTGACCACGTCGTCGACGTCGTCCGTGCCTCGGATCTCGTCCGAGTCGAGACTCTCACTCTGGTCCAGCGTGTCTCCGGGTCCGTCTTCGATGCTCATGAGGGAGAAGGTGCCCGGATCGCCCGAGCGACAAACGTGAGCGGACAAACGTGCGCCGACCGTGTGTACTGATGCGGTACTGCGCTGGGGGAACGGCGACGTCCGCCCAGTACAGTCCGTTTTGTCCGATGGGAACTTTTCCGTCGCATCCGAACGTTGAGAGATACACAGGCTCCACCACACGAAAGGGATGAGACACGGTGCGCACTTCCAGCAACCCGGTGTTCCGCAATCTGCCCAAGCAGGCGGGAGGCGGATATGCCTCCTTCGGTTCGGCCGCCGCCGGTGCCGGTGCGGTCACCCAGCAGTACGGCTCCCCGCAGGGACAGCCGCAGCCGTACCAGACCGGTCCGCAGCAGCGTGCGATGACGATCGACGACGTCGTCACCAAGACGGCCACCACCCTCGGTGTCCTGACGGTGTTCGCCATCGCGTCCTACGTGCTCGCGAGCAACAACCCCGGCCTGGCCCCGATGTTCGTCATCGGCGGCGGACTCATCGGCTTCGTCCTCGTCCTCGTGGCGACGTTCGGCCGCAAGATGGACAGCGCGCCCCTGGTGCTCGCGTACGCGGCCTTCGAGGGCGTGTTCCTCGGTGCCCTGTCGCTCCTCTTCACCGGTCCGATGTTCGGCGTGAGCAACGGCAGCTCGCTCATCGTGCAGGCTGTGCTCGGTACGTTCGGCGTGTTCTTCGGCATGCTGATCGTCTACAAGACCGGCGCGATCCGCGTGACTCCTCGCTTGACCCGCATGATCGTCGGCGCCCTCATCGGCGTGGTCGTACTGATGCTCGGCAACCTGATCGCCAGCTTCTTCATGGACGGCGGTTTCGGTCTGCGCGACGGCGGACCGATCGCCATCATCTTCAGCCTCGTCTGCATCGGCCTCGCAGCGTTCAGCTTCCTGCTGGACTTCGACCAGGCCGACCAGCTGATCCGTGCCCAGGCACCGGAGAAGGCTGCCTGGGGCGTCGCGCTCGGTCTGACCATCACCCTGGTCTGGCTGTACGTCGAGATCCTGCGACTGCTGAGCTACTTCAACAACGACTAGTTCCAGCGGTAGTCGTCACAGCCGACAGCCCCCGTCCTCCTCTCGGAGGGCGGGGGCTGTCTGCTGTACGAGACCGACTCAGCTGAGGCGCTCGAGCACCATGGCCATGCCCTGTCCGCCGCCGACGCACATGGTCTCGAGACCGAACTGCTTGTCGTGGGCGCGCAGGTTGTTGAGCAGGGTCGCGGTGATGCGGGCACCGGTCATGCCGAAGGGGTGTCCGAGGGCGATGGCGCCGCCGGAGACGTTGAGCTTGTCCTCGTCGATCTTCAATTCCCGTGCGGAGCCGATCACCTGGACGGCGAAGGCTTCGTTGATCTCGACCAGGTCGATGTCGTCGATGGTCTTGCCGGCGAGCGCGAGCGCCTTCTTCGAGGCCTCGATGGGGCCGAGGCCCATGATCTCGGGCGAGAGGCCCGAGACGCCGGTGGACACGACGCGGGCGAGCGGGGTCAGCCCGAGCTCCTTGGCCTTGGTGTCGGACATGATCACCAGTGCCGCGGCGCCGTCGTTCAGCGGGCAGGCGTTGCCGGCGGTGATGGTGCCGTCCGGGCGGAAGACCGGCTTGAGCTGCGAGATCTTCTCGTAGGTGGTGCCGGCGCGGGGGCCGTCGTCGGTGCTGACGACGGTGCCGTCGGGCAGCGTGACCGGGGTGATCTCGTTCTCGAAGTGTCCCTTGGCGATGGCTTCCTCGGCGCGGTTCTGGCTGCGGACGCCCCAGTGGTCCTGCTCCTCACGGCTGATGCCGGTGAGCTGGGCGACGTTCTCTGCGGTCTGGCCCATCGCGATGTACGCGTCGGGGAGGTTGCCGTTCTCGCGGGGGTCGGACCAGGTCTGGCCACCCTCGGCGATCTTCTCGGTGCGGGCCTGCGCGTCGGCGTAGATGGGGTTCTGGGTGTCCGGGTACGAGTCGGAGTTGCCCTTGACGAAGCGGGAGACGGTCTCGACGCCGGCGGAGATGAACACGTCGCCCTCGCCGGCCTTGATGGCGTGCAGGGCCATGCGGGTGGTCTGCAGCGAGGAGGAGCAGTAGCGGGTGATGGTGGTGCCGGGGAGGAAGTCGTAGCCGAGCTGGATGGCGACGTTGCGGCCGATGTTGAAGCCCTGCTCGCCGCCGGGGAGGCCGCAGCCCATGAGGAGGTCGTCGATCATGGTGGGGTCGAGGGCGGGCACCTTGTCGAGGGCTGCCTTGACCATCTGCGCTGCGAGGTCGTCGGGACGCATGCTGACGAGCGACCCCTTCATCGCGCGCCCGATGGGCGAACGGGCCACGGACACGATCACTGCTTCTGGCATGGGAGGACTCCTGGGGTTGGCGACGATATGACTGGAGGGTAACTCTCGTCCGGTCTGCCCCCGGTCACTGCAGGGCGTCTCGCGGCCGTAGCCGCGACACGTGGCGGTTGGCCGAGGCGGTGAGGCGGGAGACGAGGCGACGCTGCTCGGCGACGTCCGACACCGTGGGCAGCGTCGGCAGGGGGCCGCCCGCCCATTCGCCCAGCGCGGCCGCCAGCACGGGCAGGATCTGCTGGGCAGCGAGTTCGTATCCGGCCGCGGACGGATGGAAACGGTCGGCCGAGAACATCCGCTCCGGTGCCGCGAGGAACTCCGGGGCGAGCAGATCCGCCAGCGCGACGGGGTGGCCGCCGGCGGCGAGCGTCGCCGACGTCTGAGCCCGCGCGAGTCGGTGGCCCCACGTCCGCACGACAGCGCGGAGCGGCTGCGGGATGGCGGTGACGACACCGAGATCCGGGCACGTTCCGACGACCACGACGGTGCCCTCCGCCCGCAGGCGACGCACCGCGGTACGCAGGCGCTCGGCCGAGGCCGCCACCGCATGCTTCTTGGTGACGTCGTTGGCGCCGATGAAGACGACCGCAGCGTCGGGCCGGTCGTGGTGGGCGACCAGCATCGCATCGACCTGACCCTCGAGTCCCTTGGATGTCGCGCCGGGAATGGCCTTGGTGCTCAACCGGATCCGCTTCCCGCTCTCGTCGGCGAGCCCCCGCGCGATCAGCACGCCCGGCACCTCGTCCGCGACGACGCAGCCCATGCCGGCCGCCGTCGAGTCGCCGAAGATCATCAGGTGCAGGTCGGACTGCACGCCGGGGCGCCACCGCTGCGGGACGCGCGCACCCGGGGCGTACACACCGTCGGCCTCGGGCGGCCGGTCCGTGCTGCGGCCGATCACGGTCCGGGCAGCGGCCGCCTGCGCCAGCAGGTGCCGGTACGCGGCCCAGGACAGCGTTCCCGCGCCGGATCCCGCGACGACGGTGGCGGCTCCCGCCACCGCTGCCTGTCGCCACCCACCGCGACCCGAGCCGCCCTGCTGCATCGCACCTCCGTTCACCTGTCCGATTCTAGGTGCGCCGACGGTGGTGCCGTGCAGTGCGATCGCCGCAGCGCGACGAGGCTCGGTGGGTGTCCGGCCGGACATCTGGGAGGATGGACGCATGCGCATTGCAAACAGCGTCGTCGACCTCATCGGCAACACCCCGCTAGTGAAGCTGAACACCGTCGTCGCCCCCGGGTCCGCACTCCTCGCCGCCAAGGTGGAGTACCTCAATCCCGGTGGCAGTTCGAAGGACCGCATCGCCGTCAAGATGATCGAGGCGGCCGAGGCGTCCGGTGAACTGAAGCCCGGCGGCACCATCGTCGAGCCCACCTCCGGCAACACCGGAGTCGGCCTGGCCCTCGTCGCACAGCAGCGCGGCTACAAGTGCGTCTTCGTGTGCCCCGACAAGGTCGGCGAGGACAAGCGCAACGTCCTACGTGCCTACGGCGCGCAGGTCGTCGTGTGCCCCACCGCTGTCGCCCCCGAGGATCCGGACAGCTACTACAGCGTCTCGGACCGCCTCGTGCGCGAGATCGACGGTGCCTGGAAGCCCAACCAGTACGCCAATCCGGGTGGTCCGCAGAGCCACTACGAGACCACCGGACCCGAGATCTGGAACGACACGGACGGCAAGATCACGCACTTCGTCGCCGGCGTCGGTACCGGCGGCACCATCACCGGAACCGGTCGCTACCTCAAGGAGATGTCGGGCGGTGCGGTGAAGATCATCGGTGCCGATCCCGAGGGTTCCGTCTACTCGGGCGGGACCGGCCGGCCGTACCTCGTCGAGGGCGTGGGCGAGGACTTCTGGCCCAGCGCGTACGACCCGTCGATCCCGGACGAGATCATCGCCGTGTCCGACGCCGACTCGTTCGAGATGACGCGTCGCCTGGCCCGCGAGGAGGGCCTGCTGGTCGGCGGATCCTGCGGTATGGCCATGGTCGCCGCGCTGCAGGTGGCCGAGCGCGAGGGCCCGGACGCCCTCGTCGTCGTCCTGCTGCCCGACGGTGGTCGCGGCTACCTCGGCAAGATCTTCAACGACAAGTGGATGAGCTCCTACGGCTTCCTGCGCACCCGGCTCGACGGCGGCACCGCCGAGCCCACCGTCGGTGACGTGCTGCGCGGCAAGTCCGGCGCACTGCCCGACCTCGTGCACACGCACCCGTCCGAGACGCTGCGCGACGCCATCGAGATCCTGCGCGAGTACGGCGTCTCCCAGATGCCGGTCGTCGGCGCCGAGCCGCCGGTCATGGCGGGCGAGGTCGCGGGCAGTGTCAGCGAGCGCGATCTGCTCAGTGCCGTGTTCGAGGGCCGGGCGAACCTGTCCGACGCCGTGAAGACGCACATGAGTGCGCCGTTCCCGCTCATCGGCGCCGGTGAGCCGGTCTCGGCCGCGACGAAGACGCTCGGCGACACCGACGCCGTCATGGTCGTCGACGACGGCAAGCCGGTCGGCGTCATCACCCGCCACGATCTCCTCGGATTCGTCACCACCGCGTCCTGACACACGGAACTACTGACCTATCCCGACCGGCCTCCGGCCTGCCCGCTCGTTAGGCTGGTGCGCATGAGTGAGCAGCGCAGCAAGTCCGACACGACGTCCTGGCAGGGGTTCTCCACTCGCGCGGTGCACGCCGGGTACGAGCCCGACCCGCTGACCGGTGCGGTCAACGTCCCGATCTACGCGAGCTCCACCTTCGCCCAGGACGGCGTGGGTGGTATGCGCAGCGGGTTCGAGTACGCCCGCACCGGCAACCCGACCCGGCGTCCGCTCGAGGCCAACCTGGCAGCCCTCGAGAACGGCCACTACGGTCGCGCGTTCTCCTCGGGCATGGCCGCGACGGACGCCCTCCTGCGGGCGTCGCTGCGCCCGGGCGACCACCTCGTGATCCCGAACGACGCGTACGGCGGCACCTTCCGGCTCATCGACAAGGTGTTCACCCAGTGGGGCATCGAGTACTCGGTGGCCGCGGTGTCGGACGTCGACGCCGTGCGCGAGGCCATTCGCCCCAACACGAAGCTGGTCTGGGTCGAGACGCCCACCAATCCGCTGCTCAACGTCGGCGACATCGAGGCTCTGTCGGGCGTCGCACACGAGGCGGGCGCGAAGATCGTCGTCGACAACACGTTCGCGTCGCCGTACCTGCAGCAGCCCCTCACGCTCGGCGCTGACGTGGTGCTGCACTCGACGACCAAGTACATCGGTGGACACTCCGACGTCGTCGGCGGCGCCCTCGTGTGCAACGACGAGGAACTGGACGCGTCGTTCGCCTTCCTGCAGAACGGCGCCGGCGGTGTTCCCGGACCGTTCGACGCGTTCCTGACACTGCGCGGCATCAAGACGCTCGCCCTGCGCATGGAGCGGCACAGCGACAACGCCGAGAAGATCGTCGAGCTGCTGACGGGTCACCCCGCCGTCTCCTCGGTCATCTACCCGGGATCCGAGAGCCACCCGTCCCACGCCGTCGCCGCCAAGCAGATGCGTCGGTTCGGCGGCATGGTGTCGGTCCGTCTGAAGGGTGGCCGCCAGGCGGCGCTGGACCTCTGCGCGCGCACCGAGATCTTCACTCTCGCCGAGTCGTTGGGCGGCGTCGAGTCGTTGATCGAGCATCCCGGCGCCATGACCCACGCCTCCACCGCCGGCTCGCTGCTCGAGGTGCCGGACGACCTGGTGCGCCTGTCCGTCGGCATCGAGGACGCCGCCGACCTGGTGGGCGACATCGAACAGGCGCTCGCCTAGGAGCATTCGGGTTTAGGGTTCCAGCCATGGATCTCCTCACCGCCGACCGGCTGGACCGCGCCACCGCGCTGCTAGCCCCGGTCATGCGCCGCACACCCCTCGTGGCGTCCCGTGTCCTGTCCGATCGCACCGACCGCCAGGTGTGGCTCAAGTGCGAGAACCTGCAGCGCACCGGATCGTTCAAGCCGCGGGGTGCGTACAACCGGATCGCGGGTCTGACCGACGAGGAGCGCGCTCGTGGGGTGGTCGCGGCCAGTGCCGGCAATCACGCGCAGGGCGTCGCGTGGGCGGCGTCGGAACTCGGGGCCGCGTCGACGGTGTTCATGCCGAACGGTGCGCCGCTGCCGAAGTTGGTGGCCACCAAGGCGTACGGGGCCACCATTCACCAGGTGGGCACCACCATCGACGAGGCTCTCCTGGCGGCCATGGCCTTCGCCGACGAGACCGGCGCCGTGCTGATCCACCCGTTCGATCACATCGACGTGGTCGCTGGCCAGGCCACGGTCGGCGTCGAGATTCTCGACCAGATGCCCGATGTGGGCACCATCGTGGTGCCGACCGGCGGCGGCGGTCTCGTCGCCGGCATCGCCGCTGCCGTCGCGTTGAGCGGCAAGGACATTCGCATCGTCGGGGTGCAGGCGGAACAGGCAGCCGCGTGGCCCGGATCGCTCGAGGCCGGTATGCCGATCTCTGCCGAACGGATGTCGACGATGGCCGACGGTATCGCCGTGGGGCGTCCCGGGGCGGTCCCCTTCGCGCACGTCACCGAAATGGTGGACCGCGTGATCACCGTCAGCGAGGATGCGCTGTCGCGGGCACTGCTGCTGTGTATGGAGCGCGCCAAACTCATCGTCGAAGCCGCCGGAGCGGCAGCCGTCGCTGCGCTCATGGACCATCCCGAACAGTTCCACGGTGACGGCCCGATCGTCGCTGTCCTGTCCGGCGGCAACATCGATCCGCTCCTGCTGACACACGTCGTCGCGCACGGGTTGCGAGCGGCGGGTCGCTATCTGACGGTGCGCATCGTCATCCCCGACCGCCCGGGTGGCCTGGTGGGGGTGCTCGGCGTGGCACGCGACACGGCCGCGAGTGTGGTCGACGTGGTGCACGCGCGCACGGCAGGGCGGCTCGCGATGGACGAGGTCGAGATCATGATGACCCTGGAGACCCGGGGCCCGGATCACCGCGCCGCCGTGCTGTCGGGTCTCGCGGCCGCCGGATACGAGGCCGAAGTTCAGGAGTGATCGGACAGTTCAGGAGTGATCAGGCGGCGATGAAGACCGCAGCGGAGGCGTGGTCGGCGGCGCGATCGACCAGCGCGTCGGCGCCCGCTGCCGCGGCGCGCGACAGCGCGGCTGCCACCACGGGGGAGGACGCGGCCACCGTGGCCGTGGTGGTGCCCGTGGTGGTCACCATCGTGGTTCCCGAGGCGATCGGAACGAGGCGTTCCGCCGAGCCGTCGATCACCGAGATCTGCCATCCACGAACGGGTTCCGGCCCGGCGACGGCAATGTCGGTGTCGGTCGAGTTCGCACCCGACACCGACACCAGTGCCCCGCAGGCGAAGCGGCGTGCGATCGTCGCGGCGATGCGCTCCACGACCACGGCGAGCGCTGTCGCGTCCAGATCGACTGTGGCCCAGCCGGGAAGGCGCACGCCGAGACCGTCGACCTCGATGGCCTCGTGAGTGTCCGTGCCCGAGCTGCGGAGCGGATCGACGGCGCCGGCCGTCAGGTCCGCGGCGGCGAGGGCGTGTCGCACCTGGTCCGCCAGAGCAGGGGAGACGCGCACGGTCCGGCCGAAGGAGCGGTTCAGTCGCTGCAGTTCGGAGTCCGCACGGGTGAGCGAGACGATGTCGAGCCACGTGTCCAGGGCGGTGCGCGCCGCGGCTGCCGCATCGGTGATCACGGCCGCGTCGGTGACGACCACCCGCACGTGGCGGTCGTCGATGTCGAACCCTGCGAATGCCTTCGTGGCGAGACTCATCTGGTGGCACCTCCATGGCGTTCATCGCTCGGCGAGCGCGTGCCTGTTACACCAGGGCTTCGAGCCCGGCGGCCACACGGATGGGAAACGCAGTTCGGCCCCGTACGCGAACGTGCGGGGCCGAACGACATGCGTCGTGCGAGATCAGTTGTGGTACGGCTCCGCGCTCGCGAGCGTGACCTTCATGGTCTTGCCGTTGGGCAGCGAGTACTCGCGCGTGTCGCCGACCTTGGCGTCGATCAATGCGCCGCCGAGGGGCGAGTTGGGGGAGTAGACCTCGAGCTTGCCGTCCCGTGCGCCCTCCTCACGCGTGGCGATGAGGAACGTCTCGGAATCGGACTCGTCACCGTCGTAGTAGACCTTGACGACCGACCCGGGGAGCGCGACGCCCGACTGGGTGGGAGCCTCGCCGACCTTGGCGTTGTTCAGCAGCTCCTGCAGCTGGCGGATACGCGCCTCCTGCTGGCCCTGCTCCTCGCGGGCGGCGTGGTATCCACCGTTCTCCTTGAGGTCGCCCTCTTCCCGTCGCTCGTTGATCTCCGCGGCGATGACGGGTCGGTTGGCGATGAGCTGGTCGAGTTCGCCCTTGAGCCTGTCGTGCGACTCCTGGGTCAGCCAGGTCACCTGGGTCTCGCTCATCTCGATCACTCCCTCGTGTTCTTCAGAGCCGTTCGGCTCCGGTATTCGTAGGCGGCGTGCGGTGGTGTCACCGAGCCCACACGTGAAAGAGAGCCCGCGCTGGTGCGCGAGCTCCGTCACGAGCAGGGCGTTCCGCCGGGGCGGAACGCGGTCGATGCGAACGGCCCTTGGCTCGAGTGCTCGCGTTACGCCCGTCAATGCAGCAATACACGGCCCCACTGGGTGAGCCGTGTACGAAGCGATTTTACCACGAAAGAACTTCGTGGTTTCTTGGTCGGCACCCGACGGTCACCGAGGTGTGAGATGTTCCGGCACGTCGAGGCTGCATCCGTAGAGGTCGGCGAGGCCCGGCGCGGCCGAGGTGATCACGAAGCTGCGGACGTCCTCGGTGCCGTTATCGGACGCCGGGATCAGTACTTCGCGTCGCCCGGTCTCGGTTCCGTCGCGCGATCGCGATCGGATGATGCAGACCGCGGGCTGGGACGGGTCGTCCCTGGTCACGTTCAGGCGTACGTCGACGCGGTCCTCGCCGACGATGTCGAACGACACCATGGTCCCGTCGACGTCGGGGGTGGTGAACTTGGTGTATCCGAGGTAGGCGACGGCCACGCCCAGCGCGATGACCAGCAGCGTCAGAGCCACGGCGAGGACACGGGACGGGGCGATTCCCCGACTGGTGGGGTAGCGACCCTCGGGGAGACTCTGCGGCGTGGTGGACATCGCCGTCGAACTTACCCGCGGACCCGGTACCGCCTCGGCGGGGTACCGGACGAAGTGGAACTATTGGAGGTGCCCGGACCGGAACCGGAGCACCACCGATAGTTGAAGTGAGGCACACGTGAGCGGACTGCGACTGATGGCAGTGCACGCCCATCCCGACGACGAGTCCTCCAAGGGCGCTGCCACCATGGCGCGTTACGCGGCCGAGGGCAACGAGGTGCTGGTGGTCACGCTCACCGGCGGTGAGCGCGGCGACATCCTCAACCCGGCCATGGACATCCCCGGTGTGCGCGAGCGCATGTCCGAGGTGCGCAAGGAGGAGATGGCCGCTGCCGCAGCCATTCTCGGGGTGCAGCAGACGTGGCTGGGGTTCGTGGACTCCGGTCTGCCGGAGGGAGATCCGCTGCCGCCGCTTCCCGAGGGATGCTTCGCGCTGGTGCCGCTCGAGGAGTCGACCGAGGCTCTGGTGCGCGTGGTGCGCGACTTCAAGCCGCACGTCATGACGACCTACGACGAGAAGGGTGGCTACCCCCACCCCGACCACATCCGCTGCCACGAGGTGTCGGTCGCCGCGTACGAGGCGGCCGGCGATCCCGAGCAGTTCCCCGGAACGGGCGAGGCGTGGGAGGTCTCGAAGCTCTACTACTCCCACGGCTTCATCCGCCAGCGCATGCAGTTGTTCGACGACGAGATGATCGCCTCCGGTCAGGAGGGGCCGTTCACGGAATGGCTCGCGCAGTGGCCGAAGGATCGCGGCGAGATCATGGAGCGCGTCACAACCCAGGTGGAGTGCGCGGACTACTTCCAGCAGCGCGACGACGCACTGCGTGCGCACCGCACCCAGATCGATCCGAACGGCCGCTTCTTCGCGGTCCCGGTCGACGTGCAGAAGAAGCTGTGGCCGACCGAGGAGTACGAGCTGGCGCGGACCCGCGTGCGCACGTCGCTGCCCGAGACCGACCTGTTCGCCGGGATCGAGTCCTAGATGACCGTGCTCAGCGCGTCGATCATACTGGCGCAGAACAACACCGGGCCCGAGTTCGGTAAGGCGTCACCCGTCGGCCTCGTCATCATCGTGCTGTTGCTCATCGGTACCGCCCTGTTGGTGCGGTCGATGAACGCGCACTTCAAGAAGCTTCCGGCGTCCTTCGAGCCGGAGGATCCGACGCCGGACCAGGCGGCGGACGAGGGCACGGACCGCGGAGGCTTCCGACCCGAGCGGTGAGGGGTTTGCGACCCGAGCGGTGATTGCGCCGGGTGTCACGGGGGACACTGCAGGGGTGGCCACCCGTGAGCGCAACACCCTGTCCGACTCGACGAGCCCCTACCTGCGTCAGCACGCCGACAATCCCGTGCACTGGCAGCAGTGGGGTGACGACGCCCTGGCGTGGGCTCGCGAACGAGACGTCCCGGTCCTGCTGTCGGTGGGCTACTCGGCGTGTCACTGGTGTCACGTGATGGCACACGAGTCGTTCGAGAACGACGCCATCGCGGAGATCATGAACGCGAACTTCGTGTGCATCAAGGTCGACCGCGAGGAACGTCCCGACATCGACGCCGTCTACATGAACGCGACGGTCGCGATGACGGGTCAGGGCGGTTGGCCGATGACGGCGTTCCTCACCCCCGACGCGGAACCGTTCTACTGCGGCACCTACTTCCCGCCCACACCTCGGCAGGGGATGCCGTCGTTCACGCAGCTGCTCGAGGCCATCTCCGAGACGTGGCGCACCCGTCGTGACGAGGTGCAGCAGGCGTCGGCCTCGGTGGTCGCGGAACTGCGCAGGACCGCCGCGGGCATTCCGGAGGGCGACCGCGTCGTCGACGCCGCCCTGCTCGACGAGGCGGTGGCGCGCGTCCTGGCGGACGAGGACGTGCCGCGCGGCGGCTTCGGCGGAGCACCGAAGTTCCCACCGTCGTCTCTCGTGGAGGGACTGCTCCGCCACGTCGAGCGCACCGGGTCGGAGCCTGCCCGCGCTGCGGTGGGCCGTACCGCCGACGCCATGGCCCGCGGCGGGATGTACGACCAGCTCGGGGGCGGTTTCGCTCGGTACTCCGTCGATGCGGACTGGGTGGTGCCGCACTTCGAGAAGATGCTCTACGACAACGCGTTGCTGCTGCGCTTCTACGCTCACCTGGCGCGCCGCGGCGATGCGTTCGCTCATCGTGTGGCCGTCGACACCGCCGACTTCCTCCTGCGCGATCTCGGCACGGACGACGGGTGCTTCGCCTCCGCCCTGGACGCCGACACCGACGGGGTGGAGGGTCTGACCTACGCGTGGACACCCGCGCAGCTGGTCGAGGTGCTGGGCGACGAGGACGGGGCTCGGGCCGCACAGGTGTTCGGGGTGACCGACACGGGCACGTTCGAGGAGGGGGCGTCCGTGTTGCAGCTGCGGGCCGAACCGACGGACCCCGAGCGTTTCGCACGCATGCGCGCAGCACTGGCCGCGTCGCGTGCCACGCGTCCTCAGCCGGGGCGCGACGACAAGGTGGTGACCGCCTGGAACGGCTTCGCGATCACGGCGCTGGCCGAGGGCGGCGCCGCGCTGGGGTACCGGAACTGGGTCGATGCGGCAGCACGCTGCGCGGACCGCATCCTGGACCTGCACCGCGTCGACGGCCGACTACGGCGTGCGTCCCTGGGCGGTGTCGTGGGCGATGCGGCGGCTATCGCGGAGGATCACGGCGCACTCGCCGTCGCTCTCGCCGCGCTGCACCAGGCGACCGGGGAGGCACGCTGGCTGACGGCGGCGGAGGAGGTACTCGACGTCGCGCTCGACCACTTCGCCGATCCTGAGCAGCCGGGCAGCTGGTTCGACACCGCCGACGACGCGGAGACGCTCGTGACCCGGCCTCGCGATCCACTCGACAACGCGACCCCGTCCGGAGCGGCACTGATCACCGAGGCTCTGCTGACGGTGGCCGCGTCCAGCGAGAACTCCTCGCGCTTCGGTGCGGCGGCGGACAGGTCGCTGGCGCGAGCGTCGATCCTGCTCGAGCGGGCACCCCGGTCGGCCGGCCACTGGTTGACCGTCGCGGAAGCCGCGGTGGCGGGACCGGTGCAGGTGGCGATCGCCACGGAGTCGGTCGACGACGACCTCGTACGCACCGCCCGCCGCGTCGCCGCCGGCGGCACGGTGGTGGTCGCGGGTCCGCCCGACTCGGTCCCGCTGCTCGCGGATCGCCCGCTGGTGAGCGGCGAGTCGGCCGCGTACGTGTGTCACGGCTTCGTGTGCGACCGACCGGTCACCGACCCCGAGGACCTGACCGCACTCCTGGTCCGGTGACGCCGGATCAGGTGAAGAGCACCAGCCACACGGCGATGTAGTGGCACACCGCGGCGACGACCGTCGCGGCGTGGAAGAACTCGTGATGGCCGAACGTGGTGGGCCACGGGTTGGGCCATTTCGTTGCGTAGAGAACCGCGCCGATGCTGTAGAACACGCCGCCCGCCACCAGCAGTGCCATCGGTCCGACGCCCACACGATGGGTGAGTTCGCCCGCGACCGGCACGATGGCCCAGCCCAGCACGAGATACAGGGGCACGCCCAGCCAGCGAGGGGCCGTGGGCCACAGCATCTTCAGCGTCACTCCGGCCAGCGCACCGGCCCACACCACGATCAGCACGATGGTGCCGGTGCGGCTCGGCAGCCCGAGCACTGCGAACGGCGTGTAACTGCCGGCGATGAACAGGAAGATCATCGAGTGATCGGCGCGCTTCATCCACGTCCGGCTGCGCACGGTCTGCCAGTGGACGCGGTGGTATGTCGCGCTCACTCCGAAGAGACCGCACGTCGCGACGGCGTAGACAGTGATCGCGAGACCGGCCCGGACGGACACCGCCGAGTAGGCGAGCACCACGAGCACGATCCCGCAGACCACCGACACCCCGAAGGCGTACAGGTGGATCCATCCGCGCATGCGCGGCTTCACCGGCAGTTCGTCGAGCCCGAAGACAGTCACGAACCTACGGTACCGTAGGTTCGCGCTCCGACCGTGGCCGAACTAGCGGTCACCGAGTGTCAGAATCATCAGGGCACTGATCGTCTTGCGGTGAACCCATCCGCGCACACCGTCGCTCGCCAACGCGGCCCTCGCCGCAGCCAGTCCCGGTGCCCCGTGCACGCCGCCGCCCGGATGGGCGGACGCGCTCCCGAGGAACAACCGACCGACGGGAGTCTCCGTACGTCCGAGTCCGGGAACGGGCCGGAACACCAACTGCTGCTGCAGTTGCGACGTTCCGCCGTTCACCGCGCCACCGAACAGGTTGGCGTCGTCCGCTGTCAGGTCGCCCGGCCGCTGGACGTGCTTGCCGACGATCGACGCCGCGAACCCGGGCGCGTACTCCTCGAGGACGGTGTCGACCCGCTCGGCGAGCAGGTCGCCCGAGGCGTCGTCCGTCACACCGCGGGGGAGGTGTGTGTACGCCCATGCGCTCTCCGTCCCGGCCGGGGAGCGGGTGGCGTCCGCGGTCGTCATCTGACCGAACAGCATGAACGGCCGCTCCGGGATGCGGCCTGTCACCAGGTCGGCGTTCCACCGCACCAGACCGTCGTCGTCTGCGCCGACGTGCACCGTGCCCGCCTCGTTCAGACTCTTCGAGCGCCACGGGATCGGGGAGTCGAGCGCGTAGTTGATCTTCACCACCGGGGTGTCCCACTCGAACTTCTCGAGATCGCTGTGCACCCGGGCGGGAACCGCGTCCCGCGGCAACAGCGAGCCGTACAGCGCGGGAGCGGACACGTCTGCGACGACGGCTCGCCGTGCGACGTACGTGTCGCCGCCTGCCGTCCGCACGCCGCGGGCGACACCGCCGGAGACGTCGATCGAGGTCACCTCGGTTCCGCAGACGACCCGCGCCCCGGCGCTCTCGGCACGGCGCACGAGCGCGCTGGTCAGCTCCTGCGCACCGCCGACCGGGACGGGGTAGCCGACATCCTGCGCGAGCATCGTCAGCAGGTAGCCCATGATGCCGCTCGCGGGTGCGTCGGTGGGGACGTCGGCATGCATGGCGTTGCCGAGCAGCAGGCATCGCGCAGCCTCGCTGTGGAACAACTCGTGCGCCATCGCCCGGGCCGGGAGTACTGCGAAGCGCAGGAACCGCAGTGTCTCCGCGGTCCCGAGGCGCCGGAAGAGCGTCGCGGCACCCTTGACAGGCGGGAAGGAGCTGCCGAACAGCGAGTGCAGCAGAGGATCGCGGATCCGGTTCCACTGATCCACCACGTACATCCACGCCTCGCCGTCGCGCGGATCGTGCTCCGCCAGCATGGCGGCGGTGTCCTCGGGATCGTGGTGGACCACCGGGGCGTCCTCGTCGTCGGGCGAGCGCGGGTGACCGAAGACGACGGGTGAGTGGGTCCAGCGGAGTCCGTGGCGGTCGAGCTCGAGCGCCGTGAACGCCGGGGACGACGCACCGAGGGGATAGAAGGCACTGAACAGGTCGCTCACGTATCCCGGGGTGAGCTCGGCGCTGCGGACCGCGCCGCCGGGCACCGGGGCGGACTCCAGGACGACGACGTCCCATCCTGCGTCGGCGAGCACGGACGCCGCGACGAGTCCGTTGTGGCCCGCTCCGATCACGACGGCGTCCACCGTCGTGGTCGTCATCGGGGAACCGCGGAACGCTCGGCCAGCAGCGCGAGTCGCCGTGTCGTCTCGGTGTTGCGGGGATACACGAGTGCGTGCTGGACCGACTCGGGAACGAGCGAGAACGGGAGGGTCCGAGCGTGCTCGATCATCTCGATCCGGCACCCCGAGCCTCGCGGCGTCAGGCGCAGGACGATCGTCGCCTTGCCTGCCGGCATCCCGCGCGCTTCGAGTGTCACCTCGCGTCCCTCCGTCATGCTCAGTACCCGCGTCTCGTCGTTCAGCACGGCGGGCCACAGCCCGACCGAATGGTGGATCCGCGAGCCGGGCGCGGGGAACTCGGGGTCGACGGCGCGGATGCGCGAGGCGCCCACCACCCACGTCGCGTAGCTCCACCCGTCGGAGAGCACGTTCCACACGGCATCGACGCTCGCCGTGGTGTCCCGGACAACAGTCATGACTGCTCCTGTTCTCTCGTGTGCGGTCGGAGCCGGGTACCCCGTACGCCACGGAACCATCATGCGGCGCGGTGACGAGTCGGTCACGCCGATCGCGTCGTACTGCGGGCGTAGGGTGATCACCTGCTGAACAATTCTGTCGAAGTGGGGAGCTGGGTGAAGGCTCGCGGTCTGCTGTACACGCTCTACGAGAGGCGCCTGCTGCGTCAGCTCGAGGGCGCTCAGCACCCTCGGCACGTAGCCGTGATGTGCGACGGCAATCGTCGCTGGGCCCGGGAGAACGGCTTCACCGACGTCAGCCACGGGCACCGGATGGGCGCGCTCAAGATCGCGGAGCTGCTCACGTGGTGTGACATGGCCGGCGTCGAGATGGCCACCATCTACCTGTTGTCCACCGAGAACCTGCGCCGGTCACCGGACGAGCTCGACTCGCTGCTCGAGATCATCACCGACGTCGTCGAGGAGATCAGCGGACCGGGAAAGAACTGGTCCGTGAAGATCGTCGGCACGATGGATCTGCTTCCCGCCGAATCCGCCCGCCGCCTCAAGGAGGCCGCCGCCGGCACGGCCGGCCGCTCGGGAACGCACGTCAACGTCGCGGTCGGGTACGGCGGCCGTCAGGAGATCGCCGACGCCGTGCAGTCGCTCATCGCGGAACGGCTGTCCGACGGTGCCGACGGGGACGAGTTGCTCCGCTCGGTCACCGTCGAGGGCATCGACTCGCACCTCTACACGTCGGGCCAGCCGGATCCGGATCTGGTGATCCGCACGTCGGGGGAGCAGCGGTTGTCCGGGTTCCTGCTGTGGCAGAGCGCGTACTCGGAGATCTGGTTCACCGAGGCCTACTGGCCCGAGTTCCGCCGCGTCGACTTCCTGCGCGCGCTGCGCGACTTCGCCGCGCGGCACCGGAGATTCGGTACCTGAGCCGGAGCCGGGCAGGCCGGAGGCCGGTCGTCACAATTTGCGCAGGCGCAGCCGGTTGATGGTGTGGTCGGCGTCCTTGCGCAGCACCAGGGTGGCGCGGGGGCGCGTCGGCAGGATGTTCTCCACCAGGTTGGGCCGGTTGATCGACTGCCAGATGTCCGCGGCCGCGATCCTGGCGTGCTCGTCGGACAGTCCCGAGTAGTGGTGGAAGTGCGAGGCCGGGTCGGCGAACGACGTGGAGCGCAGGGCGAGAAAGCGGTCGACGTACCACTTCTCGATGTCCTCGATGCGGGCGTCGACGTAGATGGAGAAGTCGAAGAGGTCCGAGACCATGAGGCGCGGACCGGTCTGCAGGACGTTGAGTCCCTCGATGACGAGGATGTCCGGCTGTCGCACCTCGGTGTACTTGCCCGGCACGATGTCGTACGAGACGTGCGAGTACACGGGTGCGCGTGCGGATTCGGCGCCGGATTTCACCTCGGTGACGAAGCGCAGAAGCTTGCGCCGGTCGTAGCTCTCGGGAAAACCCTTGCGGTGCATGATTCCTCGACGCACCAGCTCGGCCGACGAGTAAAGGAACCCGTCCGTCGTCACCAGGTCCACGCGCGGGTGGTGCTCCCATCGCGCCAGCAGTGCCTGCAGCACGCGCGCGGTCGTGGACTTGCCGACGGCGACGCTGCCGGCGATGCCGATGACGAACGGGACCTGGCGGTCCGGCGTCTTCTCCCCGAGGAACGTGGCCGTCGCCGCGAACAGGCGTTGGCGGGCGGCCACCTGGAGATGGATGAGTCGAGCGAGGGGGAGGTAGACCTCCGCGACCTCGTCGAGGTCGATCTGTTCGCCCAGACCGCGCAGGCCGGTGAGCTCGTCCTCGGTCAGGACCAGGGGTGTCGCGTTCCGGAGAGTGCGCCACTGTCGACGGTCGAATTCGACGTACGGACTCGACTCGCTCACTCGGGACACGCTGCCTCCATGACTGAATTGTGCTGGGTGGCTCCGGCGAACCGACAGCCGGGTGGTGCGTGACTAGAGTCGAGCGTCATGCACGCCGACACTCTCGTCCACGACTACCTCGTGCTGGGGTTGTCCTTCGATCGCCTCGAGGAGGGGTTCGTCGATGCCTACACCGGCGACCCCGCTCTGCGACGCCAGGTCGAGAACGCGCCCCCGCCCGAACCCCGCGCGCTGGCGCGGCGGGCGGCGGAACTGCGGACCGAACTGCCCTCGTCGGGGCTCTCCGAGGACCGCGCCGCGTTCCTCGACGTCCACCTGCGCGCGCTCGAGACGTCGGCACGGAAGTTGGCCGGTGACGAGATCGGATTCGTCGACGAGGTGCACGACTACTTCGACGTCGCGATCGCACCGGGCGACACCGACGACTACCGCGAGGCACATCGCCTGATGGACGAGGTGCTGGGCGGGGCGGGGCCACTGGGGGAGCGGGTGCGCGCTCACCGCGTGGCCGACGAGATCCCGCCCGAGCGGCTCGCCGAGTGCGTCGAGGCGTTCTCCAGTGCGTTGCGCGACAAGGTGCGCGGCCGGTACCCGCTGCCCGACACCGAGAAGGTCACCTACGAGGTGGTGGGTGACAAGCCGTGGTCCGGGTTCAACTACTACCTGGGCGACTACCGGTCCACCGTCGCGATCAACTCGGACCTCAAGCAGCACATGGCGCATCTGCCCCATCTCATCGCACACGAGTCGTACCCGGGCCACCACACCGAGCACTGCCGCAAGGAGGCCGGGCTCGTGCGCGGTGCCGGGCAGGCGGAGCAGACGCTCTTCGTCGTCAACACTCCGCAGTGCCTGATGGCCGAGGGCCTCGCGGACCTGGCGCTCGAGTCGATCGTCGGGCCGGGCTGGGGAGTGTGGGCGCAGGAGATCTACGCCGACCTCGGCCTGCGATTCGACGGGGAACGCGCCGAGGCGCTGCAGACCGCGTCGGCGAAGCTGCTGGGGGTGCGTCAGGACGCCGCGCTGCTGCTGCACGACGAGCACCGCAGCCAGGACGACGTGGCCGCGTTCCTGGGGCAGTGGTCGCTCGCGACACCGGAACGCGCCCGTCAGATGTTGCGATTCCTGTCCTCACCGCTCTGGCGTGCCTACACCAGCACCTATGTCGAGGGGTATCGCCTGCTGCACTCGTGGCTGCACCGGGCCGACTCGGCGGACGGCCGAGCCGACCGCTTCGAGCGGCTGCTCGACGAACCCCTCATCCCGTCTCAACTGCGCTGATCACGGGCATTAGACTCGGCGGCATGACTGCTGCGCCCGTCTCTGCCACCAACATCGACACCGCCTCCCTCGCCGAGGTGGATCCCGAGGTCGCCGCGGCGATGGCCGGCGAGCTGGGACGCCAGCGCGACACCCTGGAGATGATCGCGTCGGAGAACTTCGTTCCCCGCGCGGTGCTCCAGGCGCAGGGCAGCGTCCTCACCAACAAGTACGCCGAGGGTTACCCCGGTCGTCGGTACTACGGCGGGTGTGAGCACGTCGACATCGTCGAGGATCTGGCTCGGACCAGGGCGAAGGAGCTGTTCGGTGCCGAGTTCGCCAACGTGCAGCCGCACGCGGGCGCCCAGGCCAACGCCGCCGTTCTCATGGCTCTGATCAACCCGGGCGACAAGATCATGGGTCTGGACCTGGCGCACGGCGGCCACCTGACGCACGGCATGAAGCTGAACTTCTCGGGCAAGCTCTACGAGGTCGAGTCCTACGGTGTGAGCAAGGAAGACCACCGCATCGACATGGACGAGGTGCGCAAGCAGGCGCTGCACGCACGCCCACAGGTGCTCATCGCCGGATGGTCGGCCTACCCGCGGCACCAGGACTTCGCCGCGTTCCGCTCCATCGCCGACGAGGTCGGTGCGCTTCTGTGGGTCGACATGGCGCACTTCGCCGGGCTCGTCGCCGCCGGTGTGCACCCGTCGCCGGTGCCCTACGCGGACGTCGTGTCCTCCACCGTCCACAAGACCCTCGGTGGGCCCCGCTCGGGCATCATCCTCGCCAAGAAGGAGTGGGCGAAGAAGCTCAACTCCGCGGTGTTCCCCGGCCAGCAGGGCGGTCCGCTCATGCACGCGATCGCGGCCAAGGCCGTCGCCTTCAAGATCGCCGGCACTCCCGAGTTCCGGGAGCGTCAGGAACGCACCCTGCTCGGTGCGTCGCTGCTCGCGGAGCGGCTGACCGGCGCCGACGTCTCCGACAAGGGTGTCTCGGTGCTGACGGGCGGAACCGACGTCCACCTCGCGCTGGTGGACCTGCGCAACTCGCAGCTCGACGGCCAGCAGGCCGAGGATCTGCTGCACGAGGTCGGCATCACCGTGAACCGCAACGCGGTGCCGTTCGATCCGCGCCCGCCGATGGTCACCTCCGGTCTGCGTATCGGTACCGCGGCGCTCGCGACCCGTGGGTTCGGCGAGGCCGAGTTCACCGAGGTCGCCGACATCATCGCGACGGCGCTCGCCACCGGCGAGGCCACCGACGACCTGCGTGGTCGCGTCAGCACGCTCGCCCACGACTTCCCGCTGTACGAGGGACTCGAGGGCTGGGGACTGCTGGGCTGATCCGACATGCGGCTCACCGTGGCGGGTCTGCAGACGGCGGGGTCACCCGGTGACGTCGACGCCAACCTCGCGGAACTCGACGGAGCCGCGGGGGCGGCTCTGGCGCGCGGAGCCGACCTCCTGGTCACGCCGGAGATGTTCGTGACCGGGTACGACATCGGCGATCGCCTCGGTGACCTGACGTCACGGGACCTTCTCTCCGAGGTGTGCGCACTGGCGCGCCGCCGCGGCATCGCGCTGCTCGTGGGTCTGCCGGAGACCGAGGCGGGAGCGGTGTACAACACGGTCGCACTCGTCGATGCGGACGGCAGTGTGATCGCGCAGCACCGCAAGTCGCACCTCTACGGTGAGCTCGACCGGGAGTGGTACTCGCCCGGGCTCGACTCGGTGACGGTCGTCGACTTCCGCGGGGTGCGGCTCGGTCTGATGATCTGTTACGACGTCGAGTTCCCAGAGAACGTCCGAGCCGCGGCCCTCGCGGGCGCGCACGCCCTGCTCGTTCCCACCGCGCAGATGGTGCCGTTCACGTTCGTGGCCGACGTCGTCATCCGCACCCGCGCATGGGAGAACCAGCTCTACGTCGCGTACGTCAACCACGTCGGAACCGAGCGCGCCACCACCTACGTCGGCCGTAGCAGCATCGTCGGCCCCGACGCCGAGGTGGTCGACCGGCTCGACGACGAGACCGGCCTGATTCTCGGCACGGTGGACACCGAGGTCGTGGCGGCGGCCCATCGAGACAACCCCTACCTGGTGGACCGCCGCCCCGGCCTCTACTCGTCGATCGTCCGCGACCTCAGTCGCGAGTGAGCGGCAGGCCGGCGCGGCCCAGGAAGTCGAGGATGTCCGACTCGACCTCGCTGCGGTTGGTCTCGTTCAGGATCTCGTGCCGCGCACCGGGGTAGACCTTCTCCTCGAACGACGGGCCGCGCAGCGAGCGCATCGCCTCGGTCGTCGTCTCCAGCGGCACCAGCTGATCGTCGCCGCCGTGCAGCCACAACGTGGGCTGGTCGCCGAGAGTGCCGGAGGACGCCACCGTCTCCACCGCGGCCGTGAAGGTCTCGAGGGTGACGCGCGCGAAGGGGCCGTGGAAGACCAGCGGGTCCGCCTGGTAGGCGGCGCCGACCTCGGGGTCGCGGGACAGCACGGACGGGTCGATCGGGATCTCGGGGATCTCGTCCATCGACAGCAGCATCGAGAAGGCCGGGTTCTGCCCGACCAGCGGACCGGACAGCACGAGTGCCGCCAGCTCGCCGGGGTGGGTCTGCGCGTAGCGCGTGGCGATGAGACCACCCATCGAGTGGCCCAGCAGCATCACCGGTAGATCGGGGTGCTCGCCGCGGGCGATGTCCGCGATCGAGTGCAGATCGGCGACGATGCCGTCCACGTCCGTGATCTCGGCGGGCGTCCCGTCGGACCGCCCGTGCCCGTGATGGTCGGGTGCGTACACCGCCGCTCCGGCCGACGTCAGGGTCGACGCCAGGTGGCCGTAGCGACCCGAGTGTTCGCCGTATCCGTGCGCGAGCAGCGCGACGAATCCCGGCGTGGTGGACGGCCAGGAACGGTAGGCGACGGTGCCGTGGGTTCCCCTGAGCTGCTGCATTTCCTGCGCGTTCTGCATCGGCCGAAGTTAACACCGTGGCCTTCGGCCCCGTGCGCCTTTTGCGTACTCCTGGATGCGCGAAAGGCGCACGGGCGTGTAACGCAGAGTTCACCCACACGTCCCCACGTGTCGCCGAGCCTGCGCCCCCGATCCGGTCTAGCGTCAGCAGTGCGGGTGGCGGGGAAGCCGTCCGTACGGGAGGTCCTCACACATGACTGAGTCATTCGGTCGGGAGGGGCCGGCCCCGGTCCCTGCGGTGTCGGGATCGACCGGTCCAGCGATCGACGGATGCGCGGTGACCGCGCGTCCTTAGGAGCCCCACGTGACTGCAGCTCGCTCCGGTTCTTCCGTCCGCACCTACGTGCTGGACACCTCGGTTCTGCTCTCGGACCCCTGGGCCGTGACTCGGTTCGCCGAGCACGCGATCGTCCTTCCACTCGTCGTCATCAGCGAGCTCGAGGGCAAGCGGCACCATCACGAACTGGGGTGGTTCGCGCGCGAGTCGTTGCGGATGCTCGACGACCTGCGGATCCGCCACGGGCGCCTCGATCAGCCCGTGCCCATCGGCACCGAGAACGGCACCCTGCAGGTCGAGCTCAATCACACCGACCCCGCTGTTCTTCCCGTCGGCTTCCGGACCGACTCCAACGACTCGCGGATACTCGCGTGCGCACTGAACCTCGCCGCCGAGGGCAAGGACGTGGTGCTGGTCAGCAAGGACATCCCGCTGCGCGTCAAGGCCGGTGCGGTGGGTCTGCCGGCCGACGAGTACCACGCTCACGACGTCGTCCCGTCGGGATGGACGGGCATGGCCGAGATCGAGGCGTCGCGCGCGACCATCGACGGCCTGTTCGCCGAGGGATTCGCCGACATCGACGAAGCGCGAGAGTTGCCGTGCCACACCGGTGTTCGACTACTCGGCGGCACATCCAGCGCGTTGGGTCGGGTGACGGCGAACAAGCAGGTGCAGCTGGTGCGCGGCGAGCGTGAGGCGTTCGGCTTGCACGGCCGGTCCGCCGAGCAGCGCGTCGCCCTGGATCTGCTGCTCGACGAGAGCATCGGCATCGTCTCGCTCGGCGGGAAGGCCGGCACCGGCAAGTCCGCGCTCGCGCTCACCGCGGGCCTCGACGCGGTGCTCGAACGACGGACCCATCGCAAGGTCGTCGTGTTCCGGCCGCTGTACGCGGTCGGCGGCCAGGAGCTCGGCTACCTGCCCGGCAGCGAGAGCGACAAGATGGGCCCGTGGGCGCAAGCGGTGTTCGACACGCTCGACGGTCTCGCGAGTCCGGAGGTCATCGAGGAGGTCACCGCACGCGGCATGCTCGAGGTGCTGCCGCTCACGCACATCCGCGGACGGTCGCTGCACGACTCGTTCGTCATCGTGGACGAGGCGCAGTCGCTGGAACGCAACGTCCTGCTGACGGTGCTCTCGCGGCTCGGCACGGGATCACGCGTGGTGCTCACGCACGACGTGGCACAGCGCGACAACCTGCGGGTCGGACGCCACGACGGTGTCGCCGCCGTGATCGAGAAGTTGAAGGGGCACCCTCTCTTCGCCCACATCACGCTGACCCGTTCGGAGCGCTCGCCCATCGCCGCACTGGTCACCGAGATGCTCGAGGAGTTCGGGCCGGCCTGAGTCACCGTTCGCGCCGGGCGGCACGGACCGCCCGGCGCGGTGTGACGCCGAACTATCACCGACCTCTTTGTCAGGGAGATCACCGGAATCCGCGTCGCGCGGTCCGAAGGTTCGGAGTGGACACCTACGGCCGTTATGCTGCTGTGATGCCGAAGAGTGACCAGGACCTGTTGAGCGAGCTCGAAGCCGATGCCGCGCACCTGCTGCAGAAGCACATCGACGCTGCTCGGGACTGGCAGCCCCACGACTACGTTCCGTGGGACTCGGGTCGCAACTTCGCGTTCCTCGGCGGCGAGGACTGGTCTCCGGAGCAGGTGACGCTCGGTGACGCCGAGGTCGTCGGTGCCACCGTCAGCGTGCTGGTCGCCGACAACCTGCCCGAGTACCACCGCGACCTGGCGTTCGCTCTCCGGAGCAGCGACGTCTGGTGGAAGCTGATCGGCCGGTGGACCGCGGAGGAGAACCGGCACGCCATCGTGCTGCGCAACTACCTCATGACGACTCGCGCGGTCGACCCGGTGGATCTCGAGCGTGTGCGCATCGAGCACATGACCACCGGCTACTCCGCACCGTCTCTGCACGTGCTGCACATCCTCGCCAAGTTCGCCCTCGACGAGCGCGCAGCGGCCGTGCGCCACCGTCGCGCCTCCGCGTCGTCGCTGGACGCTCTCCTGTCGAGCATCCTCGACCGCATCGCCGAGGACGACGAGCTGCAGACCACGCTCTTCACCGACCTGGTCTCCGCCGCGATCCGCGTCGATGCCGACGGCGCCGTCCGCGCCATCGCCGACACCGTCGCGTCCTTCTCGGTCCCCACCGTCGATCTCCCCGGCCGCGGCGGCAGCGCCGAACTGCTCGCCGGCATCGGGCTCTACGACCGCACCATCGAGACCGAAGAGGTGATCAAGCCCCTGCTCGAGGCGTGGAACGTGTTCACCCTCGACGGCCTCGGCGAGGACGGCCTCGCGGCCCGCGCAGAGCTCGAGAGCGCACTCGCCACTGCCGCGTCCTGATCAGCGCGTGATCGCGAACCCGCCCACCACCACCGGCTGACCGGCACCGACGAAGTACACGGTGCCGTTCCAACGGTTCGGGTTCACGGCGTCGCGCGTCATCTCGTCGTGGAAGACGGCTCCGAAGGCGGGGGACAGGCGCGAGTAGTCGACGTGGACCACGTCGGCCCCGGTCGCGATGCTCGGGGCGCGGTAGACGTCGCCCGGGATCGCGTTCACGCCGAGAAGTCGGTTGACCGTCGTGTCGCCGGTGATGGTCTTGCCGTCCCACAGCGGGACGGGAGCGCCCTCGGGCGTGGTGCCGACGTAGACGCCGTCGGGAACGGGTCCGGCGGACGCCAGCGTGGGGGCGGCCAGCGCCGCGCCGATCGCGGCGGCGCCGCCGAGGAGTGCCACTGCAGTTCGTGTCATGACACGTCACACTCCTCCTGATCGCCCCGCACCACAGCGTTTCGCCGTGATGCGGGGCGGGGAGTGCTGGGTCAGTCCTGGACCTTGGCCATCGCCAGGACGTCGAGGCGCTTGTCGAGTTCTTCTTCCGACAACTTCTCGGGGACGAGTCCACGCTCGAGGACGACCTCGCGAATGGTCTTCTTGTCCTTCAAGGCCTGCTTGGCGACGGCCGCAGCTTCCTCGTAGCCGATCGCACTGTTGAGAGGTGTCACGATGGACGGCGACGACTCGGCGAGCTGCTTGAGGTGCTCCTCGTTGGCGACGAGGCCGTCGACACACTTGTCGGCGAACAGGCGGGAGACGTTGGCGAGCAACGTGAACGACTCGAGCAGGTTGCGCGCCATCATGGGGATGTAGACGTTGAGTTCGAAGGCTCCGGCTGCGCCGCCCCAGGCGATCGCCGCGTCGTTGCCGACGATCTGCGCCGCCACCTGGGTGGCCGCCTCGGGGAGAACCGGGTTGACCTTGCCGGGCATGATCGAGCTGCCGGGCTGCAGGTCGGGGAGCCGGATCTCGCCGAGACCGGTGAGCGGGCCCGACCCCATCCAGCGGATGTCGTTGGCGATCTTGGTCAACGAGACGGCGATGGTGCGCAGCGCGCCCGACGCCTCGACCAGACCGTCACGAGCCGCCTGGGCCTCGAACGAGTTCTTCGCCGCGGTGAGGGCGTCGACACCGGTCGACTTCACCAGCTCGGTCACGACCTTCGGGCCGAAGCCGTCGGGGGCGTTGAGACCCGTGCCGACGGCGGTGCCGCCGATGGGGAGTTCGCCGAGGCGGGGGAGCGTGGACTGCACGCGCTCGATGCCGGCCTCGATCTGACGTGCGTAGCCGCCGAACTCCTGGCCGAGCGTGACGGGCACCGCGTCCATGAGGTGGGTGCGGCCCGACTTCACGACGGTCTTCCACTCGGTCGCCTTGGCCGCCAGAGCGGTGTGCAGGTACTCGAGGGCCGGGATCAGGCTGGTGACCGCGGCCTCGGTCGCGGCGACGTGCGTCGCGGTGGGGAACGTGTCGTTGGACGACTGCGACATGTTGACGTGGTCGTTGGGGTGCACCTCGACGCCCGCGTTCTTCGCGATGCTCGCGATGACCTCGTTCGCGTTCATGTTGGAGCTGGTGCCCGAGCCGGTCTGGAACACGTCGATGGGGAACTGATCGTCGTGCTTGCCGTCCGCGATCTCGCCGGCCGCCGCGATGATGGCGTCGGCCTTGTCCGCATCGAGCAGACCCAGGTCCTTGTTGACCTGTGCACATGCGGCCTTGAGCAGCCCCATCGCGCGGATCTGGGTGCGCTCGAGGGGGCGGCCCGAGATGGGGAAGTTCTCGACGGCGCGCTGTGTCTGCGCACGCCACAGCGCGTCGACGGGTACGCGAACCTCTCCCATGGTGTCGTGCTCGATGCGGAACTGCTGGTCGTTGTCTGTCATGTACCTCGTGCCTCGGTAGATGGGTCGGGAAGTCGGAGTGCGCGTCAGAAGGACGGGACGGCGCCGGAGGTGTCACCGTCGAAGTCCACGGACGAATACTCCCGCAGTTTGTTCAGCTGGTGGTACGCGTCGATCATCCGCACGGTGCCCGACTTGGAGCGCATGACGATGGACTGCGTGTGGGCACCGCCGCCGGAGTAGCGCACTCCGCGCAGCAGATCGCCGTCGGTGACGCCGGTCGCGGTGAAGAAGACGTTCTCCCCGGCGACCAGATCATTGGTGTTCAGGATGCGATCGAGATCGTGGCCTGCGTCGACGGCCTTCTGGCGCTCGTCGTCGTCCGTCGGGGCGAGCCGGCCCTGCAGTGCTCCCCCCATGCAGCGCATGGCCGCCGCGGCGATGATGCCCTCGGGCGTGCCGCCGGTGCCGATCAAGATGTCGGTGCCCGAGTCCGGGCGGGCGGCCGCGATGGCGCCGGCGACGTCACCGTCCGAGATCAACCGGATGCGGGCACCGGTGTCGCGGATCTGCTGCATCAGCTCGGTGTGGCGGGGACGGTCGAGCACACACACGGTGACGTCCGAGGACGACCCCTTCTTGATCTTCGCGATCCGGGCGATGTTCTCGGCGACCGGAGCGGTGATGTCGATGGCATCGGCGTAGTCGGGGCCGACGGCGATCTTCTCCATGTAGAACACGGCCGACGGATCGAACATCGCACCGCGCTCGGCCACCGCGAGCACGGAGATCGCGTTGGGCATGCCCTTGGCCATCAGCGTCGTGCCGTCGACGGGATCGACGGCGAAGTCGACGTCGGGACCGTTGCCGTTGCCCACCTGCTCGCCGTTGTAGAGCATGGGCGCCTCGTCCTTCTCGCCCTCTCCGATGACCACGACGCCGCGCATCGACACCGAGCTCACCAGCTGGCGCATGGCGTCCACGGCAGCGCCGTCGCCACCCTCCTTGTCGCCGCGGCCGACCCAACGCCCGGACGCGAGCGCCCCGGCCTCGGTGACGCGGACGAGTTCGAGCGCGAGGTTTCGATCCGGCGCCATCTGCGTGGGAACGTCGGTGTTGGCCGTCATGGGGCTGTGCCTCCTTGCACATGGCGCGGTTCGCAGCCCGACTGACGGGCGTCGTCCGCACGGAATGAACATCGACTCGGGCGAAAAAGACTCGGCGTGATTGTCGCACTAGTCGCACGGCCCCGGCCTGCCGGGGGAAGCGCGGAGCTGCGCGGATGGCGAGCCCCCGCGCGCTCGGTGCGATACTGGAGAGGTGGCCGACAAGAAACCCAGGTACCTGCAGAACAACAAGGACATGGCCTGGTCCCTGATCCCGCTTCTTCTCGCATGCCTGGTGATCGCGGCCATCGCCGGTCAGTGTTCGTTGCGTGTGGGCGGCCCCGAGGCGGGTGAGGTTCCTCGCATCGATCTGGGGGCGTCCCTGCAGGCGGACGCGAATGCGCTGACCTTCCCGGTGCGCAGTCCCGACGTGCCCGATCAGTGGATCCCGAACTCGGCGAACCGTGGCCCTGTCTCGGGCTCGGAGTTCCAGTCCAGCACCGTCGGCTTCGTCACCGAGAACGGCAATTTCCTCTCGCTCACCCAGAGCGACGCCTCCGAGGACGAGCTGGTCCGCTCGAAGACCGAGGGATCACGGGTGTCCGCCGGCGGCGCGGAGGCCATCGCCGGGCTGAACTGGGTGGTCTACGGCAACGACGACACGGAACCGTACTGGGTGGCCGATCTCGGCGACACCCGCGCGATGCTCACCGGTTCCGGGTCGCAGGAGGAGTTCGTCGCGCTGGCATCCGCCACGGCGACGGCTCCGGTACTCGACAAGCGCTGACGCGCTCGCTCACTCCTCGTCGCGGGCCAGCGCCTTCTCGATACGCGTGCGCGCGCCGGCCAGGTGCTGCTCGCAGTGCGTCGCCAGCGCTTCGCCGCGCTCCCACAGCGCCAGTGAGGCATCGAGATCCAGGCCGCCCTGCTCGAGCAGCTTGACCACGTCGACCAACTCGTCGCGCGCGTCCTCGTAGCCCAGCTCGGCGATCGGTGTCTCGTTCATGAGTCCCCATGCTGCCTCGAGAGTCCGACAGCGGACGAGTCAGGTGGCGGAACTGCGACCCATCGTGACGGCCGTGACCACGCCGTCCGCGACGCGGACCCGGAGCTGCGTACCCGGCGCGGCGTCGTCGACCGACCGGAGCACCTCGGGGTCGGATCCGGGGACCATGCGCTGCACCACCGAGTAGCCCCTCGCCAAAGTCGCCGCCGGTCCGAGCGTGGTCAGACGCGCGCGCATGTGCTCCACCGTCGTCGCCTCTCGCGACACCGCGCGCTCCACGTCACGGCGGACGACGCGGCGCATCTCGGCGATCTCCTCCTCGCGGCGGGCGACCGCGGAGAGGGGATCGGCCAGCACGGGCCGGTGCCGCAGGGCGTCGAGTGCGCGCGCCTCGCGCTGCACCCAACTGCGGAGCGCTGCGGCGCTGCGGCTCCGCAGCTCGGCGACCAGTTCCCGTTCGGCCACGGCGTCGGGCACGACGAGCTTGGCGGCATCGGTGGGGGTGGCCGCACGAAGATCCGCCACGTGATCGCTGAGTGGACTGTCCGGTTCGTGTCCGATGGCGCTCACTATGGGCGTCGTCGCACGGGAGATCGCGCGGCAGAGCGCCTCGTCGGAGAACGGCAGCAGATCCTCGACACTGCCGCCGCCACGGGCGAGTATCACCACGTCGACCGTGGGGTCCTCGTCCAGCTCGGCCAGCGCGCGCAGGATGCCGGGCACCGCCGACGGGCCCTGCACGGGAGTGTTGCGTACCTCGAAGCGCACCGCCGGCCACCGCCGTTCCGCGACGCTGAGCACGTCGCGTTCGGCAGCACTGGCGCGTGCGGTGACGAGCCCGACGACGCGGGGCAGGAAGGGGAGCGGCCGCTTGAGTCGCGGATCGAAGAGTCCCTCGGCCGCGAGAAGACCGCGCAGGCGCTCGATGCGGGCGAGCAGCTCGCCGACTCCCACCGCTCGAATCTCCGTGGCGCGCAACGACAGTGTGCCGCGACCGGTGAAGAAACTGAGCTTGCCGTAGAGGATGACGCGAGCGCCCTCGGTCAACGGCACGGGAGAGTTCTGGATGAGCATCGGTGAGCACGTCACCGACAGCGACATGTCGGCGGACGGGTCGCGGAGCGTCAGGAACGCCGTGCGCGTTCCCGCACGCACCGAGATCTGCGTGATCTGGCCCTCGACCCACACGCTGCCGAGGCGATCGATCCACCCGGCGACCTTCGTCGCGACCGTGCGGACGGGGAGCGGGTTCTCGGCGGTGCTGGTGGCGGCCGTGGTCATCGTGGTCCGAGAATCACTTCGCTCGGGCGGTGGTGATGCGGTTCTCGAGCATGGTCCGGTACGGCGCGCGATCCGCGGCCGACGTCTCGTACTCGAGAAGTGACGTGAGGTCCTCGACCGACAGCGACCGCAGACGGGCACGCAACTGAGCCAGCGTCAGGGCGTCGTAGTCGAGGTACTCCACGATCTCGGGAGTCGCGGTCGGCGCGGTCGCGAGAGCCGGGGCCGGAACGGGTTCGGTCGTCTCGATCTCCGACGGCGGGGTCGAGTACAGGGCGAACCGCCCTGCGGGCGCACCGGGCTCCGGCACGTCGATCTCTCCGGCCGGGTCACCGACCGGCTCGGGCTCGGTGGACAGCGGCACCTGCGTGTACCGCGCGGGTGCGACGTCCGCGTCGTCGTCGAAGGTCGCCCACTCCGCGGTCTCGACCGGGCGGGAGCCGATCAGGGAGAACACCTGGTCGCCCTTGATGGCCAGCTCGGTGACGGTCTGTTGCAGACGCATCGCGGTCTGGAGGACCTCGCTCACGGCGGTCATCGGCAGGGAGATGGCGGTGGTGGGGAGACGCCGAGCCTCCTCGACGACGGTCACGGCGATTCCGAGCGCGACGCGGGCGGCGAAGGGTGGACGGATCATGTCTCACAGAGTGCCCCACGTCGCGCATTTTTCCCAGTCGACGTGCGCGGGAAGCGACGCCCACCCGACTACCCGTATCCTCGTGGTATGTCTTCGGCTCTTCCGGTGTCCTCGTCCTCCACCACCTCCTCCGCCATCCCGCTCGAGCTGGGTATCGCCCGGCCGGCGGTCACCGGTGAGGTCTACGACGGCCCGCTGCGCGTTCTGCTCGCCGAGCCGCGCGGGTACTGCGCCGGTGTGGACCGAGCGGTGGAGACGGTCGAGAAGGCGCTCGAGAAGCACGGCGCCCCGATCTACGTGCGCAAGGAGATCGTGCACAACCGCCACGTGGTGGATACGCTGTCCGATCAGGGCGTCATCTTCGTGGACGAGACCGACGAGGTGCCGGACGGGGCACTGCTCGTGTTCTCCGCGCACGGTGTCTCACCGGCGGTCCACGAGTCCGCGGCCGCCAAGAACCTGCGCACCATCGACGCGACGTGCCCACTGGTGACGAAGGTGCACCAGGAGGCCAAGCGGTTCGCTCGCGACGACTTCGACATCCTGCTCATCGGCCACGAGGGTCACGAGGAGGTCGAGGGCACCGCGGGCGAGGCCCCGGACCACGTGCAGGTCGTGGACGGGCCGGATTCCGTCGACGCCGTCACCGTCCGGGACGAGAACCGCGTCATCTGGTTGTCGCAGACCACGTTGAGTGTCGACGAGACCATGACGACTGTCGCGCGACTGCGGGAGAAGTTCCCCAACCTGCAGGATCCGCCCAGCGACGACATCTGCTACGCCACCCAGAACCGTCAGGTCGCCGTCAAGGCGATGGCGCCCGAATGCGATCTCGTGATCGTGGTCGGGTCGACGAACTCGTCGAACTCCGTCCGTCTGGTCGAGGTCGCGCTCGCCGCGGGCGCGCGCGCGAGCTACCTGGTCGACTACGCCAAGGACATCGATCTCGCCTGGCTCGAGGGCGTCCGCACGGTGGGCATCACGTCCGGCGCATCCGTGCCGGAGGTGCTGGTGCGTGGAGTGCTGGACCTGCTCGAGACACATGGCTTCGGCGACGTGAAGTCGGTGACGACGGCCAACGAGACGCTGGTCTTCGCGCTTCCTCGCGAGCTGCGGACCACCAGCCGGGTCTGAGCCGACCGCGGCCGGGAGATCAGTCCCGGTCGCGGTAGCGCACCCGTGGTGCGGGGTACGGCGACAGATTCTCCGCACCGGTGCGCCGGGGTTCGTACGGCGTGGGTTCGTACGGCGTGGGTTCGTACCGGGGGCGAGTTTCCCGTGGGCGACCGTTGTCGGAAGCCGTGACCTGGCCCTCGTAGGCGCGCGGGGCGGGCCGAGCAGCGCGTGACTCCTCGCGCGGTTGCGGTGCGGCGGGCCGTGCACGCCGGGTGCGGTCGTGTCGAGCGTCGGGTGCGTCCGTCCGCGGTTCCTGGCGGGTCCTGCGGCGTTCCTCCGCCCGTCCCGCCGTCTCGCGAGTGGCGGGACGTTCGGAGCGCGACCGTCGGGGTGCGGCGTCACGCGCTGCCGCGGCCGGTCGCGCTGCGCGCGCCGGCTTCCGGACCGGAGTGGGGCGACGATCGAGCGCGAGCCGGGCGCCACCGACGCCGAGGACCAACAGCGTGGTCAGCGCCATGAGCGGGAAGCGATCGACGAGCGGCACGGCGACGGTCAGGACGATGTCCTTGATCGAGGTGCCCGCTCCGTCGGTGAGGATCTGGTACGCGATGGGGACGCCGAGGAACATGATGAGCGGCGGCTGCACCATGGCGGTGAAGAGTCCACGATGGCGGACCGCGACGACGGCGATGAGTGCACCGAGCACGTACAGGACGGCGAACGTCGATCCCAGCTCGTCGCCACGCATGGCATCGACGAGAAAGCCCAGGACGGCTGCGCCCACTGCCACCGCGACGGCGCCCCATGCGGGGATTCCGGGTACCGACGGCACAGCGGAGCGCTGGTCGAGAGGCACTCCCGAGCGTGCGCGTTGGGGGGAAGACACACAGCGAGGTTAGCGTTGATTCAACGACTTGCGTCGTCGGCATGCCCGCGACACGTCGACGAGGTGCCCTCCATCGCAGTCGCGGTCATGGTTCGTGGCCGCTGGTCCACACTCGTGACCTGCGGCGGTTCGCCGTCGAAGAGGGACATCTCGTGGAGCTTGCGTGCTGTGACGAAGACCCGGGCGTCCAACGATCCCGCCGCTGCGTTGAACGAGTCCACGGCCTTGCCCAGCTGTGATCCCAAGCGATCGACGTGGGCTCCGACCGTGCCGAGGCGCTCGTACAGCTCACGGCCCAGCACACGCACGCGAGCGGCGTCCTCGGCCAGTGCGTCCTGTTTCCACGTGTAGGCGACGGTCCGCAGCAGGGCGATGAGAGTGGTCGGGGTGGCGAGCACCACGTTGCGGGAGAAGGCGTGTTCGAGCAGGCCGCGGTCGCGCGTCAGCGCAGCGTCGAGGAACGGATCGCCCGGAACGAAGAGGACGACGAATTCCGGCGACGGGTCGAACGCGTGCCAGTACTTCTTGTCGGCGAGCTGGTCGACGTGTGTGCGCAGGTGCTTGGCGTGGCGTTCGAGATGCCGATCGATGGTCTCGGGATCCTGCTCGGCGCTCGCGTCGAGGAAGGCGACCAGCGGAACCTTGGCGTCGACGACGATGCGCTTGCCGCCGGCGAGCTTGACCACCAGATCGGGGCGCACGCCGGGTGCGGCGACCTGGGTGTCGAAGTCGCAGTGGCGCGTCATGCCGGCCAGCTCCACGACCCGCTCGAGCTGGATCTCGCCCCACCGGCCACGAATCTGTGGTGCCCGCAGCGCGGTGACGAGCTGGTCCGTCTGCGACGCCAACTGCCGCGAGGCGCGGTGCATCCCGGCGACCTGCTCGGTCAGTCCCGCGTATGCGTGAACACGGTCGCGCTCGACGAGCCGTACGTGTTCCTCGAGTGCGTCGACCGCCTCCCGCAGCGGGTCGACCAGGTGGGAGACCTGTTGACCGATGGCGCCGGAGTGGCGCCGCGCGGAGTCCTCGTTGAGCAGCGACAACGACCGCCGCAGCGTCTCCTCGTTGTCCGCGGAAACCGCGAGCCGCTCACCCGCACGGGCGAGTTCGACGTCGCCGCGTGCGGCCCGCAACCACCAGCCCAACCCCAGGCCGACGAGAAGGGTGACGAGAGTGGTCACGGCAGTGAGGGCGGTCATGAGGCTCACTATGAACCGGGGTACCGACACACCCTCGGCCCGAGCGTCTTTGTCGTAGGTCTCCGTTAGCGTCGGCGACATGAGAATCCTGCACACCTCGGACTGGCACATCGGGCGCACCTTTCACGGTGTCGACCTGCTGGCCGATCAGCGTCGTGCTCTGGAGGCTCTCGCCACCGTCGTCCGAGAACAGAGTGTGGACGTCGTCGTGGTCCCCGGGGACATCTACGACCGTGCGGTGCCCAATGCGGACGCGGTCCGGCTGTGCAACAAGGCATTCGAGGCCATCCGCGACGCGGGGGCCGTCATCGTCGCCACGTCGGGCAATCACGACTCGCCCGCTCGGCTCGGTGCCGGGTCGGCGTTCTCCGCTGCCGGCGGTCTGCATCTGTTCACCACCGTCGACGCCGTCGACCGACCGGTCGTGCTGGCGGACGAGTACGGTGACGTGGCGTTCTACGGCATTCCGTACCTCGAGCCGGACGCCACCCGCGCCGAGCTCGGGGTACCCGGCGCTCGTTCGCACGCCGCGGTGCTGCAGGCGGCGATGGGCCGCATCGCGGCCGATCTGGCGACGCGGCACTCGTCGGTCCGCTCGGTGGTGCTGGCCCATGCCTTCGTGATCGGCGGCGAGGGTACGGGTTCCGAGCGTTCGATCTCCGTCGGTGGCGTCGAGACCGTGCCGGCTTCGATCTTCGGCGGTATCGACTACGTCGCGCTGGGCCACCTGCACTCTCCGCAGACCATCGACGACCACATCCGGTACTCGGGATCGCCGCTGCCGTACTCGTTCGGCGAGCGTTCGCATCGCAAGGCTGCGTGGCTCGTCGACATCGACGGCTCGGGTGGCCGCGTCGTCACGCGCGTCGATCTGCCGGTGGTGCGGGGCCTGTCCGTCCTGGAGGGAACGCTCGAGGAGCTCTGCACGGAGAACCGGTTCGATTCCGCGACAGAGCATTACGTCTCCGCTGTGCTCACCGATGCGGTGCGGCCCGTCGACGCGATGCGCCGTCTGCAGGAGCGTTTCCCGCACGCGGTGCACCTCGAGTGGAAGCGCCCGGCCGGTGTCGATTCCGGGAGCTACCGCGAGAAGGTGCAGGGTAGGTCGGACCGTGAGGTGCTCAGCAGCTTCCTCGCGGACGTGCGCAGCGCGCCCTCGTCGTCCGAGGTCGAGCTGCTCGATCGTGCGGTCGAGAACGTCACGGGTCAACGGGATTCGACGTCCGCATCGCCTGTCGAGCACGAGTGGGTGCGCTCGGCGTGAGACTGCATGCGTTGTCGGTCACCGCGTTCGGGCCGTTCGGCGGCACGGTCGACGTCGACTTCGACGATCTCGGGGCCGACGGCCTCTTCCTCCTGCACGGCCCCACCGGAGCGGGAAAGACGTCCGTTCTCGACGCCATCGCCTTCGCTCTCTACGGCGTTCTCCCCGGCTCGCGCCGAGAGAGTCGACGCCTGTTGTCGGATCACGCTGCGCCGGGTGTGGTTCCGCGCGTCGAACTCGACGCGACGTTGGGTGGCCGCCGCCTCACCATCGTCCGGCAGCCGGAGTTCCTGCGCCCCAAGCGGCGCGGGGTGGGAACCACGAAACAGAACGCCAAGGCGACGCTGACGTGGCACGACGGCCGGGGCGAGAACCTGACGCGCATCGACGAGATCGCGCTCGAGGTCGAGCGCCTGCTCGGTATGCGGGTGGACCAGTTCTTCCAGGTCGTCCTGTTGCCGCAGGGGGACTTCGCGCGGTTCCTGCGGGCGCGCAACGAAGAACGGGGTGCGCTGCTCGAGCAGTTGTTCGACACCGATCGGTTCCGCGACATCGAGACGTGGTTCCAGGATCAGCGTCGCGCCAGCGCGGAGCGTCTCGCCGGGCGATCGGAGTCCGTCGACAGACTGGCTGCCCAGGTGGCCACCGCCGCCGCCGTGGACCTCTTCACGGGCACCGACGTGGTGGAGTGGGGGACCGATCTTCTGGGCGGTGCCCGAGAGCTGGCCCGTGGGCGCACAGAGCATCTGCGGACAGCGCGCGCCGAACACGCCGCGTCTCGTGAGACCGCTCGGATCGCGCACCGCCGCCGGGAGGCACGCGAGCGGGGGGCCGCGGCAGCAGCGCGACTCACGGTGCTGGCGGACGGCGACGCCGAGCGCGCGCAGCAGATCGCTGAGCTGGACCGTGCGCGTCGGGCGCTGCCGGTGCGCGATCGCGCCGTCACCCTCGACCAGCACCGTCAGCGCGCGGCCGCCGCCGCCGCGACGATGCGGCGCCGGGAGCGGGCGGCTGCCGAGACCGAGGCCGCCGTGCTGGTCGGGACGTTGTCGTGGCCGCCCCGTCCTGCCGATGCGGAGGTGCTCGATGCCGCGGTGCACCGGTGGAGCGGCGAGTGCGCGGTGCTGGACAGTGTCGCCGGCGACGAGTCCGATCGAAGGACGGCGGTGGCCGATCGGGAACGCGCCGTCGCCCGGGTGCGCGGTCTGGAGACGGACCTGCGGGCGGTACGGGTACGTCTCGACGCGGTGCCCGAGGAGCGCGCGGCACTGGACGCCGAGCATCGAGTAGCCGTCGCGGCTCGTGCCGGTCTCGCCGGCCTGGAGGCGCGGCATCACGGTGCCGAGGACGCGGCACGCGCACACGTCGAGTGGGCTCGCGAGTCCGAGCGCCTCGCGGCGGCCGTGACGACGGCCGAGCGTGCCCGGACCCGCTACGACGATCTGCGCACGGAATGGTTGGACCTGCGGGAACGCCGTCTCGAGGGGATGTCCGCGGAGCTCGCGGCGGGACTCGAGGACGGCGCCCCGTGCGGAGTCTGCGGCGCGACGGAACATCCGGCGCCCGCATCTCCGACCGCGGGGCGGGTGTCCCGGGACGACGAGAACCGCGCGGGACAGCGGGTCGGTGCAGCCGAGGCGGAACGCACCACGGCGGACGCCGCGGTGCAGCGCTGCCGACAGCGTGTGGACGAGCTCGCGACCCGGTGCGCGGATCGCACCGCAGCGGAACTCGCGGCCGAACTGGACGCGGCCACGACGGCACTGGCGGAGGCGCGGCGTGCCGCGGATCGTCTCGCGGCGATCGACACCTCGCTGGCGGCGCTGGACGAGGAGACCGCAGGTCTGCGGGTGCGGGCCGATGCGATCACGACCGAACTGGGCGTCACTCGCGGGCGTACGGAGGCGCTGGAGACTCGGATCGCGGAGGCCACCGCGCGCATCACGGCCGCCGTGGGGACGACGTCCACCGTGGCGGAACGGCGTGCCGCACTCGACGCGGCCATCGCAGCCGCGGTGGCGTGGCGCGACGCTCGCCGCGACGCCGACTCGGCCGATCAGGCGGTGATGCGGCTCGAGACCGACCTGGTGGAGTGCGCGCGCGAGCACGGATTCACCGAGGTCACCGACGCTCTGGCGGCGGTCCGTGACAGGGCCCGGTGCGCGGTGCTGGAGAACGCCGTTCTCGACGCCGAGAAGCAGCGCTCCGCGGCTGCGGCCGTGCTCGCGGAGCCGGACGTGGCGGAGGCGATGGTGGGGGAGACCGTCGACACCGCTGCCGTCGATGCGGAGGAGATCCGACTGCGGGGGTTGCTGGACGAGGCCATCGCCTCGGCCGGAGACGCCGACAGTCGGCTACGCATGCTCGAGGACCTCGTCGCCCAACTGTGGGCCGCTGCGGACCGTCTGGGACCTGCCCACCTCGAGCACGCGGAACTCGAGCAGCTGGCGGAGGTGGTGGCCGGCAAGGGCGCCAACGCGCGCCGGATGTCGCTGCGGTCCTACGTGCTGGCCGCGAGGCTCGAGGACGTCGCCACTGCGGCATCCGTGCGCTTCCGGTTGATGTCGCAGGGCCGGTTCGAGTTCGTGCACTCCGACGACGTGGGCCCCCGAGGCACCCGCGGCGGGCTGGGTCTCGACGTACGCGACGACTACACCGGGGTGGTCCGGTCGGCGGGCACCCTGTCGGGCGGCGAGGCGTTCTGCGCGTCGCTCGCGCTCGCGTTGGGTCTCGCCGACGTCGTCGCGGCCGAGGCGGGCGGCATCACCCTGGACACGATGTTCATCGACGAGGGGTTCGGAAGCCTCGACTCGGGATCACTGGACGCCGTCATGGGAGTCCTCGACGAACTCCGGTCCGGTGGGCGCACGGTGGGCATCGTCAGTCACGTCGACGAGATCCGTGACCGGGTCCCCTCACGCCTCGAGGTGATCCGCGAACGTCACGGATCCACGGTACGAGTGCACGCGGGAGTGTGACCGCTCAGTCGTCCTTCTTCTCGTCGTCCTCGTGCGTGTCGACGTCGATCGGAGTCGGTGCCACGTCGTCGGACTGGTCCGAGGGCGCCGGCGCGTATCGGGTCTTCTCGTCGTGGACGACGACGGGCGCGTCGTCACCGGGTGTGCCGAGATCGTCGTGGATGCGTTCGGCGATGTCGTTCGCGCCGGGATCCTCGTCGGACCGAAGTTCGATCTGCTCGTTGATGTAGCGCAGCAGCACCGCGGTGGCCGCAGCGACCGGGACCGCGAGGAACGCCCCGATGATGCCGAAGATGGAACCGCCGGCGGTGACGGCCAGCAGCACGATCGCGGCATGCAGGTTCATCGACTTGCTCTGCAGGATCGGCTGCAGGACATTGCCTTCGATCTGCTGCACGGCCAGGATGATCGCCAGGACGATGACCGCGGTGGTGAACCCGTTGGCCACCAGCGCGACCAGGACGGCGAGGGCACCGGCGACGAAGGCACCCACGATGGGGATGAAGCCACCGAGGAAGGTGAGCGTCATCAGCACCGGGGTCAGCGGCACGCCGAGGATCACCAGGCCGATGCCGATGAAGATCGCGTCGATCGCGCTGACGATGGCCTGGGTACGGATGAAGCCACCCAGGGTGTCCCACACCCGTCGGAGTACCTCGGCGAGATGACCACCGGCCTTGCGTCCGGCCAGTCCGTGCAGCCAGGGGAGGAAGCGCGGGCCGTCCTTGATGAAGAAGAAGCTCAGGACGAGCACCAGACCGAGCGTGACCAGGATCGACCCGGCGGTGGCGACGCCGGCGAAGACGCCCGAGGCGATCGCCGTGCCGCTGTCCTGCAGCTGCGTGACGATGGCTTCGACGGCGCTGTCGATCTGCTCGTCGTCCAGATTGATGGGCGGGCCCTCGAGCCACTCCTGGACCTGCGAGACGCCGAGGGTGGCACTGTCCGCGAGATCGGGAGCCTGGCTGATGACGGAGGGGACGATGAACGCGACCACACCGGCGAGAACCGCGAGGAAGCCGAGGAGTGTGGTCAGTGCGGCGAGCGCGGGCGGGAAGCCGATGCGGCGCAGCAGCCTGGTGGGCGGCCAGAGCACCGTCGCGACCACCAGTGCCAGCAGAACCGGGAGCATGATCACCCACAGCTGGCCGACCAGCCAGCCGGCGATCCACAGCGCTGCCGAGACGACGAGGAGCACGGCGGACCACTTGGCCAGCCAGAGTCCGCCGGCGCCGAACAGGTCGCTGCGATCACGGCCCGACGCGGAACCTGCGGAAGTGGTGGGCGCGTTCTCGCTCACGTGTGTCCTCTCGTCTGACGATGATGCGGCGAACGCAGAGTCGAACGCGCTGTGACTGTACCCGGGAAGCCGATTCCACACGCATGGCGACGGAGGGACTACCCGATGGTGAGCCCGCGGGCGAGAAGGGCAGTACGCCACAGGTGCATGGAGGCGTAGGACCGCCACGGTGACCAGTGGGCGGTGTCCGACAGATCGATGTCGAGGAGGGCCGCGCCCTGCCGGACCACCAGGTCGGTGTCGAGCAGCACGTCGGGGTCGCCCAGCAACCGCATCGACACGTAGCGGGCGGTCCACGGGCCGACACCGCGCAGTGCCAGCAGTGCACGCTCCTGGGTGGCCGCGTCGCCGTCGTGGCGCACGTCCACGGCGCCCGATGCCAGAGCGTCGGCCGTCGACGCGATCGCGGCGACCCGCCGCGCCGGACCGGTGAGGATCTCGGTGCCGCGTGTGGCCACGGCCTCGGGAGTGGGGAACAGGCGAGTGATGCCGTGGTCGGCTTCGCCCTCGTCGTCGCCCACCGGATCCCCGAGGGCCGCGACGAGCCGGGCGGTGTGCGTGGCCGCGGCACCGAGCGAGATCTGCTGACCGATCATCGTGCGAAGAAGCACCTCCGCGGCATCGAACGCCCCGGGAACGCGGATCCCCGGGGCCGCGGCCACCGACGCGGCGAGCGCAGGATCTGCCGCGAGCGCAGCGTCGACGGGAGCCGCGTCGACGTCCAGGGCCAGTACCCGCCGCACTCGGGACAGCGCGGTGGGGACGTCCGACTCGTCCCGGGCTCGCGTCTCCACCCGGACGACTCCCGCGCCGCCGTCACCCGGGACGAACCGGCACGTGACGACGGCGGGGCCGTGATCGAGGCGCAGAGCCCGGCGGTAGACGCCGTCCGTGAAGGTCTCCATGCCCGGAACCGCGTGACCCGCCAGGAACCACCGCATCCACCCCGTGTCGTACGGAGCGGAGTACGGCAGCTCGGAGGTGTCGAGGGTCCAGCGCGGCGACGTCACCCCGTCATGATCTCAGCAGCAGCGTGCGCCCGGATTCGCGTCCGCCTCCGCATGACGTGCCTTCCAGTACTCGCGCTCGGACGGCACCGGATGCCCGGGATGGACCCGGTTCCGGTGCTCGACGAAACGCTCGTAGTCGTGATCACCCATGACGGAGGTGATCCACCACGTCGCGGCGCGAACGGACTTCAGGACGGCGTTCATGTCAGTGGCCCGTTCCCGGCCGACGGACCGTGCCGTCGGCGATGAGGACGTCCCACTCCGCCTGCACCGACTTCTCCGCCTCGGTGGGGAGGAAACCGCTGGGCGCGAACAGCTTCGACGGTACGTCCTCCTCCTCGCTGCTGGGCAGTCCACCGGCGCGGATCGCCTTGAAGCAGACGGCGAATCCGGCGAGCGCGACGATGAGGACGAGCACCGCGAAGACGATGGACAGCGTGCCCTGGATGAAGGTGTTGCGGATGACGGCGTCGATGGCCTCCGGTGTGGCGGCGGACCGGAACTCGGTGAGGCCCTGCGACTTCGCTTCCTTGAAGTCGCTGTGCTGCGCCCAGTAGCCGATGGCCGGAACGTCGGAGAAGATCTTCTGGTACGACGCCGTCATGGTGACCACGAGGTCGAAGGCCAGCGGCAGCGCGGGGATCCAGGCCCACTTCAGCAGACCCTTCTTCACCACGACGGTCAGGACGACCGTGAGCGCGATGGCGGCCAGCAACTGGTTCGCGATGCCGAACAGCGGGAAGAGCGTGTTGATGCCGCCCAGCGGATCGGTGACACCCATGAGCAGGATGGCGCCCCAGGCCGCGACGACGATGACCGAGCAGATCCAGGCACCGACGCGCCACGACGGATCGCGGAACTTCTTCGCGCCGCCACCGAGATTGCCGAGCGAGTCCGACAGCATGAAGCGCGCGACACGCGTGCCTGCGTCGACGGTGGTGAGAATGAACAGCGCCTCGAACATGATCGCGAAGTGATACCAGAACGACTTCAGGCTCTCGCCGCCGAAGACCTGGTGCAGCACCTCGGACATGCCGAACGCGAGCGTGGGGGCGCCGCCGGTGCGCGAGATGATCGACTCCTCACCGACGTCCGTCGCGGCCTGCGACAGCTCGGCCGCGCTGACGTCCCCGCCTGACAGTCCGAGCCCGTTGACGTACGCCGCGGCGGTCTCGGGTGTTCCGCCGGTGAGTGCGGTCGGTGCGTTGAGCGCGAAGTAGATGTGCTGATCGAGGATGCAGGCGGTGACCAGAGCCATGATGGCGACGAAGGACTCGGTGAGCATGCCGCCGTAGCCGATCATCCGCATCTGCTTCTCCTTCTCGAGAAGCTTCGGCGTGGTGCCCGAGGAGATCAGAGCGTGGAAACCGGAGAGCGCGCCGCAGGCGATGGTGATGAAGAGGAACGGGAAGAGCGATCCGGAGAACGCGGGGCCGTTGCCCTCGCTGGCGAACGACGTCATGTCCGGCATCTGCAGGACGGGTCGAGCGATGAGGATGCCGACGGCGAGCAGCACGATGGTGCCGATCTTCATGAACGTCGACAGGTAGTCACGCGGGGCGAGCAGCAGCCACACGGGGAGGATCGACGCGGCGAGACCGTAGGCGATGAGCAACCACGCGACGGTGACCTTGGACAGCGTGAACCAGTCGGCGCCCCACTCGGTCTCGGCGACCCAGCCGCCGGAGATGATGGCGAGCAGCAGCAGGACGACGCCGATAAGCGAGACCTCGGAGACCTTGCCCGGGCGCAGGTACCGCAGGTAGACACCCATGAAGAGGGCGATGGGGATGGTCAGTGCGATGGAGAAGACGCCCCACGGGCTCTCCGCGAGTGCGTTCACGACGACGAGTGCGAGCACCGCGATGATGATGATCATGATGACGAAGACGCCGATGAGGGCGGCGATACCGCCGACCACGCCGAGCTCCTCGCGGGCCATCTGACCGAGACTGCGGCCACGACGGCGGGTCGAGATCCAGAGCACCAGGAAGTCCTGGACCGCGCCGGCGAAGACGACGCCGATGATGATCCACATCGTGCCGGGCAGATATCCCATCTGCGCGGCGAGGACGGGACCGACGAGGGGACCGGCGCCCGCGATCGCGGCGAAGTGGTGGCCGAACAGCACCCGACGGTCCGTCGGCATGTAGTCCTTGCCGTTCTCCAGGATCTCGGCGGGTGTGGCCCGATCGTCCCGCGGATGGACGATGCGGTTCTCGATGAGGCGTGCGTAGAACCGGAACGCGAAGATGTAGGTGCAGACCGCCGCGACGACGAACCACACCGCGTTGACCTGCTCGCCGCGGATCACGGCGATGACGGTCCAGGCGACGGCGCCCAGCAGACCGATGATGACGAAGACGATGCGTTTGGGCACCGTCATCGGTGAGCGGTCGACGACGCCCACGGGGGGAAGGTCGTCGTCGGTCTTGAGGAACTCGACGTGCGAGTTCCCCCTGTCGGACACGGCAGTCATCTGCGGGCTCCTGGCATGCGGTGGAGGGGCGGCGATCATCGTGTGATCGCAGTCACTGTAAGCAGACCGACCGACATTTCGTGCGGTTGTGAGCCTGGCGTGTGCGGATCGTTGCGCCGAGCGGTCCGGGACCGTCGCCGAACGTCACGACATGACAACGAGACCCCACTCGCGCGCCACGACTGCCTACGATGCTCGTGTGTCAGACCACCCCGAGTACCCGCAGCAGCCGTACACCGGTTCGTCGTACGAGCCCGACCTGACGAAGGGGCCGACGGACACCGGAGCGTTCCCGACCAGCGGAGCCTTCCCGCAGCAGCAGCCCCCCAGTTATCCCCAGCAGCAGTACGGCCCGCCGCCGCTGCCGCCGACCAACGCCGGCTGGGCCGCCGCCGCGCTGATCTTCTTCTGGCCGCTGGCGTTCTCGGCGTTCAACCACTCGAGCTCGGTGTTCCCGCGGTGGTCGCTGGGCGACTATCAGGGTGCGCACTACGCGTCGGAACGCACGAAGCAGCTGGGCAAGTACTCGCTCTACATCTTCGTGGGGCTCTTCGCGCTGTTCATCCTCTTCTACGTGCTGCTCATCGCCTTCGCGATCTCGGCGGGATCGGGCACCGACTACACGTACTGACAGGGCGGTCGGGGGCGGCACGTAGACTCTCCTCCCTGTGAGCCTCACCCTCGGAATCGTCGGACTGCCCAACGTCGGCAAGTCCACCCTCTTCAACGCGCTGACCAACAACGACGTGCTGGCGGCGAACTATCCGTTCGCCACCATCGAGCCGAACGAGGGCGTCGTACCGTTGCCGGATCCGCGGCTGAACGAGCTGGCCAAGATCTTCGGTTCCGAGAAGATCCTTCCGGCGCCTGTCACGTTCGTCGACATCGCCGGCATCGTGAAGGGCGCGTCCGAGGGCGCCGGCCTGGGCAACAAGTTCCTCGCGAACATTCGTGAGGCCGACGCCATCTGCCAGGTCGTGCGCGTGTTCGCCGACGACGACGTGGTGCACGTCGACGGCAAGGTCGATCCGGCCGCCGACATCGAGGTCATCGAGACCGAGCTGATCATCGCGGACATGCAGACCCTCGAGAAGGCGATCCCGCGTCTCGAGAAGGAAGTTCGCACGCAGAAGGATCGCGCGCCGATGGTCGCCGCGGCCAAGGAAGCGCAGACGATTCTCGACAGCGGCACGACGCTGTACTCGGTGAAGGACACGTTCGACGCGTCGTCACTGCGTGAGCTCAATCTGCTCACCACCAAGCCGTTCCTCTACGTCTTCAACGCAGACGAGTCGGTGCTCACCGACGACGCGAAGGTTGCCGAGTTGAAGGCCGCTGTCGCTCCCGCCGACGCCGTCTTCCTCGACGCCAAGATCGAGTCGGAGCTCGTCGAACTCGACGACGAGTCGGCGATGGAACTGCTCGAGAGCATCGGCCAGTCGGAGCCCGGCCTGCACGCTCTGGCGCGCGCCGGCTTCCACACCCTCGGACTGCAGACCTACCTCACGGCGGGGCCGAAGGAGTCCCGCGCGTGGACCATTCACCAGGGCGACACCGCACCGCAGGCAGCGGGCGTCATCCACACCGACTTCGAGAAGGGCTTCATCAAGGCCGAGGTCGTGTCGTACGACGACCTCGTCGCCGCCGGATCCATGGCCGCCGCCAAGTCGGCCGGCAAGGTCCGCATCGAGGGCAAGGAATACGTCATGGCCGACGGCGACGTGGTGGAGTTCCGCTTCAACGTGTGATTGCGGCTCAGCGCCAGCCCAGCTCAGGTGCCACGTGCGTCAGCACCGACTCGATGAGGTGTGCGCAGTACTCGACGCCGAGCTGGTTGGGCACGGTCAGGAGCAGTGTGTCGGCCGCGGCGACGGCTTCGTCCTTCGCCAGCTCCGCGATGAGCTTGTCTGGTGAGCCGGCGTAGGTCTTGCCGAAACGAGCGATGCCGCCGTCGATGTAGCCGACCTGATCGCCGCTGCCGCCCTCGCGGCCGAAATACGCACGATCCACGTCGTCGACGATCGGGAAGATGCTGCGGCTCACGGACACTCGCGGTTCGAATGAGTGGCCGACGTCGGACCACGTCTTGCGGAAGCGCTCGATCTGTTCGGCCTGCAGTTCGTGGAACGGCACGCCGGTGTCCTCGCTGAGCAGAGTCGAGCTCATGAGGTTCATGCCCTGCTGCGCCGTCCACTCGGCGGTCGCACGAGTACCTGCACCCCACCAGATGCGCTCACGCAACCCGTCGGAGTGCGGCTCGAGGCGCAACAGGCCGGGCGGGTTGGGAAACATGGGGGAGGGGTTCGGCTCCGCGAAGCCCTTGCCCTCCAACAGGTCCAGGAAGATGCGCGTGTGCTCACGGGCCATGTCTCCGCTGTCGGTGCCCTCGGCCGGGGCGTAGCCGAAGTAGCGGAAGCCGTCGATGACCTGCTCGGGCGATCCCCGGCTCACACCGAGCTGCAGCCGCCCGCCGGAGATCAGGTCGGCGGACCCGGCGTCCTCGGCCATGTAGAACGGGTTCTCGTAGCGCATGTCGATGACGCCGGTGCCGATCTCGATGCGATTGGTCTTGGCACCGACGGCCGCGAGCAGAGGGAACGGCGACGCGAGCTGGTTCGCGAAGTGGTGAACGCGGAAGTACGCGCCGTCTGCACCGAGTTCCTCGGCGGCGACCGCGAGGTCGATCGACTGCAACAGCACGTCCGATGCGGAGCGCGTCTGCGAGTGCGGCGACGGTGACCAGTGCCCGAACGACAGGAACCCGATGTTCTTCATGCACCGGAGAACGCTGACGGCGCCCGAATATTTCCCTTCCGACGGCCGCCACTGTCGCCTAGCGTGGATCCATGGCTCAGGTGAGACAGGTGCAGGTCACCTTCGATTGCGCGGACCCCGAGCGAGTCGCCCGATTCTGGTGCGAGGTTCTCGGATACGTGGTGCCGCCGGCGCCCGCGGGCTTCGCCGACTGGGCGGAGTTCGACCGTTCGCTCCCCGCCGAGAGACAGGGGTCGGCCTTCGCATGCGTGGACCCGAACGGGGTGGGTCCACGCCTGTACTTCCAACGCGTACCCGAGGCGAAGACCGTCAAGAACCGCGTCCACCTCGACGTCCGTGTGGGCGTCGGCATGGTCGGTGACGAGCGCCTCGGGGCTCTGGAAGCGGAATGCGCACGCCTCGTCGACCTCGGAGCCACGCGAGTGCGGCTCCTGCCCGCGGGCGACGGAGAAGAGTCCTGCATGGTGATGCAGGACGTCGAGGGCAACGAGTTCTGCCTGGACTGACGTCCTGTCAGAACGGTGGTGGGTCGTCGTTGTCGGCGAACTCTCGTCTGCGTCGGTTTCGGGAGCGTTCGGACCGCCGCCGGGCATGCTTGTCTGCCAGGCGGGTTCTTCGCCTGGTCGGTGATGTGCGCGGGGGATCCGGTGGGTCCTGCGCCGGCTGCTCGAAGGTGATGTCGGCGAGTCCGGGGTGCAGGTCGTACCCGTTGTGCGCCGGGCCCGGAATCACGCGTCCCTCGGGTGTGGCAATGGTGGAGACGACGCGTCCGGTGTCCTCGTCGAGGTACTGGTCGTCGACGAAGTCGCCGAACGTCTTCAGATTGTGGTGAAAGCGGCACTTGGCGCCGAGGTTGACGTCGGTCGTCTGTCCACCGGCCGCGGGATCGTCGTGGTCGTACTCGGTGATGTGGTCGAGGTCGCCGGTCCAGACGGCGTTGCTGCAGCCGGGCCAGGTGCAGTACTGATCGCGGATGCGCACGAACGTGTCGAGGGCACTGGACGGGCGGTAGGGATCCGCGGGTTGCGAGGCGGGGTTCGAAGTGGCGACGGGTCGGAGGACGGCGTCGGGGCGCGCAGCGAGGTCGGCGACGTGGTCGGCGGAGATGACGCCGTGGCCCGCGAGGAAACCCGGGTTGCCCTGCTGCGCGGAGGCGGTGTCCCCGTTCACGGTGGCGGCGTCGGCGACGACGTGCACGATGACGGTGGTCAGGAGACCGTCCTCTCCGGTCCAACCGGGGGCACTGCAGTCGTCGTCGTCGCACTGGCATTCGTAGGGGGTGCGCGTGGCGAGGGCGAAGAGGGCGTCACTGCGCCGGGCGCCGGCACTGCGCGGGTCTTTCGGGCAGACGCGTCCGGCGAGGTCGTCGACAGCAGCGGCGACGAGGACGGCGTTCTCGGCGGGCATGGTGGCGCACTGATACGCCATGCCGTCGGGTGCGGGGTCGATCCAGAACCCGCGGTCGTCCTTCGCGCGAGTACGACGCTCGCGGACGGCGTCGGGGTCGTGGCGATAGACGATGCGGTCGACCATGTCGCGCATCCGGCCGGCGGACCAGGAGCCGCGTCGCCGTAGTGCCGCCGCGATCTCGGCATCGACCAGGTGGGCATGGTCGGTGCCGTCGACGAGGTCGGTGCGGGCGATGATGGTGTGGATGTACTTCGGGGTCACGAGGCCGTCGCGGAGGCAGGCTGCAACATCGGGCAGACGATCTCGCAGGGCCACGGCACGGGTGAGTATGCCCTCGCCTGCGCTCTGGGTGATCGACAGGACTGCGGCGATGCGGGCGGCGCAGTGAGTGGTGGCGTCGAAGCGGCGGCGGTCGGCGGTGTCCAGTGGTGCGACCAGTCGGGTGTGCAGTTCCGCCGCGGCCCGGTAGCGGGTCCATTCGAGGTACGCGGCGCCGGCGGTGGCGTGGGTGAGTGCGCCGAGGACGCCGTCGACCGTGACATCGGCGAGGTGTCCGGGTAGGCCCATGGCCTCCGGATCGCGCGTCGCCCACCCCTGTTCGAACATGTGTGCGAAAGTAGCAGCGGGCACCGACACGAACAGGCCGGGAGGGGCAGAATGCGCACCATGCGAGTCGAGCGCATCACCACCAACCTGCCGGTCGAGGACATCGCCGAGGCGAAGTCGTTCTACACCGATTTCCTGGGACTCGCGGTCGAGGAGTTCGATCTCGGTTGGGTCGCCCGCTTCACGTCACCGGAGACCGGTGCGCACGTACAACTGGTGACGCGAGATGCGACGAGTCCGGTGGAGTCGGCGATGTCGGTTCACGTCGACGACGTCGATGCGGCGTACGAGGAGGCCGTCCGTCGCGGTCACGAGATCGTGCATCCGCTCACCACGGAGGAGTGGGGAGTCCGACGATTCCTCGTGCGCGCTCCTGACGGAAACGTCGTGAATGTCGTGATGCACCGAGCGTGACAGTGACTCGTCACCGACATCCGCCGTCCGAGGTGCACGCCTGCAACGACGCGTCTTGACTGTCGGGGACAGATGTTCCCTGCAGTGAGGACTACCGCCATGCTTTCGCTCTGGATCTGGAATCAACCGTGGGTCTGGTCCTCGATCGTGTCGAACCTGACCGATCTCCTCTGACGGAGACGTCAGCCGAGGTCGATACCCGTGGCCTCCACGACCGCGCCCCACAGTGCGTCCCGTGCCTCCGGCGAGTCCCGCCGCCAGGACGGGTAGTGCGTGGGGCGCGGTCGTCTGTCGTGCCAGAACATCCCCGTGGACGCGAGTGGCTGATCGGCGGCCGCGAGCCACACGATGGTGTCGGCTCCGTCGTCGGCGGTGCGCAGGATGGGTTTCATCACCGAGCCGAACATCGGAATGGAGTCCGTGACACCGGGTGTGGCCGCCCACCCCGGGTGCATGCTGTGCACGACGGGATCGTCGGGCCCGGTGAGGCGCTCCGCCAGTTGCTCGGTGATCACCACCTGCATGCGCTTGGTGCGGGCGTAGGCGGTGAGGCCCGAGTAGTCGCCGTGAGCGAACTCGACGTCGGTGGTCTGCAGCGGCACCGGATACATGCCGCCGCTGGAGACGAACACCACGCGGGACCCCGCGTCGAACAGCTCGCGTAGCCCGACCGTGAGCGCGACGGGCCCGAGCACGTGGGTCGCGAAGGCCATCTCGTGCTTCTGTGCCGTCTCGGTGCGCTCGGGCGGCATGACGCCGGCGCAGTGCACCACCGCGTGGATCGACGTCAGCTGAGCGGTCAGGGTGGTGACCAGCGCAGCCACGGCATCGAGGTCGCTCATGTCGCACTCGTGCGCGACGAGCTCGGCGCCGGGCACGGTGTGGCGGATCTCGGTCGCGGAGGCGTCGAGCCGCCGCGCCGAACGCCCGACCAGGTGCACCCGCGCACCGAGGACGGCCAGTTGTCGGGCGGCAGCTGCGCCGAGACCCGAGCTGCCGCCGGTGACGATCACGTCGATGGGGGCGGGGAACGGGGCCGGATCGGCCGCCCAGAATCGACGACGGACGGCCGACCCGATACGGGAGTAGCCGGGCACTACCGTCCGGTCGAGCGCCTCGTCCAGCACTCCTGTCAGAAAGTTCCCCACCGCGACCACTAGGCGGGAGGACCGTCGGTGCGGTCGCTGTTCTTCTCGCCGATGGCGTCCTTGGCCTTGTCCAGCGCGCCGTCGATCTGGGAGTCGTGCCCGGCGAACTTCTTCTTGGCCGCGTCGCCCGCTTTGTCCAGTGCCTGTTCGACCTTCTCCTCGTTCTGGTCGAGCTTGCGCTTGATCTCGCCGAAGTTCACCATCGGTCGTCCTCTCGTTGATCGTGTGAGCTGCAGTTCGAGGCTACCCACTGCCGGGCGTGGAAGAATCCCGACCATGCCGCGCACCGCCGTACCCGACGCGATCCACGACATCATCGGTGCGGCACTCGCCCCGCTCCCGCCGCACCGGCGCGACACCTTCACTCTCCGTGTCGAGCGCTGGTGGCCCGATCTCCACGAGGCCGTCACCGCCCTGTACGCGGAGCCCGATGCGGTGGCGCGCACCCTCGTCGAGCGCGCGGCATACGCGTTCGCGGACCGGCCCGACGAGCTGCACCGGCTCGACGAGCGGCGACTGCTGGAGCCGGACTGGTTCCAGCAGCCCACCATGTTCGGGTACGCCTGTTACGTCGACCGTTTCGGTGGCACTCTGTCCGGTCTGGCGGATCGGCTGGACCACCTGACGGATCTCGGTGTCACCTACCTGCACCTGATGCCGCTGCTCACGCCGCGTCCGGGCGACAACGACGGCGGGTACGCGGTCATGGACTACCGCACGGTGCGGAATGACCTGGGGACGGTCGACGATCTCCGCGCGCTCGCCGCCACCCTGCGCGAGCGCGGGATCAGTCCCGTGATCGACCTGGTCCTCAATCACGTTGCTCGCGAACACGAGTGGGCAGAACTGGCGCGTCAGGGCGACGCAGTCCACCGCGACTACTTCCACATCCATCCCGACAGGTCGACGCCCGACGCCTACGAGCGCACGCTGCCCGAGGTGTTCCCCGACTTCGCACCGGGGAACTTCACGTGGGACGACGGCGTCGACGGCTGGGTCTGGACGACCTTCAACGAGTGGCAGTGGGATCTGAACTGGGCCAATCCCGCGGTGCTGGTCGAGTTCGTCGACATCGTCGCCGCTCTCGCGAACCTGGGCATCGAGGTGGTCCGTCTCGACGCCATCGCCTTCCTGTGGAAGCGGCTGGGAACCAACTGTCAGAATCAGCCCGAGGTGCACGCGATCACGCAGATCCTGCGGGCGACGGCGCGCATGGCCTCGCCTGCGCTGTTGTTCAAGGCCGAGGCGATCGTCGGACCACGAGATCTGTTGCCCTACTTGGGAACCGGATCGCACACCGGTCGGGTGTCCGACATCGCTTACCACAACAGCCTCATGGTCCAGGTGTGGTCGATGCTGGCCTCGGGCAGCACCGAGCTGGCGCGCCACGCCCTGTCGACACTGCCACCGACTCCGCCGGGCGGGACGTGGGTGACGTACGTGCGGTGCCACGACGACATCGGATGGGCGATCGACGACGGCGACGCGGCCGCGATGGGTCTGTCCGGCGCCGGCCACCGACACTTCCTCGCCGACTGGTATTCCGGAGAGTTCCCGCAGTCGTGGGCGGAAGGTCTGGTGTTCCAACACAATCCGGACACCGGCGACCGTCGGATCAGCGGGACGGCGGCGGCGCTCTCGGGCCTCGGTGCGGAGCGACGGGATCCGGACGGCGCGTTCGCCCGGCTGTTCCTCGCCCACGCCCTCGTCGCGGTCTGGGGCGGGATCCCCGTGGTGTGGAGCGGGGACGAGATCGGCTCGCCGGGTGATCCCGACTGGGCGGCGGAACCCGGCCACGAGGACGACAACCGGTGGGTGCACCGACCGCGCGTGACCGACGCCGACAGGGCGCGACGCCACGAGCAGGGCTCCGACGCGCAGCGGGTGTTCGACGGCATCGCGCACATCGCCCGCGTGCGGTCGGATCTGCCCATGCTGCATGCCGAGGCGCCGGTCGACGTTCTGGGCGATCTGGACGACGGAGTGCTGGGTGTCCGCCGTCGGCACCCGAGCGGCACACTCGTCGCCCTGTTCAACGTGAGCGACACACACCGCCCGGTGGCGGTGTCCGTCCTCGGCCGCTCGGGAATCGTCGCTCCGCGGGAGGTGCTGACGGGCGTCGGGTCGGTCGACGACGACACCGTCTGGCTCCCGCCGTACGCCGCCTGGTGGGTGGTGGACGGCTAGCCGTCCCGGAACCTCGCGTCGATCCACCGCATCGCGAACGGCAGACCGGACAGCGCGCCCACGAAGTGGTCGCCGAACACGGGCCGGTACTCCACGTCCGCGCCGCGTCCGCGCCACGCGTCGACCAGGTTCAGGACGCCCTGCTCGGGGATCCACCGATCGGCGAACCTGGGCACCGCAGCACCGTGATAGAACGCCACGGGTACGACGGGCGCGTCCGCCCCCGGAGTGTTCGCCTCGATGACGGCGCGCGCGGTGGCGGACTCGAACACGCCCGGGTCCACGGACAGCCGTTCCAGTCGCAACCGCGCCAGCCCGGACAAGGCCAGCGGGACGACGGACAGGTCCTTGATCATCGACGCGAGAACGATGCCGGTGGGGCTGAACTGCTCGACCAGGGCTGGGTGTTCGCGAGCCATGCCGATGATCGCCGCCCCGAAGAGGCCGGCTCCGAGAGTGCCGTTCATGGTCCCGCGCAGCAAGCCGACGTCGACCGGTGATCCTCCGGCCACGGCGCCGCGCAGGACGAGCTCGGGCGCGTAGGAGGGGTGCAGTTGCGCGGCCCAGGCCGTCGCGATGGCACCGCCGCTGTAGCCGTAGAGGGCGGTCGGGCTCGTCGCGTAGGACGAGTCGAGCGCGACGAGTCCGCGGATGCTGTCGAGCACGGCGTGCCCTGCCATGGTCCCCTCGGCGTAGGCCATACGCGGTCCCTGATGGTCCGGAATCAGCACCGCGTACCCGCGCTGAAGCCAGAGCGGAACCACCGTGGGGAAGTCCTGGCCGACGCCGTGGACGATGCGATACGACGGTGTCGACCGGGTGCCGAGCGAGTCGATCGCGACGTTGTGCACGACCACGGGCCGGGGACCCGACCCGCGCCACGGCCTCCTCGGTTCCATCAGCGTGGCGGTGACGGGCACCGGACGACCGAGAGCGTCGGTGGAGCCGACCATGAACTGGCGCAGGCGGGTTCGTGGTCGCGGGAACCATCCCGTCGCATCGCGGTGGCGCACGAGGACACCCGGTGACAGGTCGTGATCAGGCGTGTCGAAGAAGGAGTCGTCGGCGATGGGGGTCGGCAGGATGGCGGCGTGCGGATCCGCCGCAATCTCTGGTGTGATCCGCCCCGCGATCAGTCGATTCATGCTGCGCGACAGCGCCATGGTTCCCCCCGTTCGGGTCACCGTACTGCCTCGGGCAGCGGGCGTGGCAAGAATCTCCTCGAGTCCAACGGTGTCGGCCGACGGCGCCGACGAGCAGTCTCGTCTCCCGTGACGACGACACACGACCGAGTGACCGACGGCCCGGCGACCGACGAGGCCCTCCGCGCCCGCTTCCAGCCCGTCTTCGACCGCATCGCCGAGGGCGCGGTGGCCCGCGAGAAGGACAGACGGCTCGCCCACGACGAGATCGCGCTGCTGCGCGAGGCCGGCTTCGGCGCACTGCGCGTGCCGGTCGAGCACGGTGGCTCGGGCGCCTCGGTGACGCAGTTATTCTCGCTGCTGGTCGATCTCGCGGCCGCCGAGTCGAATCTGCCGCAGGCGCTGCGCGTGCACTGGAGCTTCGTCGAGGACCAGGTGGCGGCAGAACCCGGACCCGACCGCGACGCGTGGCTGCGGGCGATCGCCGACGGCACTCTCGTCGGCAACGCGATCACCGAGCCGGGTGTCGGGGCGGTGGACCACTACCGCACGACGGTCACGCGCGGCCCTGACGGTCTGCGTCTGAACGGCGAGAAGTTCTACAGCACGGGCAGTCTCTACTCCGACCACATCCTGGTCGCTGCCGACCTCGACGGCGAGCGGGTGTCCGTGCTCGTCGACGCGGACGCTCCCGGCGTCGTGCAGCGTGACGACTGGGACGGCTTCGGGCAGCGGCTCACCGTCAGCGGCACCACCACGTTCACCGACGTCGCCGTCGACGAGTCGCGCCTGCTCGGACCGGGGTACGGCGCACCCGGACGCACGTACGCGACGTCGTACCTGCAGCTGGTCCAGCTCGCGGTCCTGGCCGGCATCGCGCGCCGCGCCGCCGACGACATCACCGCGTGGGTCCGCGCCCGCACCCGCAGCTACACCCACGCCGCCGCCGACCTGCCGCGACACGATCCGGTGGTGCAGCAGCTCATCGGGCGGCTCGAAGCTGCCGCCTGGTCCTCCCGCGCCCTGGTCCTGTCGGCGGCCGCGGACGTCGAGAGCGCCGTCGAGGTGGGCGACGACGCATCGCTCGACCGGGCCGAGCTGAGCACGTCGCACGCCCAGGCCGTGGTCGTCGACCTCGTGCTGGACGCGACGACCCACTTGTTCGAGGTCGGCGGAGCATCGATCGTGTCGGAGACCCTCGCCCTCGATCGGCACTGGCGCAACGCGCGCACCATCTCCGTGCACAACCCGGTGCTCTACAAATTGCGCTCGGTGGGTGCTCACCTGCTCAACGGCGATGACCTGCCCTACGCCTGGTCGGCGGGGAACAAGACGAGCATCGCGGCGCCCGCTACCGGCAGGGGATAGCGTCACGGGCATGACACACGCCGGTGGCACCGACCCGAAGCCCTACTCCACGGGGGAGCGGGTGTTCGGTCCGCCCAACGGCACGTTCGACGCGGACTGGGCGGCGACGGCCCTGCGCTCGAACCGGCCGGAACTCGATCACGCGACGTCGGTACGTCTGGTGGAGAAGGCCTGGGACCTGCTGCGCTCGCAGGGGCTGCGCGGCAGCGAACTCGCCGATGCCCTGGATCTCGAGCCCGGGCTGGCGTCCGCGGTGTCCGACGTGGCGACCGAGACCGCGCGCTTCTACCTCGACCGGTGACCGCTACCCGGTGGTCGGCCGAGCGCAGCGCCGAGGACTCGCACGCCTACGTCGCGCGCTTCCGGGAACTGGAGGCGTCGGGCGCGGACATGCACGGGGAGGCCCGCTTCGTCGACGCCGTGCTGCCCCGGGCCGCGCGTGTCCTCGACGCAGGATGCGGAACCGGACGACTGGGCGCGGAACTCGCGCGGCGCGGACACACGGTGACCGCCGTGGATCTCGACTCGGTCCTGGTCGAGGAGGCGCGTCGACAGCACGGCATCACGGTGGTGGAGGGCGACCTGGCGACCATGGATCTGGAGCCGCAGTCGTTCGACGCGATCGTGGCCGCCGGCAACGTCATGGTCTTCCTCGCCCCGGGCACCGAGTCGACGGTGCTCCGGCGCTGGCACGACGCGGTGGTCCCGGGCGGGGTGGTGATCCTGGGGTTCGCGACGGACCGCGAGTACACCGCCGACCGGGCCGAACGAGACGTCCGGGACGCCGGCTTCACGGCCGTGCAGCGCTTCTCCACCTGGTCGGTGGCACCGTGGCGCGAGGGTGCGGAATGGGTTGTCCTGACCGGGTACCGACAAGCGGGAAGTCTCTCGGGCATCGGCACGCCTGGCTAGAATTCGGACATGACACGACCCACGATCGACATGGACTACACGGTTCTCGACTGTCCCGATCCGGTGGCGCTCGGGCGTTTCTACACCGCTCTGCTGGGGTGGAAGGTGGTGCAGGACGATCCCGACTGGACCGTGATCGAGGGCACCGGCGGCTCGCGTCTGGCCTTCCAGAAGGCGCCCGACTTCGTCCCGCTGTACTGGCCCCGGGAGGGCATCCGCATCCACCTCGATCTCGTGGTCGACGACATGGAAGCGGCGCAGGCCTTCGCTGTGGAGCAGGGTGCCCGCGTGCTGGACGACGACGGCGAACACCCGGGTTTCCGCGTGTTGCAGGATCCCGTCGGTCACCTCTTCTGCCTGTGCAGGCGCGACTGACTGCTGCGCCCTACCATCACCCCATGACCACCGACAGGGTCCACGAGTTCGTGATCGAACGTTCCGTCCTCGTCGACGCTCCGGCGTCGACCGTGCACGGTTTCCTCGACGATCTGCACCGGTGGACGTCCTGGTCGCCGTGGGAGGGCAGCGACCCCGATCTGTCCCGCACCTACAGCGGCTCGGAGTCCGGGGTCGGGGCGTCCTACGCCTGGTCGGGTAATCGCAAGGCCGGTGCCGGGTCGATGACCATCGTGGATTCGACGGACGATCGTGTCGTGCTCGATCTGCTGTTCACGAAACCGTTCAAGGCCACGAACGTGACTGTCTTCCTGCTGTCGCCGGCAGGAAGCGGCACCGAGGTGACGTGGCGAATGACGGGACAGCAGAACCTCGTCGCGCGTCTCGTCGGCAGGATCGTGCCGATGGACAGGTTCATCGGCAGGGACTTCGAGAAGGGACTCGCCGCGCTGAAGTTGCAGGCGGAGCAGCAGGACCGTTGACGTGACCGGTCGGCTCACGGCCACCGACGCCCGCATGTACTGGCTGTCGCGGCGCCTGCCGAGCGACCAGTTCCTGCTCTACGCGTTCGACGGTGTGCTCGACGACCCGGACGCCGTCGCCACGGCACTCGTGCGTCGGGCGCGTGCGGTGGGCGGGCTGTCGGTCCGTCTGCGCGAGACGCGGTGGACGGCCGACTACCCCTACTGGGTGCCCACGGAGGTGACCCGCGACCGGGTCCGCGTCCACGCCGGCGGGACGTGGCAGGACTGCCTCGACCGGGTGGCGGAGACCTTCGGGGATCAGGTCGAGCCGCGCCGCGAGCCGTGGCGCGTGCATCTGTACCAGTGCGTCGACGGGGTGCCCGGCACGACGGGGTCGGCGACGGTGCTCGTCCTGCAGATCGCGCACGCTCTCGGGGACGGCGGGCGGGTGTCGGCGCTGGCTCGCGCGTTGCTGTCGGACGAGCTGTCAGCGGCGGTGCGCACGGTGGTGGTGCCGGCGCCCCTCGCGGTCGCGCGTGGTGCCGTCGAGCTTCCCGCGCGGGTGATCGGCATGGTGCGTCGGGCACGTGAGGCGGTGGTGGCCGATCGTCGGCGCACGGCCGACACTGTGGCCGGCGTCATCCCCGGCCCGCCGCTTCCCCGAGCACCGACGCTGCTGTCCCGCCCGGCAGGCGGGACCACCCGCATCCGGTGCGTGGTGTGCCCGGCGTCGGACCTCCGCACCGACACCGTCAGTGTCACCGTGGCCGCGCTCGTCGTGGTGTCGGACGCGATGAGTCGGCATCTCGCGTCCCTGGGCGAGCCGGTTCCGGACGACCTCGGGGCCGAGGTCATGATCGCCATACCGGGGGAGAGTCGAACCACCTCTGCTGCCAATGCTTTTCACAACGCGGGGGTGGATCTGCACCCGTCCGTGCAGGATCTCCGCGCGCGGGCGCGGGCGATCGACGACTCCCTGCAAGATCGGCGAAGACGGCTGGAACACCCCGCGTTCGGGGTCGGCGATCGTGCGACGGAGACCGTTCCCGCGGTGATCGTCCGGCGCGACGTCGACCGCGCCGACCTGTCGGTGGCGCCGACGACGGTGGCGGGTCACACGGTGGTCTCCAGTGTGAACCGAGGCGTCGCCGACCTCACGCTGAGCGGTCGGCCCGTCGTGCTGAGCGCCGGGTTCCCGGCCCTCTCGCCGACGGTCGGCGTCACGCACGGAGTGCACGGCATCGGCGACGTGGTGACCCTCTCGATCGTGACGAGCGACGACGTCATGGACGCCGACGCGTACACCGACTGCCTGCGGGAGGCCGTCTATCGAGTGCGGGAAGCGCTCAGGTGACCCGCCTACGCTGCTGACATGGCACTGTCCACGTCGGTACGACCCAGCCCCGTCTTCCTCGCGGTCGTCGCCGTCGCCGTGATCGGCGGTGTTCTGGCCTGGAACTCGACCAGGCCGGGCGACGTCCTGTCGTATGCCGGTGTCTTCGTCCTCGTCATCGGTGGATGGGTGGTGTCCCTGTGTCTCCACGAGTTCGCCCACGCGGTGACGGCCTGGCGCTTCGGTGATCACGACACCGCCGCGCGCGGCTATCTCACGCTGAACCCCCTGAAGTACACGGTGCCCGGACTGTCGATCGTGCTGCCGCTGATCTTCGTCGCGCTGGGCGGGATCGGTCTGCCGGGCGGCGCCGTGTGGCTGAACACCAGCGGTATGACCAGGCGGCAGCGGACGACGGTGTCCCTGGCCGGCCCGTTCGCCAATCTCGTTCTCGCGGTGATCCTTCTGACGATCGTCGCGGTGTGGGCACCGGGCAGCGAGCACGCGGCATTCTGGTTCGGCACGAGTTTCCTGGCGTTCCTTCAGGTGGTCGCGGTGGTCCTCAACCTGATCCCGATGACCGGTCTGGACGGGTTCGGCGCGATCGAGCCCTACCTGTCGCCCGGGGCGCGGCGGTCGTTCGCGCAGATCGGGCCCTACGGGGTTCTCATCGTGGTGGCCCTGCTGTTCGTGCCGCAGGTCAACCGCGTCTTCTTCGACGCGGTGTACTCCCTGTACGAGCTGTCCGGCGTCCCCGCGGGGTGGGCCCAGAGCGGCGGCGTGCTCACGCGGTTCTGGACGCAGTGGTACTGATCGCTGGGGACGAGGGGACTCACGGGACTAGCGGGGTCCCTGAGGTCTGTGGTGCAATAGCGCCGGAAATCGTGAGAAGTTACCAGCCCGGGCCGTCATGTCGAGGAAGGCGCGCCGGGCGAATCGAGAGGTAGACCCCAGTGCACGTGTCGCGTCGTCAATTGTTCCGCTATGCCGCCGCCGGTTCCGTCGCGGTCGGGGTCACCGGTGTCGCCGCTCGTGGCGTCGCCTCTGCCGCGCCCGCAGCACCCGCAGCGTTGGGCACGATCGTCGACTACGCCGGGGGAGTGCCGTCTGCCTCCGCCATCGCCGCCGCCGGCCATCTGGGCGCCATCCGCTACGTCTCGGACCGTCGACCCGGTGCCGCCTGGATGACGGGCAAGCCGATGACCGCCGCCGAGGCGGACGAGCTCACCGCGGCCGGTCTCCAAGTGGTGTCGTGCTACCAGTTCGGCAAGGGGGCGACGGCCGACTGGCGTGGCGGATTCGCCGCCGGCGTGAAGCACGCGACGCGCGGCCTCGAATTGCACACGGAGGCAGGCGGACCGGCGGACCGGCCCATCTACGCGTCGATCGACGACAACCCGACCGCGGTCGAGTTCGCCGCGATGATCGCGCCGTACCTGCTCGGCTGGCAGTCGGTGGTCGGGGCCGAGAACACGGGCGTGTACGCCAACTCGCCGACCATCGACCTCGCGGCGGCAGCGGGACTCGGTGCCTGGTACTGGCAGCACAACTGGGGGACGCCGAAGGGCTACGTGAACCCGGCTGCCCACCTGCATCAGATCGAGATCGACAAGCGAGCGATCGACGGAGTGGGTGTGGACGTCAACACCGTGCTGCGCGAGGACTACGGGCAGTGGAGCCTGTCCGCGTAACGCGGCGGCGACCTCGCACGACACACCTGTCACAGCAGTCACACCTACGGAGAGGCACCACCATGGAGTTCATCGACTACCTGTACGCGATCGCCGGAGCGATCTACACCCAGATCTCGACCGCGTTCGGTTCCTGAACACCGTTCTCGTCCCGATCGTCAGACGACGAAGGCACCGATGGTCGGCAGGAAGCTGCACGTGATGCCGGCCTCGGTGCTGATCGACCCGGAGACGGCGGCCAGGACGCGACCGGTCCCGGTGTCCGCGAGTGCCGAGAGCGTGGCCGGGCCGTCGGGGTTGATCCCCGCGGCACCCGTGAGCACGGTCGCTCCGGTGCGACCCGTGTCGACGTTGACCCAGTTCGCCGTCAGCGGCGCTGCCTGCACGTCGGCGAGCGGTGCGGTGCCGAGTGCCGTGAAGACGAAGCCGGCCTGACCGGCTGCGGGTCCGGGAGGCGGCAACTGTGCCGGGCCGGGTACCGCGAGCGCGCTCGCGACGGAGTCGGCCGTGGCCGAGATGCAGCCCTTGCCGACGGTGGGGTAGAAGAACTGCGAGATGACCGGGCCGTTCTGGGGGATCTCGGGGCCGCCACCACCGCTGCCGTCGAGGAACGTGATGATGCTGGTGAGGATGCGCTTCGCCTGGTCCGACAGCGGGGCCGTGGCCAGCAGCGCCTTCGCGCGCACCAGCAGATCGCTCTGCGGCGACGCTGCGTCGCGCTCCGCGGCGTCGAGCAGGGTGGGGGCCAGGGCGGCCAGTGCCTCGTAGCCCGGCATCACCGGAACCTCGGCGGGCAGCGGCAGGACTGGGGCGGGTGCTGCGCCTGCCGCAGCGGGTGCGACGAAGGCGCAGGCGGCGGCGACGGCCACTCCGCTCAGAACACGTCGCGCTGCGACGCGCGTTCCCGTTGTCCCGATGTCCCGCATGATGTCCCCGTTTCTCCTCCGGCCGCCTCGAACCGTTCCGAGGCGACCCACGATGCACTATCTGCCCGTCACCGCCGTGCGAGGCAGTCGGGCGCGGGGTCACTCTATGTACACGGAGTGACGGTTGTACAGCAGCTCACCGGTCGATCGACCCGTGTCGCTCGCTCCGATTCGAACGGTAGTCTGTTAATAGAGTGTCTGGTGTTGTCAGAGTGAACAGTGATGCGATCGTTACTGCTGTGAGCCGTGTCGCGTGACAACGCGGCGGCCCCGTGGTGCAGAAGAGTCACGTCGCACGGTGCGGATAGGCTGCGCTCTGGCTTCGACCCCCGTCGATCGGAAGAACACTCGTGAGTGAAGTACGGCGATCGGCCGGGCGCACGTTGTTGGCAGCAGCACCGGCCCTGTTCGTGATCTCGCTGATCCTGCGTGTGGTGTGGACCGTCGCCACCCCCAACGGCAGCAACTGGGTCGATCTCCACGTGTACGTCGACGGTTCGGCCCGCCTGTTCAGCGGCGACCTCTACGACTTCACCTACTCGGAGGAGACTCCCGACTTCCCCCTGCCCTTCACGTACCCACCGTTCGCCGCGCTCGTGTTCTATCCGCTGCATTTCCTGCCCTTCCCGGTGGTGGGCGCTGCCTGGATGATCGCCACGATCGCCGCGCTGTACGCGGTGGTCCGGCTCGCACAGGGCATGGTCGGGTCGGGCCCCTGGTCCGGACACCGGGCGGCGTTGCTCTGGACGACGGTGGGCCTGTGGACCGAGTCGATGCGCACCACCCTGGACTACGGCCAGGTCAACGTGTTCCTGGTTCTGCTGGCGATGCTCGCGGCCCGCAGCGCCCGCTGGTGGCTGTCGGGTGCCCTGGTCGGCGTCGCGGCAGGCGTCAAGCTCACCCCCGCCATCACCGGCCTCTACTTCCTGGCGCAGCGTCGGTGGGCGGCCGCCGCGTTCTCCGCCGTCGCCTTCGCGGCGACGGTCGCGATCAGCTTCCTGCTCGTGGGGTCCGCCGCGACGACGTACTTCACCACCCTGCTGGGCGACGCGGACCGGATCGGTCCCGTCGGCTCGGTGTGGAACCAGTCCCTGCGCGGAGCGCTGTCACGCGTGGCCGGGCAGGACGTCGGCCAGGGGCCGGTGTGGCTGGTCGCGGCGGCCGTGGTGCTGGCCGCGGCATTCCTGGCCTGGCGGACGCTGGCACGCGACGATCGCCTGGGGACGCTCGTCGTCGTCTCGTTCGTGGGCCTGATGATCTCGCCGATCTCCTGGTCCCACCACTGGGTCTGGGTGGTGCCCATGTCGATCTGGCTGATGCACGGTCCGTTGTCGGGCGCGCCGGGAGCGCGCGTGCTCGCGGGGTACTGGCTCGTGGTCACCCTGATCGGCGTGCCGTGGATCCTCAGCTTCGAACAACCGTCCATCTGGGACATCTCGCGCCCGTGGCCACTCGCTCTGGCGGGATCGGTCTACGCCGTCGGCACCCTGGCACTGTTCGTCTGGATCGCGGTGGTGGGCCGCCGCGTCACCTCGCCAGGCGGTCGATCGCGGCCGCGAGCAGGACGTCCTTCCCGGTGAGTCCACCCGCGGAGTGCGTCGACAGCCGGTAGGTCACCGACCGCCATCGGATGTCGATGTCCGGATGATGGTCCGCCGATTCTGCCTCCTCCGCGACGCGCCGGACGAGGTCGATCGCCTCGAGGAAGCTCGCCGACTCGACGGTGCGGACCAGGGTGTCCCCGTCTCGCTGCCAGTCGGTCAGGCGGGTGAGTGCGTCGTCGATCTCCGTGTCGTTCAGCAAGTCGGCCATACTGCGATGGTGCCAGTTCCCGAGCCCGCGCTGGTGGTCGCGGGCGCCCTCGTCGAGAACGGGCGCCTGCTGCTCGCGCGTCGCGCCTTCCCGCCGGAACTGGCGGGACTCTGGGAACTGCCCGGCGGCAAGGTCGACCCCGGCGAGACCCCCGAGGACGCACTGGTCCGGGAACTGCGCGAGGAACTGGGTATCGAGGTGACCGTCGGCGAGCCCGTCGGTGTCGACGTCGCACTCTCGGCGACGCTGACACTGCGCGCCTACGCGGTCACACGGTTCTCCGGGACGGCGACGGCGCTCGAGCACGAAGCCCTCCGCTGGGTCGACGCGGCGGATCTGCACGGAGTCGATCTGGTGCCGGCGGACGCCGCGTGGCTGCCGGATCTCGCGGCGCTGCTGTAGTCAGGCCGCGCGGGCCTTCTTCAGGCCCTTCTTCAGGTCCTTGCCCGTGACACCTGCTTGTTCCAGTTTCTTCATCCGCATGATCACCACCGGACACGTCAGACAGCGAGTCTTGCTGCGGCAGCACTTCTTCTTGGCCTTGCCGCGAGCGACCTTCGATGCCGAGGACATCGGGTGAGGGTACCCTGAGGTGGAGCCCGTGCCGACCGTCCCGGCCTGCGTGACCGCCGTCACCCGAGCCGACCGAGTAAACTGATCCGGTCGCGCTTCTCGTCGGCGACGCAGCGCGCTCTCTGGGAGAGGAAGCCGCTCGCTCTTCACCCCGCATTCGACCCAGGAGATTTCACGCGTGACCAGCCCCACCGCCAGTCAGACCGTACCCACCACCTTCCGCAACGTCGCCATCGTCGCGCACGTCGACCACGGCAAGACCACGCTCGTCGACGCGATGCTGCGCCAGTCCGGTGCCTTCGAGGAACGCGCCGAGGCCATCGACCGCGTGATGGACTCGGGTGACCTGGAGAAGGAGAAGGGCATCACGATCCTGGCCAAGAACACGGCCGTGCACAAGCGCAACGCCGACGGCAGCACCACCGTCATCAACGTGATCGACACCCCCGGCCACGCCGACTTCGGTGGCGAGGTCGAGCGCGGACTGTCCATGGTCGACGGTGTCGTGCTGCTCGTCGACGCCTCCGAGGGCCCGCTGCCGCAGACGCGCTTCGTGCTCCGCAAGGCGCTCGCCGCGTCGCTGCCCGTCATTCTCGTGGTCAACAAGACCGACCGTCCCGACGCGCGCATCGAGGAGGTCGTCTCCGAGAGCCACGACCTGCTCCTCGACCTGGCGTCGGACCTCGACGACGAGGCCTCCGAGGCTGCCGAGCTGGCCCTCGACCTCCCCGTCCTGTACGCCTCCGGCCGTGAGGGCAAGGCGTCGACGAAGCAGCCGGAGAACGGACACGCTCCCGACGCGGAGAACCTCGACGAGCTGTTCGAGATCCTGCTCAGCTACATCCCGGCACCGAAGGGCAACGTCGAGGCGCCGCTGCAGGCTCACGTCACCAACCTCGACGCCTCCGCCTTCCTGGGCCGTCTCGCCCTGGTCCGCATCCACAACGGTGAGCTCAACAAGGGTCAGACCGTGAGCTGGATGCGCGAGGTCGACGGCGAGCCCGTCGTCCAGAAGGCCAAGATCACCGAGTTGCTCACCACCATCGGTGTCGAGCGCGTTCCCGGTCAGAAGGGTGTCGCCGGTGACATCGTCGCCGTCGCCGGCTTCCCGGACATCATGATCGGTGACACGCTGGCCGACCTCGAGAACCCGGTCGCCCTGCCGCGCATCACCGTCGATCAGCCGGCCATCTCGGTGACCATCGGTACCAACACGAGCCCCCTGGTGGGACGCGTGAGCGGCCACAAGCTGACCGCCCGCATGGTCAAGTCGCGTCTGGACCAGGAGCTCATCGGCAACGTCTCGCTCAAGGTCCTCGACATCGGTCGCCCCGATGCGTGGGAGGTCCAGGGTCGTGGCGAGCTCGCGCTCGCCATTCTGGTCGAGCAGATGCGCCGCGAAGGCTTCGAGCTCACCGTCGGCAAGCCGCAGGTGGTCACCCGCCAGGTCGACGGCAAGCTGCACGAGCCCTTCGAGGAGCTCACCATCGACACTCCCGAGGAGTACCTCGGCGGCGTCACGCAGCTGCTCGCCGCCCGTAAGGGAAAGATGGTCCAGATGACGAACCACGGCGCAGGCTGGGTTCGTATGGAGTTCATCGTCCCCTCGCGCGGTCTCATCGGCTTCCGCACGGACTTCCTCACCGACACGCGCGGCACCGGCATCGCCAACGCCGTCTTCCACGGTTACGCACCGTGGGCCGGCGAGATCCGCGCGCGCCACACCGGCTCGCTCGTCTCGGACCGTCAGGGCAGCGTCACCCCGTTCGCCATGATCCAGCTGGCCGACCGCGGCACGTTCTTCGTCGAGCCCGGTGCGGACACCTACGAGGGCATGGTCGTGGGCATCAACCCCCGCCAGGAGGACCTCGACATCAACGTCACCCGCGAGAAGAAGCTGACCAACATGCGTCAGTCCTCCGCCGACGTGATGGAGACCCTCGCCAAGCCGAAGAAGCTCGACCTCGAGATGGCGATGGAGTTCTGTGCCGGCGACGAGTGCGTCGAGGTCACGCCGGAGGTCGTCCGCGTGCGCAAGGTGCACCTCGACTCGAACGAGCGTGCGCGTGAGCGTTCGCGCAGCAAGTCGCGTGACAAGGCTGCTCTGTAATCATGTCGGTGGCGCGGGTGGGTGCGGCGCTGGCCGCTGCCCTGCTCGCGCTGTCCGCGTGCACGGCCGATCCGCCGCCGCCGATCCAGAGCACCGAGACGGCCACGACGACGCCTCCCGCAGCGCCGGCGGCCACGGGTAATCCGGTCGTGGTGGCCATCGACGACGTCGGTACGGGATTCAACCCGCACCTGCTGGCCGACCAGTCGCCCGCGAACACCGCGGTGTCCACACTGGTGTTCCCCAGCCCCTTCCGCCCCGCGTCGGTGGGGACAGGAGTCGAGTGGCTGCCCGACGCGTCGCTGGTGCTGTCGGCCGAGGTGACGTCGCAGGCCCCGTTCACCATCACCTACCGGCTGCGCAACGAGTCGCAGTGGTCGGACGGTGCGCCCATCGCGGCCGAGGACTTCCGCTACCTGTGGCAACAGATGATCGACGCGCCCGGCGTGGTGGATCCCGCAGGCTACGAGGCGATCGACGACATCGCGTCCTCGGACGGCGGCAAGACCGTCACCGTCACGATGGCGACGCCGTACCCCGCGTGGCGCGAGCTCTTCGAGAATCTGCTGCCCTCCCATCTGCTCAAGGACTCGCTGGGCGGCTTCGAGCGCGGACTGCGCGACAACGTGTCCGTCTCCGGCGGACACTTCCGCATCGAGTCGATCGATCGTGGCCGCGACGAGATCCTGCTCGAGCGCAACGACCGCTACTGGGGGTCACCCTCCACGCCCGATCAGATCCTCCTCCGACGCGGGGGCAGCGACGCCCAGCTCGCCGACTCGATGCGCTCCGGTGACGCCCAGATCGCCGAGGTGCGTGGCGGTTCGGCGACACTGGCGCAACTGGGCGCCATCCCCAACGTCCGTACGGACACCCGGTTCCGTTCGCGGACCCTCGAACTGACGTTGAACGGCCGGGTGCCGGAACTCGCGGACGCCGACGTGCGCCGCGGCGTCATGGGTCTGCTGGACGTGGACCTGCTGTCCACCGTCGCGTCGGGTACCGGCACGGCCGCGAACACCGTTCGCGCGCAGGTTCTCTCGCCGTCCCAGCCCGGCTACGTCCCCACGGCTCCGCAGACTCTCCCGCGGGACGAGGCACTGCAGCTGCTCGCCGACGCGGGATTCGTGCCGGTGCCGCTGCCGCCGGCCCTGGCTCCCACCTCGGGCCAACCCACCGCGACGACGACGCCGGTGCCGGGTAGCACGCGCGCGCTGACCGTCGTGATCGGCGCTCCCGAGAACGACGCGGTCGCGGTCGCGGTGGCCAACACGGCCGCCGATCAACTCCGCGACGCGGGCGTCGACGCCAGCGTCGCTCCCACCGATCCGGAGGAGTTGTACGGCACCGCGCTGCTCGAGGGCACGGTCGACGCCGTCGTCGGGTGGAGCCACGTGGGTACCGATGTGGCCACCGCCTGGTCGTCGCGCTACGGATGTGCAGCAACCGATCTCGCGACGTCGACGACGACGGCACCCGATTCCGACGCCGACCCGGTGGCGGCGAGCAACCTGTCCGGAGTCTGCGATCCGTCGCTCGAGCCGGTGATGGACCAGAGCCTGAGAGGCGACGTGAACCCGACCGAGGCCGTCATCGCGGCGCAGCCGCAGCTGTGGAACCTGCACACCGTGCTTCCCATCGCGCAAGACAGTTCCGTCGTCGCCGTGGGTCCCGGCGTGAGCGGCGCGACGCTCGCGGGGCCCGTCGAACTCGGTGTCTTCGGGGACGCGGACGACTGGATGCGGGTGACGCCGTGACGGAGCGGCCCCGGATGCTGGTCGTCCATGCGCACCCCGACGACGAGACCATCACCACCGGCGGCACCATCGCCCGCGCCGTGCGGGCGGGCGTGGACGTGACGGTCCTGACCTGCTCGCTCGGCGAGGAGGGTGAGGTGATCGGGGAGACGTGGGCCGGACTGGTCGCGGATCGCGCGGATCAGTTGGGCGGGTACCGCATCCACGAGCTGACCGTGGCGCTCGAGGCGCTCGGATGCCGGCCGCCGCGGTTTCTCGGCGGTGCCGGGCGCTGGCGCGACTCGGGCATGGCCGGAACCCCCGCGGCACGCCACCCGCGTGCCTTCGTCAACGCCGACCCGGACGAGGCCGTCGGCGCGATGGTCGAGGTCATCCGTGACGTTCGCCCGCAGGTCCTCGTGGCCTACGACCCCGAGGGCGGCTACGGCCACCCGGACCACATGCAGGTGCACCGGCTGGCTGGACTGGCCGTCGAGGCGGCGGAGGACCCTGCCCGGTTCGCCGAGACGGGGCCGGCCTGGTCGGTGGACAAGATGTACTGGACGGTCACCGGTCTGCATCAGTTGACCGCAGGCCTGAGCGACCTCGGCGACGTCCCCCAGCAGTGGCGCATGCCTGTCGAGGGCGAGCTGCCGAGCGTGCCCGACGACACGATCACCACGTCCGTCGACGTCCGCCCGGTGCTCGATCTCAAACGACTCGCGTTGCGCGCGCACCGAACTCAGGTCACCGTCGCGGAGTCCGGTCGGGTCTACGCCCTGTCGAACGACATCGCGCAGCCAGTCCTCGAGGACGAGCAGTACATCCTCGTCCGCGGCGATCTCGGACCGGTCGACTCGTCGGGGCGCGAGACCGACCTGTTCGCGGGGATCGTGTGACGGCCCCCAGTGTCTGCCCGGGGACGGTGTGCGGGTCCGAACCGGGCTCGGTGCCGGGTTATGCTGTGAGCGGCATCACCGGACGGGGTCGGACGTACCCGGTGAGTTCGACTCGAAGGAGCTCTTCCCATGAATTTCGATCTTCAGTACGCCATCGTGGCGTTCGTGGATTCCCTGCGACCCACAGCCGATCTGCAGCGCGAGATCTACCTGAACTCCGTGGGCGGCTTCGCGACGTTCGTGAGCAACTACCTCACGTCGATCGGGTTCCCTCCTCGCTGACGTTCACGGCGCCGACAGGATCGGCGCGATGACGGGCCACGCCGGGGAGGGCGTGGTGTCCGGCATCAAGGCGTCGATCGTCGGCGCACTGGTGCTCGACGGGTTCCTGTGCGCCGTGACCGCAGTGCTGTTCCTCCCGCTGTATCTCGGAAGCACTCCGTTCCCCGTCAGTGGTGTCCTCGCCGGCATCGTCAACGTGATCCTCGTGCGGGTCGCGTTCTCGGTGACGCACAACGTCTCCCGCGCCGCTCTCCCGGTCGCGGGATTCTTCGTGGGTCTCGTGCTGGCCATGCTGGGGGGACCGGGTGGAGACGTGCTCGTCGTGGCCGACTGGCGCACCCTGGTCCTCGTGGCAGGCGGGTTGCTTCCCGCTGTGGTGCAACTGTTCGCGTTGCGCATGGGTCAGTTCGCCGAACTCGGACGCGGCTGACTCCTGTCGATTCCGGCGGCGTCGGCCGCCGCGGCGAGCACCTGCTCCACCATGACCGGCGTGAGCCGTCCGGTGAAGGTGTTCTGCTGGCTGACGTGGAAGCACCCGAACAGATGCAGGTCCGGCAACTCCTTCTCGGGTGACGTCAGCACGACGTGCGCACCGTGGCCGAACTTCGGGCGCGGTCGGGGGATCGTCCACCCCGCGCCGTCGAGGACCGGAAGCAGTGCCTGCCAGCCGAATCCGCCCAGGACCATCACTGCCCGAACGGTCGGCGCCAGGATGTGCAGTTCCGTCTCCAACCAGTGACGGCACCGGTCGCGCTCCTCCGGTGTCGGCTTGTTGGCCGGGGGAGCGCAGTGCACCGGCGACGTGATGCGCGTGCCGATCAACTCGAGGCCGTCGGCGATGTGGGTCGCCGTGGGCTGCGTGGCGAGGCCGACGGCGTGCATGGCCGCGTAGAGAACGTCGCCGCTGCGGTCGCCCGTGAACATCCGCCCGGTGCGATTCGCGCCGTGAGCCGCCGGCGCCAGGCCGACGATCAGCAGCCGAGCGTCCACGGGGCCGAAACCCGGAACCGGTCGGCCCCAGTAGGTCTCGTCACGGAACGCGGCACGCTTCTCGCGCGCCACCAGCTCACGCCACTCCACCAGGCGCGGACACGCGCGGCACTCCGACACCGCCACATCGAGTTCGGGGATGCTCCGGGGTGTACCGGAGGCGGGTGTCACGGGCGCTCGACCCACACGTCGCCGGCACCGGGCTGAGCGCTCTCGACGATCGACCACGCGTGGTCGGCGGGTACGTCGAGGACCGTGTAGCGGCCCGTGCCGGCCGCGGTGGCGGCGACGATGGTCGCGACACCGGCCCGTCGCTGGAAGAAGGTCTGCCGGACACCCCAGGCGACCACGCCGTCGGTGTCGAGGACGACGCGTCGCCGGTCGAGGCTGCCGTGCTCGGTGATCAGAACTCCCGGGTGGGCACGGTGGCCCAGGGCGGCGTACCGATCGAGCGCCAGGGCGACGGCGGCCACTACGAGGAGCGCGACGCCGATCCACGCGGCGATCGGGACGTCCCGGCCGGTCGACCGGACCACGAGGAGTGCGACAGCGACCAGCAGGACCGGCCCGACGGCGCGGGTGAGCCTGCGCCGCAAAGCCGCCGGTCCGTGCTTCTGCAGTGTCACCGTGGCCGGCGCGCTCTCCGGCAGACCCGCCAGCACGTCGTCCATCGTGTGGCGGGCGGCCGGCAGGGGAGCGGGCGGCAGGAGCAGCGACGACTGCTTCTCCGAAGCGGACACCCCGGTCATGACGGCATCCAGGCGTGCTCCGCGCGCCCACCGCAGGACCAGCGGTCGACGCAGCGTCGCGCCGCGGAGGCGGTCGCGGTCCAGCGTCGTGTGCCGCGTCGACAGCAGTCCGTGGCCGACGCGGAGCCTGGTGCCGTCGTCGGTCACGGAGAGGTTGCCGTAGACGACCAGGTAGCGCACCACGGAGACGATGCTCGACACGACGAGCAGCAGGGCCGCGGCGACGACCACCGCGACCACGATGCCGAGGCGCAGAACGGCCTGATAGGTGTCGTCGAGGGCCGGCGAAGAGGCGATGTCACCGGCGAACCCGGACTGGAACACGAGCCCGAATCCCGCACCGACGACGACGATGCCCGTGGCCGTGAAGGGGGCGAATCGAACCCAGCCGGTGCGGAAGTGGGCGATCTCACGTTCGGGCGTCACGGCGGGTTGGGTCACTGCGACCGGATCCACTCCCACCGTCCGGCCGGTGCCCGCCAGCAACTCCTCACGCAGGGCGGGGACCAGGTTCGAGGCGAGGGCGTTCAGCTCGAACGAGTCGGCCTTGTCCGACTTCTGCTGACCGGTGCCCACGGTGAGGATCGACAGTCCCAGCAGTCGGTGCAGCGGCCCGGCTCGCACGTCCACACTGCGGATTCGACCACGCGGAATGGAGAGCACCTTCTTCTGGAAGAGCCCGCGGCGCAGCTGGACGTCGTCCGAGCCGATGCGGTACCCGGTGGTGAACCAGCGCAGGATCGCCGCGCCCACGAGGAGGACCACGACGATCAGGCCCCAGACGTGCGTGCCGCTCTGCGATCCGAGGACGAGGGAGACCAGGAGCACCGGCAGCAGGCGGACCAGCTCGGTGACCGGGTGGATCAGGAGCATGCGCTTGTCGAGTCGCAGCCACGGCAACTCGTCGACGCGCAGGCCGGCGTCCTGCGTCACGTGGCGTCGCCTCGTGAGCGTGCGGCCGCCGCGGTGATGGCGGCGACGGTGCGATCGGCGGTCGCGAGGTCGAGCCCCGCGATCTCCAGAGCTCCCGCGGAGGACGCGGTCGTCACCGTCACGGTGGCCAGTCCGAGTGCCCGGTCGAGCGGCCCGCGCTCGGTGTCGACGGTCTGCACTCGGGACAGGGGAGCGATGCGCCGTTCCTGAGTCACCCAGCCAGTGCGCGTGTGGACGGCGGTGTCGCTCAGTTCCCAGCGGTGCACCCGATAGCGCCACTGCGGCGCGATGGTCACGTGCGCTCCCGCGAGGACCACCACGGCGACGGCAGCGGCCACCACGGGCGTCCAGGACGGGCGCTCGACGTTCACCGCGAGCACCACGGCCCACACGATCACGGCGACGACCACCGGGAGCCACAGCAGGGCGGCTGCCACGGCCCACAGAATCTTCGCCCGCGGATCGGGGCGATGCGCGGGATCGGTGAGGACCACACCGGGACTGTTGTCGGACACGTCGCATCACCCCTGCTGTGGCACGCCTCCGGCCGGAGGGCGCATGATCGAACGGTGACGATGTTGCCCGATCCGAGTACTCCCGCGCGCGCCGACACCCGAGTGACGCCTCCCGACAGCCCGGCACCGACCGCATCGGCGCTGCGGCGTGCGCTGCGCCGTGCCCGCGACGGTGTGGTGATCAGTGTCGACGAGGCGACCACGCTGCTGCACGCCCGCGGCGACGACCTGACCGATCTGTGCGCGTCCGCGGCGCGGGTGCGGGACGCGGGACTGCTCGCCGAGAACCGCCCCGGCACGGTGACCTACTCGCGCAAGGTGTTCATTCCCCTCACCCGGCTGTGCCGGGACACGTGCCACTACTGCACGTTCGTGACGGTCCCCGGCAAGCTGCGCGCCGAGGGGCACGGGATGTTCCTCGAGGCCGACGAGGTGCTCGACATCGCGCGGCGCGGTGCCGAACTGGGATGCAAGGAAGCGTTGTTCACGCTCGGCGACCGCCCCGAGGCCCGCTGGCCCGAGGCGCAGGAGTGGTTGGACGCGCGCGGCTACGACTCGACGCTGGACTACCTGCGGGCGATGTCGATCCGCGTGCTCGAGGAGACGGGTCTGCTCCCGCACCTCAATCCCGGAGTGATGAGCTGGGAGGAGATGTCGCGCCTCAAGCCGGTCGCACCGTCGATGGGCATGATGCTCGAGACCACCTCGCGTCGACTGTTCGAGGAGAAGGGGCAGGCCCACTACGGCAGCCCCGACAAGGACCCCGAGGTGCGTCTGCGCGTGCTCACCGACGCAGGTCGTCTCACCGTTCCGTTCACCACCGGCATCCTCGTGGGCATCGGCGAGACGATCCGTGACCGCGCCGAGTCGATCATGGCGATCCGGAAGTCGCACAAGGCATTCGGTCACGTGCAGGAAGTGATCGTGCAGAACTTCCTGGCCAAGGACGACACCGCGATGCGGTCCGCACCCGATGCCGGCCTGGAGGAGTTCCTCGCCACTATCGCCGTGTCCCGCATCCTTCTCGGCCCGGCCATGCGCATCCAGGCGCCGCCGAATCTGGTGTCCGCGCAGGAGTGCGCGGCGTTGCTCGCCGCGGGCGTCGACGACTGGGGCGGTGTCTCGCCGCTCACCCCCGATCACGTCAATCCCGAGCGGCCGTGGCCGAACCTCGACACTCTCGCGCAGCTGTCCGCGGACGCCGGCTTCACGCTGACCGAACGCACGGCGGTGCAGCCGCGGTACGTCCTGGCGGGCTCACCGTGGATCGACCCGCGGATCTCGGCGCACGTGCGTGCGCTCGCCGACGACGCGACCGGGCTGGCGGTGCCCGAGACGATCCCGTCCGGTCTGCCGTGGCAGGAACCCGACGAGGTGTGGGAGTCCACCGGCCGCGTCGACCTCAACACCGGCATCGACACCGAGGGTCGCAACACCGAGACGCGCAGCGACATGGGCAGTGCGTTCGGCGACTGGGAGTCCATCCGTGAGCAGGTGGCGCACCTGGCGACGCTGGACAGCGTCGACCGTGACGTGGTCGCCGCCCTCCGCGCCGCGGAGAAGGACCCCGGCAACTGCACCGACGAGGAGTACCTGGCGCTGGCCACCGCCGAGGGTGCGGCGCTCGACGCGGTGACCGCGTTCGCCGATCAGCTGCGCCGTGACGTCGTCGGTGACGACGTCACGTACGTCGTGAACCGGAACATCAACTTCACCAACATCTGCTACACCGGGTGCCGGTTCTGCGCCTTCGCCCAACGCAAGGGCGACGCCGACGCGTTCTCGCTGTCGACCAGCGAGGTCGCCGACCGGGCCTGGGAGGCGCACGTCCTCGGCGCCACCGAGGTCTGCATGCAGGGCGGCATCGATCCGGAGCTGCCCGTGACCGGATACGCCGACCTGGTGCGCGCGGTGAAGGCGCGGGTGCCGTCGATGCACGTGCACGCCTTCTCGCCCATGGAGATCGTCAACGGTGCCTCGCGCGGTGGCCAGTCGGTGCGCGACTGGCTGACCGAACTGCGGGAGGCCGGGCTGGACACCATCCCCGGGACGGCGGCGGAGATCCTCGACGACGAGGTCCGCTGGGTGCTCACCAAGGGCAAGCTGCCCGCCCAGACGTGGATCGACGTCGTCACCACGGCGCACGAGGTGGGACTGCGGTCGAGCTCGACGATGATGTACGGCCACGTCGACAATCCCTCGCACTGGGTGGGACATCTGAACGTGCTCAAGCGGATCCAGGACCGCACCGGGGGTTTCACCGAGTTCGTGCCGCTGCCGTTCGTGCACCAGAGTTCGCCGCTGTACCTGGCGGGGGCGTCACGACCCGGACCGACGCAGCGCGACAACCGGGCCGTCCACGCACTGGCGCGGATCATGCTGCACGGCCGCATCGACAACATCCAGACGAGCTGGGTGAAACTCGGCGTGACGGGAACTCGGGTGATGCTGAACGGCGGCGCCAACGACCTGGGTGGCACGCTGATGGAGGAGACGATCTCGCGGATGGCGGGATCGCAGCACGGATCGGAGAAGACCGTCGAGGAACTACACGCGATCGCCGAGGGAATCGGACGACGCGCAGTCGAGCGCACCACCGCCTACGCAGACCGGACGGAAGCAGCATGAGCGCTGATCGATTGGGCGACGAGCGCGTCGCCGGAGTTCTCAAGGCCGCAGTGCGAGTGATCGTGCCGGTCCTCGAACTGCTCGCGGACCGCGACCCGCTCGGCCTCAAGAAGCGCACGTTCCGCGAGCAGGCGGACGCGAACGGCACGAAGGTCGACGCGGCGCTGAACGCCGTCGCGTCGGTGTTCGACGCCGCCGACACACCGGGAACCAAGGCGTGGGAGTCGATGACCGTCGACCAGCGTGTCTCGTGGTGGGTCGGCCGCGTCGGCGGGATCGGCACCGTGGCGGTGGCGTTCCCCGGCATCTTCGGTGTACTCGCTCGCCGACTCCCGCTCGGCGACGTCCTCGGGTTCGCGAACCAGGCCATCGTCCTGGTGGCCGTCGCCCGCGAGTACGGCATCACCGAGCAGGACGAGCAGGTCCGCCTGCTGGCATCGGTGCTGTGCAACCGCGAGCTGCCGAAGGGTGCCAGCATCCACGCGCCCGAACCCGACGTCGACGGCGTCACGGACGACAGCCGTGTCACCGAGCCGTCCGGTCGCTTGTCCCGGTCCCCGTTCGCGTTGCTGTCGACCTTGTGGTCGGTCACCAAGATCCTCAAGGCCGTCACCGACGAATTGGACAAGCGGCCCCGCAGCCGTACCGTTTACAGATGGCTCGGTAACCTGCCCGTGGTCGGTGCGGTCGCCGGGTACTTCGGCGAGCGCGGCGCACTGTCCCGAGCTGCGAAGCTGGGGCGCCGGTGGGTCGAGCAGAACAGCACGTCCGCGTCGAACGCGTCCCCGCGGGGCCGCGACACGCTCAGAGTTCGGAAAGGCTAAGGAGAACCTCAGTGCCGTACACGATTGCTGAACCGTGCGTCGATGTCCTCGACAAGGCATGCATCGAGGAATGCCCTGTCGACTGCATCTACGAGGGTGGACGCATGCTCTACATCCAGCCCGACGAGTGCGTGGACTGCGGTGCCTGCGAGCCGGTGTGCCCCGTCGAGGCGATCTTCTACGAGGACGACGTCCCCGAGCAGTGGTCCGCCTACGTCAGCGCCAACGTCGACTTCTTCGACGAACTGGGCTCACCCGGTGGCGCGGCCAAGGTCGGCAAGACCGACTACGACCCGCCGTTCATCAAGGCTCTGCCCCCCATGGGTGAGAACTGAGCGTGACGGACGCACCCGTCGTCTCGCGTCGGTCGCCCGCTGTTCGTCGATCCGTGGCGAGCCTGTTGCCCGAGTTTCCGTGGGACACGCTGGCCGACGTCACCGCGCTGGCGCGGTCGCATCCGCACGGCATCGTCAACCTGTCCGTCGGTACGCCGGTGGACCCGGTGTCCGACGTCATCCGTGACGCCCTGGCGGCGGCGTCCGCCGAGCCCGGCTACCCCACGACGGCCGGCACCCCCGCTCTGCGAGTCGCCGCCGTCGCGGCTCTGGAACGCCGGTACGGCATCAGGGGCCTGGACGAGGGTTCGGTGCTGCCCGTCATCGGTACCAAGGAAGTCATCGCGTGGCTTCCGACGCTGCTCAACCTGGGAGCCGACGACCTGGTCGTCATTCCGGAACTGGCGTACCCCACCTACGAGGTCGGGGCCCTGCTCGCGGGATGCCGCACACTGCGCGCGGACGGGGTGTCGCGTCTCGGTCCCGAACGCGCGTCCCTGATGTTCGTCAACTCGCCGTCCAATCCCAGTGGCCGGGTGCTCGGTGTAGCCCACCTGCGCAAGGTGGTCGAGTGGGCCCGCGAACGCGGCACGATCGTCGTGTCGGACGAGTGCTACCTCGGACTCACCTGGGAGGGACGCGCCGTCTCGATCCTCGACGACGAGGTGTGCGGCGGGGACACCACCGGCCTGCTGGCCGTGCACTCGCTGTCCAAGACGTCGAACCTCGCGAGCTACCGCGCCGGCTTCGTGGCCGGCGATCCCGCCCTGGTCGCGGAACTGCTCGCGGTCCGCAAGCACGCGGGCATGATGGTTCCCCTTCCGGTGCAGGCGGCCATGACCGCGGCGCTGAGCGACGACGAGCACGAGAACGTGCAACGCGAGCGCTACCGCGATCGTCGGACCGCGCTCGCCGCCGCCGTGGTGGCGGCCGGATTCACCATCGATCACTCCGAGGCCGGCCTGTACCTGTGGGCCACGCGCGGTGAACCGTGCCGGGACACCGTGCGCTGGTTCGCCGAACGCGGCATCCTCGTCGCTCCGGGGGAGTTCTACGGTCCCGACGGCGGCACCCACGTCCGCATCGCGCTGACGGCGACCGACGAGCGCATCGCCGCTGCCGTCGCCCGTCTCACGGTCTGAGCCCGGCCGTGGGAGCGCTCGACCGCGCGCAGGAGGATCTGGCCCGCGGGGAACCATGGAGTGCGCGCAAGCGCCTGACAGCGCTGCTGGATCAGGACGCCGCCTCGCAACCCGCGCTCGACCTCCTCGGCTACGCGTGCCTGGCGATGGACGACCCGGCCGGTGCCGGTGCGGCCTGGTTCCTCACCGATCGAGACGACGCCGACCCGCTGGTGCGGCACGCGCTCGACTCGTTCGTCGCCGCGTGCCCGACACCGCTGGTGCTCGCGCGCCGACTGCCCATCAACGCGCCGTCGCGGGCCTATCCGCCCCGCGTTCGCGAGCGGCTGGCCGTGCTCGAGTCGCGGGTGCGTGCCAGCGGCGAGGAGTGGGAGCCGCCCGGCGAGGTGCACTACTTCGCGCAGGAGGGCGTCGATGTCGAGGCGTTCGACGAGTGGTCGGACGCTCCCGCCGCGTCCCGGTCCGGTGTGAAGATGGTCGCCGCCGTCCTCGTGGTCGCCATGATCGGCACCGCGTCCATCGCGACCGTTCTCACCGTCTTCTTCTGACGACGCGCCGCCGCGAGGCCGAGGACGTGTCGGGGGCCGGTGGTACAGATGGAGTCATGAAGGATTCGCTGACCGGATGCGTCGAGTGTCTCGGCGCTCTCGACCACTGTCACGGCACGCTCGTCGTCCACCTGCACGGTGCGGTCGAGTGCACCGACGACGCCTGTGTTCTGCTGCACGCCGTCCGGCACACCCTGGTCGTCGACTGTTCCGCGGTCGCCGGGGGCTGCACGTGCATCGAGGTCACGGAGCAGCTGCGGGCGTCGTGAGAGACTGCTCGGTGTGCTGCTCCGGTCTCTGAACTCGTACGCGATCACCCATGGCGGCGACGCCGACGACGCGGTCACCGTCGGTGACGTCGTCCTCTCTCGAAGCGATCTGGTCGGGGCCGCCACGTCGGTGGCCGAGCGCATCATGGGCGTCGACCGGGTGGCCGTCCTCGCCGAACCGACCGCCCGCACCGTCGTCGCCGTGGTCGGTGCGCTCATCGCCGGAGTGGCCGTGGTGCCGGTGCCCCCGGACTCCGGGCCGACCGAACTCGACCACATCCTCGCGGACTCCGGTGCCCGCGGGTGGCTGGGTGTCGCGCCCGAGCACGACGGCGGTCTGCCCGTCGTCCCGGTCCGCATGCACGCACGGTCCTGGCACAGCTACGCGGAGCCGTCGGACGACGCGACCGGTCTCGTGCTCTACACCTCGGGAACCACGGGCCCTCCGAAGGGCGTGATCCTCAGCCGCGGTGCGCTCGGCGCCGGCATCGACGCGCTCGCCGAGGCGTGGGGGTGGACGGCGAACGACACTCTGGTGCACGGACTCCCGCTCTATCACGTGCACGGGCTCGTGCTGGGAGTCCTGGGTCCGCTGCGACTCGGCAGTCGAGTGATCCACACCGTCAAGCCCTCCGCGGAGCGGTACGCCGCGGCGCGGGGAACGATGTACTTCGGGGTTCCCACCGTGTGGTCGCGAGTGGCGGCCGACCCGGAGTCCGCCGCGGCGCTGTCGCACGCTCGGTTGTTGATCTCGGGCAGTGCCCCGCTGCCGGTGCCGGTGTTCGAGAAGATCGCCGCTCTCACGGGTCTCGAGCCGATCGAGCGCTACGGCATGAGCGAGACCCTCATCACGCTGAGTACGCGCGCCGACGGTGAGCGACGACCCGGTTGGGTCGGAGTTCCGGTGCGCGGCATCGAGACTCGGCTGCGCGGTGAGGACGGGTCGGAGGTCCCACGCGACGGGGAGTCCATCGGTTCGTTGGAGGTGCGCGGCCGGTTCTTCGACGGTTACCTGAACAAGCCGGAGGCCACCGCGGCCTGCTGGACGGACGACGGGTGGTTCCGGACGGGAGACGTCGCGGCGATCGACCCGGCGGGCTTTCATCGGATCGTCGGCCGGGAGTCGACGGACCTGATCAAGACCGGTGGGTACCGCGTCGGCGCGGGCGAGGTGGAGACGGCGATCCTCGGTGTTCCCGGAGTGCGTGAGGTGGCGGTCGTGGGACTGCCCGACGACGATCTCGGCCAGCGCATCGTGGCGTTCGTCGTGGGTGACGAGGTGGAGCCGAGAGCAGTCGTAGACTCTGTGGCACAACAGCTCTCGGTGCACAAGCGGCCGCGTGAGGTACGCGTGGTGGACTCGTTGCCGCGGAACGGGATGGGCAAGGTCCGCAAGAACCTGTTGGAGTAGCGTCGGGAGGCATGACCTCCTCCACTCGCATCGTCCTGGCCTCTCGTCCCACCGGCGCACCCACTGCCGAGAACTTCCGGACCGAGACGGTCGATCTCCCCGAGGTCGGTGACGGTCAGGTCTCGCTGAAGACCCTGTACCTGTCGCTGGACCCGTACATGCGCGGCCGGATGAGCGACGCCGAGTCGTACGCGGAGCCCGTCGAGGTGGGCGACACGATGGTGGGCGCCACGGTCTCCGAGGTGATCGAGTCTCGAAGCGACGCCGTGTCGGTCGGCGCCGTGGTGCTCGGCTACACGGGGTGGCAGTCGCACGCGGTGGTCGACGCGTCGTCCGTGCGAGTGCTGGATCCGGAGAAGGCGCCCGTGTCCACCGCGCTGGGCGTGCTGGGGATGCCGGGCTTCACCGCGTACTCCGGCATGACGAAGATCGGGCAGCCGAAGCCGGGGGAGACCGTCGTGGTCGCAGCGGCCAGTGGGCCCGTCGGCTCGGCCGTCGGCCAGTTCGCGAAGATCAAGGGTGCGCGCGCCGTCGGCATCGCCGGCGGTCCCGAGAAGTGTGCGTACCTGATCGACGAGCTCGGCTTCGATGCCGCCGTCGATCACCGCGCCCCGGACTTCGAGGATCAGTTGAAGGCCGCGACTCCGGACGGCATCGACGTCTACTTCGAGAACGTGGGCGGCGCCGTCGCGAAGGCGGTGCTCCCGCGGCTCAACCTCTACGCACGCGTGCCGGTGTGCGGTCTCATCGCGCAGTACAACGACACGCAGGCACCGGAGGGCCCGGATCGGCTGCCCGGCTTCTTCACGCGCGTGCTGACGAAGAGCCTGACCATCCGCGGCTTCATCCAGAGCGAGTTCGTCCCGGAGCTCTACAAGGACTTCCTGCGCGAGGTCGCCGAGTGGATCGACAACGGGTCGTTCCGCTACCGGGAGGACGTGGTCGAGGGTCTCGAGAACGCTCCCGACGCGTTCTTCGGGCTGCTCGAGGGCAAGAACTTCGGCAAGCTCGTCGTCAAGGTGGCGTGACGGTTAGAGTACACGTGTGCACTCGAATCGCGATCGGAACGAAGTAGCGGGCGCTGCCGACGTCGTGGCCACGGCCATCGACATCCTCAGCCGCCCTGTCCAGGGGACCCACCGCGCGATCAACGATGTGGTGTTCGGGGTGCTGGGCCGTTCCGCGACACCCGTGCGCATCCTGAACGAGGGCATCGCCGACCTGGTCTACGAGGCAGTGCGCGGGGGCGGTGTGGCGGCCGCCGAGGCTGTCACCGCGGTGTCCCGGCTGTTGCCCGAGGACCGCGTGTCCCACGCGGTCACGTCCACCGCGGCGGGATCGGTCGTGGTCGGCGCCGTCAACGGGCTGCTGGGCGACCGGCTCGCCGCCGAGGGCAACGACCTGACGGTGGAACTCGGGCCGCATCACGAGCGCCGCATCGTCGGGAACGACACCGCGATGCTGACCACCGCGTATCCGAAGGCCACGGGTCACGTCGCCGTGCTCGTACACGGGCTGGGGGAGACCGAGCAGGCCTGGTACTACCGCCACGACGGGCGGGGCAGTTACGGCGAGGCGCTGGCCGCGCACGGCATCAGCGCGGTCTGTCTGCGGTACAACACGGGCGCCGGGATCGAGGACAACGGGGCGGCACTGGCCGGCCTCCTCGACGAGCTGATCGCGGTCTGGCCCGTCCCCGTCGAGCGGATCGACCTCGTCGGGCACTCGATGGGCGGGCTCGTGGTGCGGCGTGCCTGTGCGGTCGAGGCGAGCAGGGCGACCTGGCTGCCGCTGGTGCGCACGGCCTGCTACCTGGGCACCCCGCACGAGGGCGCACCGCTCGCGACGGGCGTGTACCACCTCTCCCGTGCTCTGCGGAAGGTGCGGCAGACGGCGGTGTGGGCGGACCTGCTCGATGTCCGCAGCCGCGGCGTGGACGACCTGAGACTGGCCACGGACGTGGCGCTCGCCCCCGGGATCCGGCACGTCGCGGTCGCCGCCACCCTGGCCGCCGACGACACGGCCTGGTGGGCCGACGCCGTGGGAGACGGACTGGTGACGCTGCGCAGCGCACGGGGGCCGATGACGGAGTTGCACACGCTCGTCGGCACCGGGCACCTCGCGCTGCTGTCGGATCCGCGGGTGCTCGACGTCCTCACCGAACTCATGGCGGACGCGACACCGGCCGAGATCGACGACGTCACCGAGCCGGACGAGACGGTGGCCTGAGACCACCGTCCCGCGTCAGACCAGGCTCTCCTGCCACGCCGTGTTCAGGTGCGCGAACCTGCCGTCGCCGGCGACGAGGGCCTCCGGGGTGCCGTCCTCGACGATCCGTCCGTCGGCCATGACGAGAACGCGGTCCGCGATCGCGACCGTCGACAGGCGGTGCGCGATGATCAGTGCGGTCCGGCCGTGCAGGATCGTCTCGAGGGCGCGCTGGACCAGTCGCTCGCCGGGGATGTCGAGGCTGGACGTGGCCTCGTCGAGCACGATCACCGACGGGGCGGCGAGGAACACCCGCGCGAAGGCCACCAGCTGTCGCTGTCCGGAGGACAGACGTCCACCGCGCTTGCGCACGTCGGTGTCGATGCCCCGCGGCAGTGCGGCCAGGAACGGGGTGAGGCCCACGGCGTCGGCGGCCGCCCGCACCTCGTCGTCGGTCGCGGACGGTCGGCCGAGTCGGATGTTGTCCGCGATCGATCCGGAGAACAGGAACGATTCCTGCGTCACCATGACGACGTTGCGACGCAGGTCGTCGTCGGCCAGGTCGCGGAGATCGATGCCGTCGAGACGGATCCGGCCGTCCGTGGGGTCGTAGAACCGCGCGAGGAGCTTGGCCACCGTCGACTTGCCGGCACCGGTGGCGCCGACCATGGCGACCACCTGTCCGGCCGGCACGTGCAGCGAGAAGGGCTGCAGCACCAGCGCGTCCGCGGCGTAGCCGAACGAGAGCCGGTCGAACTCCACGTCGCCGGCCGCGATTCCGATCGGCACCGGGGTGGTGGGAGGCGCCACGGTCGGTTCCTCCTCGAGCACGCCCGAGATCTTCTCGAGCGCCGCCGCGGCCGACTGGTACGCGTTGAACACCTGCGCGAGTTCGTCGAGCGGCCCGTAGAAGCGGCGGAGGTACAGCACGTAGGCGGCGAGCACGCCGATGTCGAGGGCGCCGCCGATGACCCGCATGCTGCCCACGACCACGATGACGGCGAGGGTGCCGTTGCCGATCCAGCGCACCATGCCGGTGTAGCTCGCCATTCCGCGCAGCGCAGTGGTGGTGGCGTCCCGGTACTCGGTGTCCTCCGCGAGCAGGATCGCGTCGTTGCGGCGCTCGCGGCGGAACACCTGGACGGCGCGGATGCCGACCATCGACTCGACGAAGTGCACCACGACGCGCGCGATGGACACCCGGGTGCGTCGGTAGGCGCGGCGCTGGCGGCGCTGCGACCAGCGTGTGATCAGTAGCAGCGGAACGAATCCCGCGAGCACGACGAGGGCCAGCGGAACGTCGAGCCAGAACAGGATGATCGCGATCGAGACCATCGACAGGATCGCGGTCAACGCATCGTTGAGCGCGCTCTCGAGAAGCGTCTGCAGCGATTCGACGTCGCTGGTCAGTCGCGAGATCACCTTGCCGGACGTGTACTTCTCGTGGAAGGACAGCGACAGTGCCTGCGCATGGCGGAACACCCGCTCGCGCAGATCGAACAGGATGTCCTGGCTCAGGCGGCCCGAGACCATGAGGAACGCGTACGTCGTGGCGGCGCCGAGGAACCCGACCACGACGTATCCCGCCACGGTCCACACCAGCGGCGCCCAGCGTCCGTCGACGGCAGCGGCGACGCCCGTGTCGAGAGCGTGGGCGATGAACAGCGGTCCCGCGACGAACGCCAGGTTGTCCAGGAAGATGATCGCTATCGCGAGGACCGTGCGGCGGCGGTGCGGGCGCAGCAGCGAGAGGAGCAGTCGACGTGAGCGACCGGCCAGGACGAGGTTGCCTGCCCGGTCCACGTCGGTGTCCTCACCGCCGACGCCGCGCCAGTCGGTGTCAGCCATGATCTCGCTCCGCTCCCGACATCGAGCCCATCACGTCGCGGTACGCCGCCGAGGTGGCGAGCAGGTGCTCGTGCGTCCCGGTCTCCATCACCGTGCCGTGGCCGAGGTGCACGACGCGATCCGCGAGCGCGGCGGTCGAGGGGCGGTGTGCCACCAGCACGGTCGTGGAGTGCGCGAGCACGGTGCGCAGCCTGCGCTGAACCGTCGCCTCGGTGTCCACGTCGAGTGCGGAGAGCGGATCGTCCAGCACGAGCACGCGGGGCCGGCCGAGCACCGCCCGCGCCAGCGCCAGACGCTGGCGTTGACCGCCGGACAAGCTCAGTCCCTGCTCGCCGATCCGGGTGTCGAGGCCCCACGGCAGCTTCTCGACGAAATCCGTCGCGTGCGCGATCTCGAGTGCCTCCGCGACGTCTTCGTCCGTCGCGTCGGGGCGGCCCAGCGCGACGTTCTCGCGCACACTGGCCGAGAACAGCACCGGCTCCTCGAAGGCGACCGAGACCACCGAGCGCAGATCCGCCAGCCGCATCGACCGGACGTCGACACCGTCGAGAGTGATCGCGCCACCGTCGACGTCGAAGAGCCGAGGAATCAGCGTCGTCAGGACGGACTTCCCCGTTCCGGTGTTGCCGACGAGAGCCACCGTCTCGCCCGGACGCACCTCGAACGTGACGTCGTGCAGGAGGTGGTCGGATGCGTCCGGGAATGCGAAGGAGACGTGGTCGACGCGGATGTGCCCCCGCACCGGGTCGGGCAGGGGAACGGGGGAGACCGGATCCACGATGGTGTCCGGGGTGTCCATGATCTCCCAGTACCGATCCGCCGCCGTCCGCGCGTTGTTCAGCTCGGCGAGCAGGAAACCGAAGGACTCGATGGGCCACAGCAGGAAAGCGACGATGGCCATGGTCGCCACCAGAGTTCCGGCCGTCAGGGTCCCCGTCACGATGGCGTACGTCCCGTAGGCGAGCATGCCGCCGACGGCCACCGGTGGCAGTCCGACGATGACGGTCCACAGGATCGCCAGGTATCGGACCTTGGTGAGCTCGGTCGTGCGGAGCGTCGCGGCCTGCGCGAGGAAGCGGCGTCCCAGGTGGGCGCTGCGGCCGAACGCCTTGAGCACCCGGATGCCGTGGATGGACTCCTCGACGGTGGTGGTGACGTCGCCGGCCTGGTCCTGGGCGTCGCGTGCGACGACGCGATAGAGCTCCTCGAACCGGACGCACGCCCACACCAGCGGAATCGCCACGACGAGCATGATGACGCCGAACTGCCATGCGCGGGAGAGCAGGACACCGAGACCCACGACGAGGGTCACCGCGTTGATGATGATGAACGGTCCGATGAAGGCGACGAAGCGGCGCAGCGCGGAGAGGTCGGAGATGGCGCGGGAGAGCAGTTGGCCCGATTCCCAGCTGTCGTGCGCGGCCACCGACACGTGCTGCAGCTTCGCGAACACGTGCGCGCGGGCCGTGATCTCGAACTGACTCGACGGCCCCGACACCAGGTAGCGACGAATCCAGATGCCGGCGGCATCGATCGTTCCCAGCAGCAGCACCAGCGCCGCAGGCCACCACACGCCGGCGACGTCGCCGCGGGTGATCGGGCCGTCGATGATGCTCTGGATGACGAGCGGGATCACCAGGCCGGTGAGCGTGGCGATCAGCGAGACCACGATGGACCCGACGAAGTACCAGCGATACGGCGCCAGGAACGGGGCGAAGCGGCGGAGCGACGAGGTCACCGTCGCGGAGGACGCCTCGACCGCACGTCTCGTTCCGCGATCGAGCACTCCGGTGGACACACACGACTCCTCACGTACCGCTCGACTGTCTCATCGAGCCGTACTCGGAGCCAACCGATTTGTCGCGGGGCCTGTTCCCCCCCCGTTCTCACGTCACCTCCGCTTCGCGTCACCGAACGGTTCGTCGCGTTCCTGGACGGCCTGCCGGAATCCGACGGTGGCAGCGCGGGTCTGGAACGCGAAGCCCTCCCGGGTGTGCCGGGCGACGCCGTCGAAGACCGTGCTGATCATCGTGGAGGTGTGCACGCCGGAGCTGATCAACGCGCTGTTGAGCGCCAGCTTGACCATCATCAGCTGGTTGATCGGCATGCGCGCGATCCGTGCGACAAGTTCCTCGGTGCGGGCGTCGAGCTGATCCGCGGGCACCGATTCGACGGCGAGACCCCACTCCGCCGCCTGCGCCCCGGTGAGACAGTCACCGGTCAGGAGCAGTCGTTTGGCGCGCTGGTCGCCGAGGCGGTGTGCCCACATCCCGGCGGCGGGAACGCCCCAGACGCGGGTCGGCGGGTAGCCGATCCGCGTGTCGTCCGCACAGATGATCTGGTCGGCGTACAGAGCGATGTCGGTACCGCCGGCCACGGCGAAACCGTGCAGCTTGGCCACCACCGGCTTGTTCGCATGCAGCAGGCTGGCGAATCCGCGGTTGAATCGGCTCATCATCGCGTAGTCGATCATCGGGTCCCACTGGCCCGACGGATCGTGGTTGCGGGCCTGGACGACGGGGTCGAGAACCGTCCCCGTCGTGTCCACGGCCCCGCTGTCGCCCCGATCGAGATTCTCGGCGTAGATGGACAGGTCGTAGCCGCCGCAGAACCCCTTGCCGCGACCGGACAGCAGCACGACGTGTACTCGCGGATCGAGATCCGCCCGCTCGACGGCCGCCGCCAGTTCGACGGGGGTGTCCGCGGTGATGGCGTTGCCGTGCTCCGGTCGATCGAAGGTGATCCGGGCGACCCGCCCGTCGACCTCGTAGGTGAGCGTCCGGAACGTCGGGGAGTCCTGCTGTGGAGTCCGGCCGGTGAAGGGGGAGTCGGCTCCCTCGTCCCACCCCTCCCGCCACGGGGCGGGTGCGTCGGTCACGCCGGAACCTTCGGCGTCGATCGCTCGATGATGGCGGCCGTGTCCACCCCGGTCGGCAGGGTGCCGTACACGCTGCCCCAGTCGCCGCCGAGTCGGCTCGTCGTGAACGCGTCGGCGACCGCGGGGTGGCCGTGCCGCACGAGCAGCGAGCCCTGCAGTACCAGTGCCATCTCGCCGACGACGCGGCGTGCCCGCTGTTCGAGGGTGGCGATGTCGGTGAAGGAGTCCTTCAGCGACCGCACCGCGGCGTCGAGCGCCGCATCGGCTCCGCGGCAGCCGTCGAGCTCGTCGAAGAACACGGCGAGCGTCTCCGGCTGTCGTGCCACGGCGCGCAGGGTGTCGAGCGCCGCGACGTTGCCCGAACCCTCCCACACCGACAGCAGTGGAGCCTCCCGGTAGAGCCGCGGCATCCTCGACTCCTCCGCATATCCGTTGCCGCCCAGGCATTCCAGGGCCTCCGCCGCATGCGCCGGGCCGCGCTTGCACACCAGGTACTTGCTGACGGAGAGGCTGATGCGCCGCAGTGCGGCGGCACGCTCGTCGCCCGCAGCTGCCTGATCGGTGAGCGCGGCGAGCCACAGGGCGACGGTCGTCGACGCCTCGGACTCGATCGCGAGATCGGCCAGGACGTTCCGCATGAGCGGCTGGTCGACGAGGTTCTTCCCGAACGCCTGCCGGTGCACCGCATGATGCACGGCCTGAGCGGTGCCCGCCCGCATTCCCGTGGCCGACCCCAGGGTGCAGTCGAGCCTCGTCATGTTGACCATCTCGATGATGGTCCGCACGCCGCGACCCTCGTCGCCGACGAGCCAGGCGGTCGCGTCGTCGTACTCCACCTCGCTCGAGGCGTTGGAATGGTTGCCCAGCTTGTCCTTCAGGCGCTGGATCGCCATGGCGTTGCGAGTGCCGTCCGGGAGGACGCGGGGCAGGAAGAAGCACGACAGGCCGCCGGGCGCCTGCGCGAGGACCAGCAGGACGTCCGACATCGGCGCCGACGTGAACCACTTGTGGCCGGTGATCCGGTACGAGCCGTCCGGCTGCGGCACGGCCGTCGTGCGGTTCGCCCGGACGTCGGAACCGCCCTGCTTCTCGGTCATGGACATGCCCGCGATCAGACCCGTCTTGGTCGCGGGAGGACGGTACGAGGGGTCGTACGTCGACGAGGTGAGCAGCGGTTCGTACAGCGCGGACAGTTCCGCGTTCGCTCGGAGTGCGGGAACGACAGCGTACGTCATGGAGATCGGGCACCCGTGCCCCGCGTCCACCGCGCCCCACACGCTGAACTTCGCGGCACGGATCAGATGCGCGTTCGGTGACGGGTCGCGCCACGGCGCCCCGTGCATGCCGAATTCGACTGCCGTGCGCATCAACTCGTGGTACGCCGGGTCGTAGACCACCTCGTCGATGCGGTTCCCGTAGCGGTCGTGCGTGTGCAGGACGGGCGGACGCTCCTCGGCGAGATCGCCCCAGCGCTGCGCCTGCTCGCTCCCGGCCAGCCGACCGAGCCGGTGCAGCTCGTCGAGTGCGTCGTCGGCGCCCTCGCGGTGCAGGGCCTCCAGGACGACCGGGTGGTCGGCGACGTCGTGACCGATGAGCGGCGGAACCTGATTGGTGACGGTGTGCGTGGGGGTCATGACGCTCTCCTGTCGGTCGGGGCGCCGAGGGCGCGGAGTGTGAAGGTCTCGAGTGCGGCGAGAACGCGAGCGTCGGCCTCGCCGCGGGCGAGTGGGACGACAAGTGCCTCGCCGATGGCGCCGACGATGCACGCCGCCGTCAGGGGCGCGTCCTGGTCCGGGAGTTCACCGGCCAGGGCGGCGGCACGGATGGCGGCGGCGAACGCGTCCGCGAACGACTGCCGGAAGGCGAGACGCTCGGTGTCGACGAGGGCGTCGATGGGCTCGGCCAGCAGCGCGTAAGCGAGAGTCGGTGCGCGACAGGCGCGATCGCAGAAGGTGCGGACCGAGGCGAGCAGGCTGTCGGTGTGGGTGCCGGTCGCGGCGGCGCGCACACCCGCCGCTGTCGCGGCGGCCACCTCGCGGCTGCAGGCGTCGCGGAAGACCTCGGCGAACAGTTCGCCCTTGCCGGGGAAGTAGCGGTAGACGGTGCCCACACCGATGCCGGCGCGGGCGGCCACGTCGGCCATCGAACATGCGGCGTACCCCCGCTCGGCCACGAGAGACAGTGCAGCGGCGACGATTCGAGATCGGGCGGCATCGAGCCGCTCCTGGACCGCAGCGGTCCGTCGGTACACCATGGCAAGAAGTGAACGCCCGTTCCGCACTGGTGTCAAGGACGGAACGGTGATTCACATGTTCGGGAGGGCAGGACTACCAGCGCGACCCGACGCGATTGTTGACCAGCAGCGTGCCGTCCGGATCGAGACGGGACTCGGGACGGAACACCATGACGGCGTCGTCCTCGTCGGGCGGTGTCGGCTCCTCCGTGTTGCCGATGCCGCCGAGCAGTCCGCGCCACAGCACCCAACCACGCCGCTCGTAGAACCCGACGGCGTCGGGAAGGGAATTGAGCACGCCGACCACGTCGTCCGACTCGATCTGCTCCTCGATCGCGGCCATGAGCCGCGCACCCAGCCCGGTGCCCCGGAACTCCGGGTCCAGGGCGACGGCCTCGACGAAGCCGCCGTCGAACTCGTCGCCGCCGTGGTGGAGAAGGCGCGGCACCACGGCGGCATGGCCGATGATGCGGTCGCCGTCGCGGAGGATCACGTGGGTACCGCCCAGGGCGTGCTGCCAGTCGTGCGGGGTGAAACGCTCGCCGAAGGCGCCGCGCACCAGCCCCTCGCACGTGTGGGCGTCCGCGTCACCCAGATCGTCGGTGATCACCGACTCGAGTCGCGGTTCCTGCTGTATCGCTTCCTGGCTCACGGTCCCCCCGGACGCAGCCTGCCGCCGAATCGCTCAGTCGTTGGCGTGCAGGATCGAGTTGAGCTCGACGCCCGTACCCTTCCACGGCACGACCTCGACGGCACCGGAAACGGAGTTACGACGGAAGAGCATGTTCGACTGGCCACTGAGATCGGCCGCCTTGACGACGGTGCCGTCCGGGCCGGTGACCTTGGTGCCCGCGGTGATGTAGAGGCCCGCCTCGACGACGCAGTCGTCGCCGAGGGAGATGCCGAGCCCCGCGTTGGCGCCGAGCAGGCAACGCTGTCCCACCGAGATGACGGCCTTGCCGCCGCCGGACAGAGTGCCCATGATCGAGGCGCCGCCGCCCACGTCGGAGCCGTCGTCGACGACGACGCCGGCGGAGATGCGGCCCTCGACCATGGACGAGCCGAGCGTGCCGGCATTGAAGTTCACGAAACCCTCGTGCATGACCGTCGTGCCGGATGCGAGGTGGGCGCCGAGGCGCACGCGACCGGCGTCGCCGATGCGGACACCGGTGGGGAGCACGTAGTCGACGAGTCGCGGGAACTTGTCGACACTGAAGACGGTGACGGCGCCCCGTGCACGGAGACGGGCGCGCGTCGCCTCGAAGCCGTCGACGGCCGCCGGGCCGTGGTTGGTCCACACCACGTTGGACAGCAGGCCGAACTGGCCGTCCAGGTTGAGGCCGTGCGGCCGGACGAGGCGATGCGAGAGCAGGTGCAGGCGCAGGTAGACGTCGTGTGCGTCGACCGGGGCGTCGTCGAGGGAGGAGATGGTGGTGCGCACCGCGACGATGTCGAGGTCGCGGGCGTCGTCGTGTCCGACCAGCGCGGCCAGTTCCGGGGGAACGTCCGCCGCGTCGAGCCGTGCGGTGCCGGTCTCGGCCACCTCGGCGAGCTCGGGAGCGGGGAACCAGGTGTCCAGCACCGTTCCCGACGGGGTGATGTGTGCGATGCCGACTGCCGATGCTCCTGTGGTCACGGGGACCGAGCCTAGAGGACGACCGGACGGCCGGGCGAACGTAAGGTCGGCTGCGTGAGCGCACCGATCTCCCTGGACCTGCACGCCGATCCCGTCGACCTCACGGCGGCGCTGGTGGACGTTCCCAGCGTCTCGCGAGACGAGGCCACGCTGGCCGACGCGGTGGAGCGGGCGCTGCGCGAGCAGACCACGGGATTCGAGATCGTGCGCTCGGGCGACGCCGTGCTGGCCAGGACGAACCGGGGGCTCCCGACGCGGGTGATCCTCGCGGGTCACCTGGACACGGTCCCCATCGCCGACAACGTGCCGAGTCGTCGCGAGCGCGGGCACGCCGAGGGCGACGTCCTCCACGGATGCGGAACCGTCGACATGAAGTCGGGGGACGCGGTGTTCCTGCACCTGGCGGCGACGGTCGCTGAGCCCACCGCGGACCTGACGCTGATCTTCTACGACTGCGAGGAGATCGAGGCGTCGGCCAACGGTCTGGGTCGCATCGAGCGGGAGATGCCCGAGTGGCTGCGCGGAGATGTCGCGATTCTCGGTGAGCCGTCGGGTGGCTACATCGAGGCGGGGTGCCAGGGGACGCTCCGCATGCGGTTCACCGCGACGGGGACGCGCGCCCACTCGGCCCGATCGTGGCTGGGGGACAACGCGATCCACAAGTTGGGCCCGCTGTTCGACCGGCTCGCCGCGTACACGCCGCGCAGCGTGGACATCGACGGCTGCGTGTACCGGGAGGGACTGCAGGCGGTCCGTGTCAGCGGCGGCGTCGCCGGGAACGTGGTCCCCGACGAGGCATTCGTCGACGTCAACTTCCGCTTCGCCCCCGACCGCAGTGTGGAGCAGGCGATCGAGCACGTGCGCGAGGCGACCGACGCGGAGCATCTCGATCTCACCGTCGAGGTGACCGACAGGTCTCCGGGCGCGCTGCCGGGTCTGGCCGCACCCGCGGCAGCGGCGCTGGTCACGGCGGCGGGGGGAGAGTTCCGCGCCAAGTACGGCTGGACCGACGTCTCCCGGTTCTCCGCGCTGGGCATCCCGGCGGTGAACTACGGTCCCGGCGATCCCAACCTCGCGCACAAGCGCGACGAGCGTGTACCGGTGCAGCAGATCACCGATGTCGCCGACGTCCTGCGCCGGTATCTGACCGCCACCGACGCCCACTAGCCTCTCCCTCATGGGAGCGCACGAGAGCCGGGAGAACGCCGGCGAGAGGTCCACGAACTACCGCGGGCCCGTCATGGACCGACGGGAGTTCGGTGGGTCCACCACCGATCAGCGGCTCCTCGACTCGCGGGGCTCCGCCGACTGGCTGCACACCGATCCGTGGCGTGTGCTGCGGATCCAGAGCGAGTTCGTCGAGGGCTTCGGCGCACTGGCGGAACTGCCTCGGGCCGTCACGGTGTTCGGGTCGGCACGGACGTCGCGCGAGTCCGCGGAGTACGCGCTCGGCGTCGAACTGGGCACCGCGTTGGCCGGCGCCGGCTACGCCGTGGTGACGGGCGGGGGACCGGGCGCGATGGAGGCCGCCAACAAGGGGGCCTGCGAATCGGGCGGGTTCTCGGTCGGCCTCGGTATCGAGCTGCCCTTCGAGCAGTCGCTCAACGAGTGGGTGGACCTCGGCGTCAACTTCCGCTACTTCTTCGTCCGCAAGACGATGTTCGTCAAGTACTCGCAGGCCTTCGTCTGCATGCCGGGCGGATTCGGCACGCTCGACGAGTTGTTCGAGGCACTCACGCTGGTGCAGACCCGCAAGGTCACCCGGTTCCCCATCATCCTGTTCGGCACGCAGTTCTGGGGCGGGCTGCTCGACTGGATCCGCACCACGCTGGTGGCCGCCGGCACGGTGTCCGAGGCGGATCTCGAGCTGATCCGCTGCACGGACAGTGTCGCGGAGGTGGTCCGCTGGGTCGACGAGAGCCGGGCGGCCGAGATCGCGGCGACCGAGTCGCGGGCGAGCGAGACCGAGCAGTGACCGGGTCGATCGCGGTCTGTGTCTACTGCGCGTCCGGCCCGGTGGAGCAGCATCACCTCGATCTGGCCGCCGCCGTGGGCACCGAGATCGGACGTCGCGGCGGCACGTTGGTGTCCGGGGGCGGCAACGTCTCCATGATGGGCGCCGTCGCCGCGGCCGCACGCGCCGCGGGGGCATTCACGGTGGGAGTCATCCCGCAGGCCCTGGTGCACCGCGAGGTGGCGGACATCGATGCCGACGAGCTGGTGGTCACCGAGACGATGCGCGAGCGCAAACGCATCATGGACGACCGGGCGGACGCGTTCATCACGCTCCCGGGCGGTATCGGCACGCTCGAGGAACTGTTCGAGACCTGGACCGCCGGATATCTGGGAATGCACGACAAACCGGTCGTAGTCTTGGATCCCGTGAACCACTTCACACCGCTGTTCGACTGGATGCGCTCGCTCGTCGGGACGGGATTCGTCTCCGAGCGCTCGCTCGATCGCCTGGTCGTCACGGCGGACGTGGACACGGCTCTGACGGCGTGTGGGCTCGTGCAGGGCACGCGCACCGTGAACATTACCAATCAGTAAGGTAAGCGTCGTCACAGCCGGAGACGCAGCCGGCTCGCCAGGGGAGGGAACCACAGCATGGGTGCCGAGGCTCGTCACAAGGTCGGATTGCTCGACATCGCCGCCACACTTCCGAAGATGACGGCGGCGCTGCCCAGTGTCCTCCGGGGTGTGCCCGGGTTCCTGCGCAAGCCCGACGACAAGGAGTCGATCGGCCACATCTTCCAGCGCGTCGCGGCGAAGACGCCGGACCACCCGTTCGTACGTTTCGAGGGAGACACCCTCACGTACGGCCAGGCCAACGATCTGGTGAACCGGTACGCGAGCGTGCTCACGGACCGCGGCGTCCGGCGCGGTGACGTCGTCGGTGTGCTGGCCAAGAACTCGATGCGCACGCTGCTGGTGGCCCTGGCCACCGTCAAGCTCGGCGCCACGGCCGGAATGCTGAACTTCAATCAGCGCGGCGACGTGCTCGAGCACAGTCTCGGCATCCTCGACGCGCGCGTCCTCGTCGTGGACGGCGACTGCGTCGAGGCCCTCGAGTCCCTCGACGAGGCGCTCCCGGAGAAAGTCATCCTGCACGCAGACGAGCTGGACGAGAAGGCGGCGTCGGCGAGTGCGGAGAACCCTGCCACCACGGCCGAGGTCCAGGCCAAGGAGAAGGCGTTCTACATCTTCACCTCCGGCACCACGGGCATGCCCAAGGCCAGCCTGATGAGCCACTTCCGCTGGATGAAGTCCATGTCCGGTCTCGGCAGCATGGGCGTGCGTCTGGACAAGAACGACGTCCTCTACTGCTGCCTCCCGCTCTATCACAACAACGCGCTGACGGTGTCCCTGTCGTCCGTGCTGGCGTCCGGCGCCACCATCGCCATCGGCAAGCAGTTCTCGGTGTCCAACTTCTGGAAGGACGTCCGCGAGAACGAGGCCACCGCGTTCACCTACATCGGTGAGCTGTGCCGCTACCTGCTGACGCAGGACGAGACCCCGCAGGACTCCGACAACACGATCAAGCTGATCGTGGGCAACGGGCTGCGCCCGGAGATCTGGGAGGAGTTCACCACCCGCTTCGGCATCGAGCGCGTGGCGGAGTTCTACGGCGCCAGCGAGTGCAACATCGCGTTCATCAACGCCTTCAACATCGACCGCACCGCAGGCTTCTGCCCGTTGCCGTACGCCGTCGTCGAGTACGACGACGAGACGGGCAAGGCCAAGCGGGACGACAACGGTCGGCTGCGCAAGGTGGGGTCCGGCGGCGTGGGCCTGCTGCTGTCGAAGATCACCGACCGCGCGCCGTTCGACGGGTACTCCGACGAGGAGGCCACGAACAAGAAGCTCCTCAAGGACGGGTTCAAGGACGGCGACTGCTGGTTCGACACCGGAGACCTGGTGCGTCAGCAGGGCTTCCGGCACGTGGCGTTCGTCGACCGTCTCGGCGACACCTTCCGGTGGAAGGGTGAGAACGTCGCCACCACCCAGGTGGAGGGCGCGCTCAACTCGCACCCCGACGTCGATCAGGCCGTGGTCTTCGGTGTCGACGTTCCCGGTACCGACGGCAAGGCGGGCATGGCGGCGGTGACCCTGCGCCACGACAAGAGTTTCGACGGCGCGAGCTTCGCCGAGCACGCCTACAAGAACCTGCCCGGCTACGCCGTGCCGCTGTTCATCCGCGTCGTGGACTCGCTCGAGGCCACGTCCACGTTCAAGAGCAAGAAGGTCGAGCTCCGCAAGGTGGGCTACGGCGACGGGGACGGCGACCTGTTCGTCCTGAAGGGCAAGTCCGGCGGTTACGTCGAGAGCTACGACGAGTACGTCGACGAGGTCGGTGCCGGCAAGCTGCCCAAGGGCTGAGGTGGCCCCCGGGGACGGGCATCATGGTGGTGTGAGCGCACCCGAGACGTCCGTCCCCGCCGACACCCTGTGCGGTCGACCGGTCGCGACCGACCGTGCGCTGGTCATGGCCATCGTCAACCGCACCCCCGACAGCTTCTACGACCGCGGCGCGACGTTCGAGGACGACGCCGCGATGGACGCGGTCCGCCGTGCGGTGGACGAGGGTGCCGACCTCGTCGACATCGGCGGTGTGAAGGCCGGACCCGGCGCCACCGTCGACGCCGCCGAGGAGACCCGACGGGTCGTGCCGTTCGTCGCCGCCATCCGCGCCGCATACCCGGATCTGGTGATCAGCGTGGACACCTGGCGGGCCGAGGTCGCTCGGCTCGCGTGCGCCGAGGGCGCCGATCTGATCAACGACACATGGGCCGGTGCGGACCCCGAGCTCGTGCACGTCGCCGCCGAGCTCGGTGCCGGCATCGTCTGTTCGCACACCGGCGGAGCCGTTCCCCGGACCCGGCCGCACCGCGTTCGCTACCCCGACGTGGTCGCCGACGTGCTCTCCGAGGTGACTCGATCGGCCGAGAACGCTCTGGCCGCGGGCGTGCGAGCGGACGGGATCATCATCGATCCGACCCACGATTTCGGTAAGAACACCTATCACGGGCTCGAACTGTTGCGTCGGATCGACAGTCTTGTAAACACCGGATGGCCTGTCCTGATGGCACTGAGCAACAAGGATTTCATCGGGGAGACTCTGGGTGTAGGACTTGCCGAACGGTTGGAGGGAACATTGGCCGCGACAGCTTTGACGGCATCACAGGGTGCTCGGATGTTCCGGGTGCACGAGGTGGCAGCGACGAGACGGGTGGTCGACATGGTGGCAGCGATAGCAGGCACCAGGGCTCCCGCCCGGACGGTACGGGGTCTGGCATGACACTCGCAGGCATGCTCACCCCCGCGACCGACTGGGATCGCGAGAACAGCTGGGAATCACCCTCCTGGACCCTCGAGGAGCTCGAGGCGGCGAAGGGTGACCGGACCGTCTCGGTCGTGCTTCCCGCACTGAACGAGGAGGAGACCGTCGCCGGTGTCCTCGACACCATCTCGCCGCTCCTCGGGCGACTGGTCGACGAGTTGGTGGTGCTGGACTCCGGGTCGACCGACCGGACCGCCGTGCGTGCGACGGCCGCCGGTGCCACCGTCGTCTCCCGGGAGGAGGCGGTTCCCGAACTCGCCCCCGCTCCCGGCAAGGGGGAGGTGTTGTGGCGCGCGATCGCGGCCACGACGGGCGACGTCATCGCGTTCGTGGACTCCGACCTGATCGATCCCGACCCGCAGTTCGTGCCCAAGCTCCTCGGGCCGTTGCTCATGGGGGACGGCATCCATCTGGTCAAGGGCTACTACCGTCGGCCGCTGAGCGGGTCGACCGAAGCACACGGTGGTGGGCGCGTGACCGAACTGGTGGCCAGACCGCTGTTGGCCGCGCTGCGTCCCGAGCTCGGAAGGGTCATCCAGCCGCTGGGCGGGGAGTACGCGGGCACCCGCGAACTGCTGTCCTCGGTGCCCTTCGCGCCCGGGTACGGCGTGGAGATCGGTCTGCTGATGGACACGTACGACCGGTTGGGCATGAACGCGATCGGGCAAGTGAACCTCGGAGTCCGGCGTCACCGCAACCGGCCGCTCGTGGAGCTGGGGGCCATGAGCCGTCAGATCGTCGGAACCATGCTGGCGCGCGCCGGCATCGCCGACTCGGGAGCCGGTCTCACGCAGTTCGTCCTCGACGGGGAGACCTTCGTGCCCTCGATCACCGACGTCTCGCTGGCCGACCGGCCGCCCATGCGCACGGTGCGGCCGTGGGCGGGCAAGTCGGGAGTCGAGAAGTCGGGGGGCTGAGAAGTCGGGGGGCTGAGAAGTCCAGGTCGGCAGAGGCGCACCACCGCCGCGGATCCTGTCGCCTCGTCGTGACAGGATTCGCGTCATGGTGACGATCCTGCTGTACGTCGTCGTGATCGCGGTCGTGGCCGCGGCCCTGTTCCTCCTCGCGTCCGTCGTCTTCGGCCGTGGGGAGGAGATGGAACCGTTGCCGGAGGGGACCACGGCCACCGCGCTGCCCGCTCGTGGCATCTCCGGGCGCGACGTGCGCGCGCTGCGCTTCTCCCTCACGCTGCGCGGGTACGACGCCCGCGAGGTCGACTGGGCCCTCGATCGACTCGCGGTCGAGATCGACAGCTTGCGGCTACGCCTGCGCGAGGCCGAGCCGTCGGAAGCCGTCGTGGAGGACGCGCCCGGTGACGACGTCTGAGTCCGGTCTCCGGATCGGTTCGGACGGACGGGCCCGCTGCCTCTGGGCCGGTGACCCGACGACCGATCCGCTGTACGCCCGGTACCACGACGAGGAATGGGGCGTCATCGTCCACGGCCGCGACGCGCTCTACGAGCGGATCACCCTCGAGGCGTTCCAGTCGGGGCTCTCGTGGATCACGATTCTGCGCAAGCGCGACGCCTTTAGAGCGGCGTTCGCGCACTTCGATCCGACCGTCGTCGCGCGGTGGGGAGACGACGACGTCGAACGCCTCATGGGTGACGCGGGAATCGTCCGCAACCGCGCGAAAATCGTTGCAGCGGTGCGCAATGCGCGGGCCATCGTCGATCAGGACCTCGATCTCGACGCGCTCCTGTGGTCGTTCGCACCGCCGCGCCGCGGTCGCCCCACGAGCCTGCAGGACGTTCCCGCGGTGACACCCGAGTCCACCGCTCTCGCGCGCACTCTCAAGAAGTCCGGCTTCGCGTTCGTCGGTCCCACCACGGCGTACGCGCTGATGCAGGCGACCGGAATGGTCGACGATCACCTCGCCGGATGCTGGGTTCCCGCGCGCTAGTACACACCCGTGTCCCGCTCGTTCGAGGGTGTCCGTTGCCCACGGATCCGGAGGATAGGGAACAATAAGTGCACGAGCCCCGTCGGACCCCGGCGAGGCGCGACCGAATTGATGCAGCGCGCGATGCAGGGCAGCGCAGATCTGGAGGGAGCAGAGAATGGCGGCCATGAAGCCCCGGACCGGGGACGGTCCGCTCGAGGCGACCAAAGAGGGACGAGGAATCGTCATGAGGGTTCCACTCGAAGGCGGAGGACGCTTGGTCGTCGAACTGACTCCCGACGAGGCAGCCGCTCTGGGCGACGAGCTCAAGGGCGTCACCAGCTGACACCACACCTGTCATCACCGTGAGAACAGCCCCACCGGCCGACCCTGACCGGTGGGGCTGTTCTCGTCCCGACCGAACGAGCGACCCACCACGACGAGCGGAGGAACCGTGAACGACGATGCGGTGGCCCTGCTCGCATGCCCACACTGCGGGTCGGACCTCGAGGCCGACGATCCGGACTCGGGAGCTGCCGCGCTGCTGTGCGACCGCGGGCACACGTTCGACGTCGCGCGCCAGGGATACGTCAGCCTGCTCTCCGGGTCCGGCGGCAAGATCGTCGGCGACTCCACCGAGATGGTCGCTGCGCGCGCCGAGTTCCTCGACCGCGGGCACTACGACCCGCTGATGGACGCCGTGGCCGACGCCGTGGGGGACCGGCGCCGCGTGCTCGACGTCGGAGTGGGCACCGGGCACTACCTCGCCCGCGTGCTGGACGCGGGCGTCCCCGATGCCGTCGGCGTCGGTCTCGACGTGTCCAAGGCGGCTGCGCGCCGCGCCGCACGATCGCACCCTCGGGCCTCCGCGGTGGTCGCCGACGTCTGGCAGAGCATCCCGGTCCGCTCCGGCGTGATCGACGCGGCCCTGTCGGTGTTCTCGCCGCGCAACGCAGAGGAACTCGCGCGCGTGCTCGCACCCGCCGGGGTGCTGGTGGTGCTCACCCCCACCGAGCGCCATCTCGTCGAGTTGGTCGACGATCTGGGTCTCGTCCGGGTGGACGAGAACAAGACGCAGAGGTTGGGCGACACGCTCGGCGGCCGGTTCGAGCGGGTGCGCCGGGTCCCGATCACCTACTCGACCACGCTCACGCGGGACGAGATCGTCGACGTCGTGAGCATGGGGCCGTCGGCGCGTCACATCCCGGCGGCGGATCTGCGCGCGCGGGTCGACGAGATGCCGCCCGCGCGCGAGGTCACCGTGTCGGTGACCCTCGGTGTCTACGCGCGGGCCGCGGCGTAGACCTCCATCGTCTGCTGCGCGATCGACTCCCAGGAGAACTCGGCGACGGTGCGCTCGCGACCGGCGACACCCTGCCGCGCTGCTCGACTCTCGTCGGCGACGAGATCGTTGACCGCGGCGGCCAGGTCCGCCTCGAACGTGGCGGTGTCCGCGGCGTCGTAGTGCACGAGAGCCCCGGTACGGCCGTCGGCCACGACCTCGGGGATGCCGCCCACGTCGGACGCGACGACGGCCGTCTCGCAGGCCATCGCCTCCAGGTTGACGATGCCGAGGGGCTCGTACACCGACGGGCACACGAACACGGCCGCCGCCGAGAGGATCTGGCGGATCTGCTCGGTCGGCAGCATCTCGCGGACCCAGAACACGTTGCCGCGGCTCTCGGACAGGGCGGTGACGGCGCGCTCGGTCTCGACCGCGATCTCCGGGGTGTCGGGCGCACCCGCGCACAGCACCAGCTGAATGGACGGATCGAACGAGTGGGCCGCGGCGATGAGGTGCCCCACGCCCTTCTGCCGGGTGATGCGGCCGACGAACGCGACGATGGGGGCGTCGGTGCGCACGCCGATCGCCTCGAGCGCGGACGGCGCGCCGTCCGCGGGGCCGCCGGCGTGCCACACCTCGGTGTCGATGCCGTTGCGCACCACGTGAACTCGGTCCGGATCGATGCGTGGGTAGCAGTCCAGCACGTCGGCCTTCATGCCGTCGCTGACCGCGACGACGGCGTCGGCGTACTCCATGGCGTTGCGCTCGGACCACGACGAGATGCGGTAGCCGCCGCCCAGCTGCTCGGCCTTCCAGGGGCGGCGCGGTTCCAGCGAGTGCGCGGTGAGCACGTGCGGGATCCCGTACAGCTCGGCCGCGAGGTGGCCGGCGAGGCCGGTGTACCAGGTGTGCGAGTGCACCACGTCGGCGCCGCCGGCGGCGTTCGCCATCCGCAGTCCCGTGGAGAGCGTGGTCAAGGCCGGGTTCGCGTCGACCAGGGCCGGGTCCGGCGAGTGCACGACGGCGGTCTCGCGCGGCGCGCCGATGCAGTGCACGTCGACCTCGCACAGTGCGCGGAGACGGTCGACCAGCTGCGTCACGTGAACGCCCGCGCCGCCGTAGATCTCGGGGGGATATTCCTTGGTCATCATCGCCACTCGCATGAGAGGAACGTAACGCGTCGGTGTGCATTCGGCCTATACGTAGCGATTGCTCGTCACAACCGGATAGGTTGGCTGTTGTGAGGACCCAGCCGCATGTACTCGGAATCGTGCTCGCCGGAGGTGAGGGCAAACGCCTGTATCCGATGACAGCCGATCGCGCGAAGCCCGCGGTCCCGTTCGGTGGTGCGTACCGCCTGATCGACTTCGTGCTGAGCAATCTCGTCAACGCCGGCTATCTGCGGTTGTGCGTTCTGACCCAGTACAAGTCGCACTCGCTCGACAGGCACATCTCCCAGACCTGGCGGCTGTCGGGTTTCGCGGGTGAGTACATCACCCCCGTGCCCGCGCAGCAGCGGCTCGGGCCCCGCTGGTACACCGGCAGTGCCGACGCCATCTTCCAGTCCATGAACCTCGTGTACGACGAGGATCCCGAGTACATCGTCGTGTTCGGTGCGGACCACGTGTACCGCATGGACCCCGAGCAGATGGTGCAGCAGCACATCGATTCCGGTGCCGGTGTCACGGTGGCCGGCATCCGCGTACCGCGCGCCGAGGCAACGGCATTCGGCTGCATCGACAGCGACGCCTCGGGCAACATCACCGAGTTCCTCGAGAAGCCGTCGGACCCGCCCGGAACGCCGGACGACCCCACCATGACGTTCGCGTCGATGGGCAACTACGTCTTCACCACCAAGGTGCTCGTCGATGCCATCCGTGCCGACGCCGAGGACTCGGATTCCGATCACGACATGGGCGGCAACATCATTCCCGCGCTCGTCGCGGCCGGGAAGGCATCGGTCTACGACTTCAAGGACAACGTCGTCCCGGGTGCGACCGAGCGGGACAAGGGCTACTGGCGCGACGTCGGCACCCTGGACGCGTTCTACGACGCGCACATGGACCTGGTGTCGGTCCACCCGATCTTCAACCTCTACAACAAGCGGTGGCCGATCCGCGGCGCCGCGGACAACCTGCCGCCCGCCAAGTTCGTGCAGGGCGGTCTGGCGCAGGAGTCGATCGTCGGAGCGGGATCGATCCTGTCCGGCGCGACGGTGCGCAACTCGGTGCTGAGCTCGTCGGTGATCATCGACGCGGGCGCCACCGTGGAGGGCAGCGTCATCATGCCCGGAGTGCGCATCGGTCGTAATGCGGTCGTCCGCAACGCCATCCTGGACAAGAACGTGGTGGTGAACGACGGCGAGATCATCGGCGTCGACCGCGAGCGGGACAGCGAGCGGTTCAACGTGAGCGCCAACGGCGTGGTCGCCGTCGGCAAGGGTGTCTGGATCTAGGTCACTCCGGCACGCGCGAGGCGCACAGCAGGCCGTCGCCGAGGGGAAGGACGACCGCTGTCAGGCTGTCGTTCTCCGCGATGGCGCGGGCGGCCGCGCGGACGGCGACGGTGGCCTCGTCGCGTGACGAGGCGTCCGCGACGCGTCCACCCAGCAACGCGTTGTGCAGGATCAGGGCGCCACCGGGGCGGAGCATCCGCACGCCCTCCGTCACGAATCCGACGTGGTCCCGCGGCGTCGCGTCGACGAACACCAGGTCGTAGGACGCGTCGGCCAGGCGGGGGAGCACGTCGAGGGCGCGGCCGTTGATCAACCGGGTCCGCGATGCCCCGATGCCGCCGGAACGGAACGCCTCCTTGGCGGCGCGCTGATGCTCCGGTTCGGTGTCGATGGTGGTGAGGACCCCGTCGGGCCGCATCCCGTCCAGCAGCCACAGCCCGCTGACGCCGGCGCCGGTTCCGACCTCCACCACCGTGCGCGCTCCGGACAACTGCGCGACCATGCTGAGCACGGCACCGACGGACGCCGGTATCGGCGCGGCGCCCAGATCCACGGCGCGCTCGCGCGCGGCCTGCAGGATCTCGTCCTCCACGACGGAGGCTTCGGCGTAGTGCAGCATCTTGGCGGCGTCGGCAGTCACGAAGGGACCCTAACCCGCCCACGAACTCCTCGCGTCCAGACTCTCAGCCCACACTCAGCCTTCTCACACGGGTCGCACACCTGCCCGCGACATAGTTTCCTTACGCGGGTTCGTCGGATCGTCCTCACGCTTCGGTCGCGCCGAACACGGGTAACACCACATCGCACGTCGACACCACGCGCCGCGATGATCGCCCGAGTAGGAGGATTGAACGATCCACATGATCACCAGCCCGCGCGAACACGCTGCCCTCACGTCCCCGACCTCCCGCCCCGCCGCCGAGTCCGAACTGACCGTCGATGGTCCCGAGGAGCTGTCCGGCACCGCGGTGTTCGACGCGACCGGAGACGCGACGTCGATGCCGTCCTGGGACGAACTCGTCCGCGAGCACGGTGACCGCGTCTACCGCCTCGCCTACCGGCTGTCCGGCAACGCGCAGGATGCCGAGGACCTCACGCAGGACACCTTCATCCGCGTGTTCCGCTCGCTGCAGAACTACCAGCCCGGCACCTTCGAGGGCTGGCTGCACCGCATCACGACGAACCTGTTCCTGGACATGGTGCGTCGCCGCAACCGCATCCGCATGGAGGCGCTGCCGGAGGACTACGACCGGGTGCCGTCCGACACCCCCGATCCCGAGCAGATCTACCACGACGCCCGGCTCGACCCGGATCTGCAGGCGGCGCTCGACTCGCTCGCTCCCGAGTTCCGTGCAGCCATCGTGCTGTGCGACATCGAGGGTCTGTCCTACGAGGAGATCGGCGCGACCCTGGGGGTCAAGCTCGGCACCGTCCGTAGCCGTATCCACCGTGGCCGCCAGGCGCTGCGCGACCACCTCGCCGCCAGTCGGCGTACCCGCGAGTCGCTGACCTCGGCCGAGTAGCCGCCGACGCGAGTACCGTTCCGTGGGGAACGGATGCGGGCCGGGAACTTCCGGCCGGTGCCGTGCGTTTCACCCCGGGACGATCCGCACATCGGCACGGCATGAAGTGGAGGCAGCATGACTCGGTTTCGTGATCCTCGGCAGTTCAGCCCCACCGACCACCTCGCCAGTGAGGCGGTGGCCGCCTACGTCGACGGCGAACTGCGCATGAACGCCTACCTGCGCGCCGCGCGGCACGTGTCGGAATGCGCTTCCTGTGCCGACGAGGTCCAGGCGCAGCAACAGGCCCGTGTCGCCCTCCAGGGCTCGCCGGAGATGTCCATGCCGTCCTCACTCCTGGGTCTCCTGCACCAGATCCCGCACTGCACGTCTCCCGAGCCCGGCCGATCCGAACCCGGCATCGGCTCCGGCCTGCGTCATGGCCTGGGGTCGGTCGTCGGGTCACGTTTCCGGCGCCGGTAGCGTGCAGAGGTGACTCCAGCCGACGAGTACCGACCGGACCCCACGGCTTCTTCGGCGGACGGGGGAGCACCCGACGACGATGCGCCGCGGCTTCCTCCGCGTCCGCTCTACCGGCCCACCATCGACGCGCACGTGGTGCGGGCGTTCGGTCGCCCCCACGGCATCCGCGATTCCTTCGGTGACGCGCAGACCCGGCGACGGGACAGTTCGTCGATCCGCGTCGCGGCGCCCGATCCCGTCCTCACCGAGGCCTTCGGTCGGCCGCCCGGTGTCGCCGAATCCCTGGTGCGCGAGCCCGAGGCGCCCGAGGTCGAGCAGGAACCCGAACCTCAGAACCCGTGGCGCGTGCCCTCGTCGGCTGTCACGACGGTCTCGCCCGCGCTCGACGAACCGGAACCCGCGCCGCTGACGCCCGGCACCAGACTGGGTGCGCGGGAAGTACTGTTCGGCCGCCGCGTCTCCGCCGGCGCTCTCGCCTCGCTCGCGGGTGTCGCACTGGTCATCGGCCTGCTCGGCGGCGTCGTCGGCAGTGTCGCGGCCGATCTGGGCGGCTCGCTGACCAGCTCGCGCGTGACCCTGGAACAAGGCGGCAGCGAACTCCCGCAGGGCCAGGTGGCCAGGGTCGCCGAGGCCGTCCTGCCGTCCGTGGTGTCGGTCCAGGAGACGTTCGGCGGCAACGCCGGCACCGGCTCGGGAGTCGTCATCGACGGAGCCGGCTACATCGTCACCAACAACCACGTCATCTCGATGGCCGCGACCAACCCGGGCGCGACGCTCAACGTGACGTTCTCCGACGGCACCAAGGTGCCCGCGCAGATCGTCGGCCGTGACACCAAGACCGATCTGGCCGTTCTGAAGACGGACGTCGCGGACCTCAGCGTCGCCCGACTGGGCCGCTCGTCGGACGTGGCGGTCGGCGACGACGTCGTCGCCGTCGGATCTCCACTGGGACTGAGCAAGACGGTCACCCGCGGCATCGTCAGTGCGCTCGATCGTCCCGTGCGACTGTCCGGGGAGGGCACGGACACCGACGCCGTCATCGACGCGGTCCAGACCGACGCGGCGATCAACCCCGGTAACTCCGGGGGTCCCCTGATCGACGCCGAGGGTCGCGTCATCGGCATCAACTCCGCGATCCGCAGTGAGAGCGGGGGATCGGTGGGGCTGGGCTTCGCCATCCCCATCGACGACGTCACCGAGGTCGCGCAGTCCCTCATCCGGACCGGCGCGATGAATCATCCCGACATCGGCGTCAACGCGCGGTCCGTCGTCAACGACGCGCTCAGCGGTGCGCAGATCGCCAATGTCACCGCCGGTGGCCCCGCTCAGCAGGCGGGTATCGCGGAGGGCGACGTGATCGTCCGCGTCGGCGACCGCACCGTCTCCGGTGCCGACGAACTGACGGTCGCCGTCCAGGAGCAGGAGATCGGTACGCCGGTGCAGGTGCAACTCGTCCGCTCGGGGCGGACCGTCGACGTGACGGTCACTCCGGTGTCGGATGCGTAAGGTGTAGACGTGTTCTCGAACATCGGCTGGGGCGAGATGATGGTTCTTCTCGTCGCCGCACTCGTCATCCTCGGTCCCGAGCGTCTGCCCGGGGCCATCACGTGGACCACCCGGTCGCTGCGGCAGGTCCGTGACTATGCCAGTGGGGCCAGCCAACAACTCAAGGACGAGCTGGGGACGGACTTCGACGATCTTCGCAAGCCCCTGGCCGACCTGAACCAACTCCGCGGCATGACCCCGCGCGCGGTCATCACCAAGCACCTGCTCGACGGCGACGACTCGATCTTCACCGGGAAGTTCGACGAGAAGCCGCAGTCCGGGACACAGTCGTCGACCCCGCAGTCCGGGACGCCGAACATGACGAAGTCCAGCGGGTCGGCGCCGTTGCCGACCGGGGACCGTCCCCCGATCGACCCCGACGCGACCTAGGTCCTTCCGGCCGTCAGAGGTGCCGGGTGGTGTCGATACCCAGGCTCATGCCCGCGAGGCCGCGACTACGGACCGACAGCTTCTCGGCCACCTCGATCATGGCCTTGGCCGCGGGCGACTCCGGATCGCTGAGCACGATCGGAACGCCCGAGTCGCCGCCCTCGCGCACCGCGGTGTCGAGCGGGATCTGGCCCAGCAGCGGGACCTTCGCGCCGACCGCGGTGGTGAGTCGCTCCGACACGGCCTGGCCGCCGCCGGAACCGAAGATGTCCATCCGCGATCCGTCGGGCAGCTCGAGCCACGACATGTTCTCCACCACCCCGACGACTCGCTGACGCGTCTGCAGGGCGATGGCGCCGGCACGTTCCGCGACCTCGGCCGCGGCCTGCTGCGGGGTGGTCACGACGAGGATCTCGGCGCCGGGGATCAGCTGGGCCACCGAGATGGCGACGTCGCCGGTGCCCGGCGGCAGGTCCAGCAGAAGAATGTCCAGGTCGCCCCAGAACACGTCGGCGAGGAACTGCTGCAGGGCGCGGTGCAGCATGGGACCGCGCCAGACGACGGGCGTGTTGCCCTGCGTGAACTGCGCGATCGAGATCATCTTCACGTCGTGCGCCACGGGCGGCATGATCATGCGCTCGACCTGTGTGGGGCGAGCGTCGGTACCGAGCATGCGGGGCACCGAGTGGCCGTAGATGTCGGCGTCGAGGACGCCCACCGACAGTCCCTTGGCGGCCATCGCGGCGGCCAGGTTGACGGTGACGGACGACTTGCCGACACCGCCCTTCCCCGACGCCACCGCGTACACGCGGGTGAGGGAGCCGGGCTGAGCGAACGGGATGACCGGCTCGGCGGAATCTCCCCGCAACGACTTGCGCAGTTCGGTGCGCTGCTCGTCGTTCATGACGTCGAGCTCGACGCGGATCTCGCCGACACCGGCGACGTCGGCCACGGCCTTGCGTACCCGGTCGGAGATCTCCGTCTTCATCGGGCACCCGGCGGTGGTCAGATAGATGCCGACGTCCACGGATCCGTCGTTACCGAGCGCGACACTCTTGACCATGCCGAGTTCGGTGATGGGCTTGCGAATCTCGGGATCGTTCACGCGCGCGAGGGCGCTGCGAACGTCCGATTCGGTGGCTACGGGCATCTCTCCATGGTATGCGGTACCGCGTCAGTGAATTCGGGGCAGGTCCGCTTCGGAGGGGGCGATGCCGGTGGAGTAGGCGACCGACCACGCGACCACGTTGGCCACGTAGGCCATCGAGTTGTTGTAGCGCAGGATCGCCTGTGTGGCCTGGATCGGATCCGCCATGTTCAGGCCGCCGTCGCACAGGTACTTCCCGGTGGTGGCGGCGCTGTCGAACAGGTTCTGCGGGTCGGCCCTGCCGTCCCCGTTCCCGTCCGTGGCGTAGTGCTTCCACGTCGCCGGCAGGAACTGCATCGGCCCCACGGCGCGGTCGTACGTGGCGTTGCCGTCGAGCTCGCCGCCGTCGGTGTCCATGATCACGTTGTTGCCGGCGAGGCTGCCGTCCAGGACCGGCCCGAGGATCGGCTCGAACAGCGTTCCGTCGGCACCCGCCTTGCCGTCGTTCGCGTGGGTGGACTCGACCCGGCCGACACCGGCGAGGAGTGCCCAGTTCATCGAGCAGCCGGGGGTGGTCTGCGCCAGGAGGGTCTCGGCGCTCTTGTAGGCGGCGACGTTGATGCCCGGGACGCCGAGCGGGCCGGCCGCGAGGGACTCGGGCAGCGCGGGGGCGGGAGCGGGCTCCGGCGCGGGCGGTGCCACGGGCTCGGGCGCGGACTGCGTGGTGGGTGCGGGCGCGACGTCCACCGCCGGGGCCACGTCGGTGGGCTCGAGGGCGGACTCGCTGGCCGTGGTGTGCGTGCGGAGGAACGGGATGTCGGCGCTGGCGCCGTAGCCACTGGCCACGGTGATCGCTCCCGCGGGGATCAGACCGGTCAGCGCGATGACCGTGTTCCGTCGCAGAGTGGAAGACGATCGTTTGCGGTGCCGACCCACGGATACACAACCTCCTCGCCCCCGCGAGATTCGTGATCCGCGACGACTGTTCCCGCCCCGTTCCGGGGCGCTTCCGACCTTTGCTGTCGGAGCGAGGCTACCTGATCCGTTGCCGATCCGTTACCGGCCCGTGATGTGAGCCACGACAGGTCACGGTGTCGTGACGGACGTGTCCTGCTCAGGTGGGGCGGGTGGTGCCACTGGTGCAGGAGGGCACAGGAGACACGGGATCGTGGGGAGCTCGATGACCGGGAGCGGCGGCAGTCCGGGGATGCCGAACGCCGGCGGTGGTGTCACCGGAGTGAGCGAGGTGTCCGGCATCGCGGTGGTCGTGGCGGTGGTCGTCGGGGCCGCGGTCGTGGGATCCGTGACCTCGCCGCCCGCGGCGGCCGCCGCGGCGACGGCCAGCGCGTCCGCGGGGGAGGGCGCCGCCTCGCCGATCCGTCCGACGACAGGGGTGCCGCCGCCGGAGTACGCGGCGGACCAGGCCAGCACGTTGGCGGTGTACGCGGCGGAGTTGTTGTATCGCATGACGGCGGTGGTCGCCTGCGCCGGATTCGTCATGTCCAGGCCGCCCGAGCACAGGTACTTGCCCGCGGCGAGAGCCGCGTCGAAGACGTTGTTCGGATCGCTCCGACCGTCGCCGTTGCCGTCCGAGGCGTAGCCGGCCCAGGTGGCGGGGATGAACTGCATCGGCCCGACCGCACGGTCGTGCCCCGCGTCCCCGTCGAGCGCGCCGCCGTCGGTGTCGGTGATGACCGCGTCCGCGGCCGATCGACCGTCGAGCACCGGGCCCAGCACGGACGTGATCGTGGTGCCGGCGGCATCGGTGCGGCCGCCGCCCGCGTGGCCGGACTCGATGCGCCCGATGGCGGCGAGCAGGTGCCACGGCAGGTGACAGCCCGGTGTCGAGGTGGCGAGCTGGGCCTCGGCGGAGCGGTAGGCCTGCAGGACGAGTTCGGGAATGCCGAGTGCGCCGACGAGCACGGCGGACAGCGGCGCCGCAGCAGCGGCCGGGGCGCCCGCGGGCGCGGCGACGGCTGGTTTCGGGGACCGGAACGCGACCGGTTGCCGATCGGCGGGCTCGACCAGGCCGACAGCGCGCTCCCGTGGTGGGAGTGTGGGCGCCGCAACCGATTCGGCGGCCGCCATCGCGACGGAACCGTGCGCGGAACTCGGCGTCACCGAGCCGGCGGCCAGCGTGACCGCGCTGAGAAGAAGAATCGAGGCACTCAGTGCACCTCCGAGTCGAGAGTCTCGACCGACGCGCATACGACAAACCCCCACGAACACTCGGCTGCGCACTCACCGAGACCCGACGCGCAGTGTGACCGAGGTTACCGTCGCGTGTCCTCGCTGTGGTCGAAACGAGTTGTTTCCTCGACGGAAGGGGCGGCGGCGAACGAGGTGGAGTCCTCGTCGACCGACTTCTTGCGAGACTTCTTGCGCGCCTTCTGTTCCTCGGCCGCCGCCTGCGCGGGATCGAGGAGCGCCGCGCGCAGGTCGTCGAGTTCGCGGCGGAGGTAGTCGCGCGTGGCGACCTCGCCGACCGCGATCCGGAGCGCAGCGAGCTCACGAGCGAGGAACTCGGTGTCCGCCTTGGTCTGCGCGGCGCGCGAGCGATCCTCCTCGAGCGACACCCGGTCGCGGTCGTCCTGCCGGTTCTGAGCGAGCAGGATCAGCGGGGCCGCGTAGGCGGCCTGCGTCGAGAACGCCAGATTGAGCAGGATGAAGGGGTAGGGGTCCCACTGCAGGCTCACCGCGAAGACGTTGAGCAGGATCCACACGATGACGATCCCCGTCTGGATCGCCAGGTATCGCCCCGTACCGAGGAATCGCGCGACGTTCTCGCCGGTCCGGCCGACCGAGTCGACGTCGATGTCGAGCTTGAACCGTCGGGATCCGCGTGGAGTGTCGAGGCGCTGTCTGGCGGTCGCCGCCGACTTCTCACTCATGTCCCACGTGCTCCTGTTCGCGCCAGTCGTCGGGAAGAAGGTGGTCCAGGACGTCGTCCACGGTCACGGCGCCGATGAGATGCTCCTCGGCGTCCACGACCGGTCCGCAGACCAGGTTGTACGCCGCGAAGTATCGCGTGACGGCGGCGAGACTGTCGTCCGGGGAGAGCGTCGACAGTGTCGTGTCGATCACGCCGCCGACCAGACTGGCCGGCGGTTCGCGCAGCAACTGCTGGAGATGGACGCAGCCGAGGTAGCGGCCCGTGGGCGTGGCCGTCGGCGGTCGCACGACGAAGACCAGCGACGCGAGGGCGGGCGTGAGGTCGGGGTTGCGCGCACGAGCGAGCGCCTCGGCGACCGTCGCGGACGCGCTCAGCACCACCGGTTCCGGTGTCATCAGACCACCCGCCGTGTCGGGGGAGTGCTCGAGGAGACGTCGCACCGGCTCGGAGTCCTGCGGATCCATCAGGCGCAGCAGCGATTCGGCCTCCGGCTCCGGCAACTCGCCGAGCAGGTCGGCTGCGTCGTCGGGGTCCATGGCCTCGAGCACGTCGGCGGCACGGGCGGGGGCGAGCGCCTGCACCAGGTCGATCTGATCGTCGTCGGGCATCTCCTGGATGACGTCCGCGAGGCGCTGGTCGTCCAGGGCGAAGGCGACCTCGAGTCGCCGCTTCTCCGGGAGGTCGCGGATCGCGTCGGCCACGTCGGCGGGCCGGAGTCCCTCGAACTGGGCGAGAAGCTGTGACACACCCTGACCCGGCAGGGACAGATCGGACCAGGTGAGGCCCTGCACGTTCTGCCAGTCGAGCACGTGGATGCTGCCGCGGCGACCCAGCCGAGTGCGGTGGGGGCGCACGGCGACGCGCGCGATGACCCAGTCCCGCGTGCGGGTCTGCTCGATGCCGAGGTCGACGACGACGCAGTCCACGCCGTGCAGGTCCTCGGCGTCCGGATCGTCGGTCCGCACCCGTGAGTCCAGGACCTGGGCCAGGGCCAGTACCTCGCCCGGTCGCTGGACGAAGCGGCGCATACTGACGTTGCCGGTGGTCAGCGTCACCGACGTCGGTTCGACGGCCGTCACGCGCAGCATCGGAACGAAGATCTTGCGCCTCGTGGCCAGATCGACCACGAGGCCGAGGACGCGGGGTTGCTGACGACCGACGCGCACGGTCACGACGATGTCGCGGACGCGGCCGATGCTCTCACCGTCGGGTCCGAGCACCACGAGGCCCGCGAGCCTGGCGGCGAACACCTTGTTCACTGCTGCCATGGGCGCAACAGTAGACGGGGGCCTCGCACGCGGTGCGGGCCGATAGTGTGCCGTGGTGACCACCACAGTGCCGCGCGCCCGCCTCCGACGCTCCGTGCTCGCCGTGCCGGGCAGCAGTCCGAAGATGATGCGCAAGGCTCTGAGCCTGCCCGCCGACGCCGTCTTCCTGGATCTCGAGGACGCGGTCGCGCCAGCCGCCAAGGCGCAGGCGCGCATCGACGTCGCCGACGCGCTCGGATGGGCCGGGTGGGGCACGCAGCTCCGGCTCGTGCGGGTCAACGACTGGACGACGGAGGCCACGTTCCGCGACGTGCTCGAGGTGGTCGGACGGGCGGGTGCCCACCTCGACGCCCTCGTCCTGCCCAAGGTGCGCTCGGCCGGTGAGGTGCAGGCGCTCGATCTGCTTCTGACACAACTCGAACGCGAGTCGGACCTACCCGTCGGCCGTATCGGGATCGAGCCGCAGATCGAGGACGCCGTGGGTCTGCTCCACATCGACGCCGTCGCGACGGCCTCGCCGCGGGTGCAGACCCTGGTGTTCGGGCCGGGTGACTTCATGGCCGACGTCGGCATGCGCACCCTCACGGTGGGTGAGCAGCCGCCCGGCTACGAGCGCGGCGACGCCTACCACCACGTGCTGATGACGATCCTGCTGTCGGCGCGGGCCCACGGGCTCCAGGCCATCGACGGACCCTGGGTGCAGGTCCGCGACACCGACGGGTTCACCCGCGCCGCCCGGCATTCCGCGGCTCTGGGCTACGACGGCAAGTGGGTGCTGCACCCCTCGCAGATCGACATCGCCAACGAGACGTTCTCGCCGCGCCAGGCCGACGTCGACCGCGCCCACGACATCGTCGAGACCTACCGTCGGTACCTCTCCGTCGACGGGGGAGCGCGCGGGGCCGTCATGGTGGGGGACGAGATGGTCGACGAGGCGGGTCATCGAATGGCTCGGGCCCTCGTCGAGGCCGCCGACGCGGCCGGCATGGTGCGCAGCGGTGCGCGGCCCGCACCGGACCCCACGACCGACCCGCCAGCAGGCACAATGGAGTCATGACGAACCCCATGTCGCAGTCCGGCCGCCCCGGACAGGGCCTCCCCACCCCGCCGTCGGGCTGGCCCATCGGTTCCTATCCCACCTACGCCGAGGCGCAGCGCGCGGTCGACTACCTCTCCGATCAGGAGTTCTCGGTCCAGGACGTCACCATCGTGGGTGTCGACCTCATGCAGGTCGAGCGTGTCATCGGTCGCCTCACCTGGGCCAAAGTGATTGGCGGCGGCATCATCTCGGGCGCCTGGCTCGGTGTCTTCCTCGGACTCGTTCTCGGAATCATCACGAACACCAACTACCTGAGCGCGCTCCTCGTCGGTGTGCTGGGCGGCATCGTCTTCGGACTGATCTCGGCCACCATTCCCTACGCGGCGACCAAGGGGCAGCGCGACTTCGCGTCGACGATGCAGTTGGTCGCGGGGCGGTACGACGTGCTGTGCGAGCCGAAGACGGCCGAGAAGGCGCGCGATCTGCTGGCGCGTCTCGCCATCTGACCTCTCACCACCGACCCGTCGGTACCGAAAGCATCACGGGATTGCAACAAGCCACCGTTTTCCTCTCAGCTTTCGACTAGGTTCCACTTCGCAGGGAATGCGTGTCCAACGAAGCACACGCTGCGGAGTCGGGCCGACTGTGGCGCCTTCTCTTGCGGCAGAGGAGGCGGTCGTGCCGAAGAGGTACAGGGCGAGGAAACTCGCAGCGACAGGGGCCGCCGCGGTGGTGGCCGGAAGTCTGTTGGCGGGGTGTGGATCCTCCGACGACGGAATCGTGTTGAGCTTCTACACCGCCGCCGACGGCGCGGAGCAGTACGCGGCGGCGGCGCAGGCGTGCACCGAGCAGTCGGGCGGCGCGTACCGGGTGGAGCAGCGCACGCTCCCCAAGAGCGCGAACGATCAGCGCCTGCAGCTCGCTCGCCGTCTGGCGGGCAACGACCGCACGCTCGATCTGATGACACTCGACGTCGTCTGGACCGCCGAGTTCGCCGAAGCCGGTTGGGCACTTCCGGTTCCGGACGATCTCGAGGCGAAGCTGCGTGACGGATCGGTGCTCGAGGGCCCGCTCGCCACCGCCGAGTGGCTCGACCCCGAGACAGAGCAGAAGGACAAGCTGTACGCGGTCCCGCTGAACTCCAACACCCAGTTGCTCTGGTACCGCCCGGACATGGTGCCGAACGGCCAGCCCCCGGCGACGTGGGACGACCTCATCGCCACCGCCGGCGAGAACGCCGCCTCCGGCAAGCCCGCGGCCATCGGTGTGCAGGCGAAGCAGTACGAGGGCTTCATGGTCTGGTTCAACACCCTCCTCGAGAGTGCCGGCGGATCCGTCGTCGGCGAGGACGGCACCACCGTGACACTGAACGACACCCCCGAGCACCGCGCGGCCACCGAGAAGGCTCTCTCGATCATCAAGAGCGTCGCGACCGCTCCGGGCGCCGACCCCTCGGTCTCCCAGAGTGACGAGGGCACAGCACGTCTCGGCGTCGAGGCGGGCACCATGTTCGCCGAGGTGAACTACCCGTTCGTGCTCCCCGGACTCAAGGAGAACGCCGCCGCGGGCGGCGTGTCCTTCCTCGACCTGTCCACCGTTCCCGCCGACCAGCAGGACGCGGCGGTGAACGAGGTGTTCCGCAGCGCGCCGTACCCCTCGGTGAACCCCGGTGAGCCCGCCAAGGTCACCATCGGCGGGTTCAACATCGGTGTCGCCAAGACCACCGAGCATCCCGACGAGGCGTGGGCCGCCGTCGCGTGCCTGACCGACGAGCAGAACCAGCGCAACAACGCCGTCGACGGCGGTGTGCCGCCGGTGATCCGCTCGCTCTACGACGATCCCGAGTTCCAGGCCGCCTACCCGGCATGGGAGGGCGTTCTCGGCTCGATCGAGAGTGCCGCGGTCCGGCCGGTGTCGCCCGCGTACCAGTCCATCTCGATCCTCCTGACCGACGCGCTCAACCCCCCGCAGGACATCGATCCCGTGGGAGACGTCGACAGGCTCGCCGATCTGGTCCGCCAGGCCGTGAACTCCGAAGGGCTGATCCCATGACCGTCACCGACGAGCCCCGACGCCCGCAGAAGCACGCCAAGGCGGCCGAGGCGGTGTCCGAGGGCAAGAAGGCGGAGCGCCGACTGGGGCTCCTGCTGGTCGCTCCCGCCGCGATCCTGATGATCGCCGTCACCGCGTATCCCATCATCTACGCCTTCTGGCTGAGTCTGCAGAAGTACAACCTGGCATTCCCGGACGACAAGGAATTCGTCGGCCTGTCCAACTACGTCTCCGTCCTCACCGACGGCTACTGGTGGACGGCGTTCGCGGTGACCGTGGGCATCACCGTCATCTCGGTGATCATCGAGTTCGTCCTCGGCCTCGCGGTCGCGTTGGTCATGCACCGCACCATCTTCGGGCGCGGCGTCGTCCGCACCGTCGTGCTGATCCCGTACGGCATCGTCACCGTCGCCGCCGCGTACAGCTGGTACTACGCGTGGACACCGCAGACCGGCTACCTGGCCAACCTGCTTCCCGAGGGCAGTGCGCCTCTGACACAGCAGCTTCCGTCGCTCGCCATCGTCGTGCTCGCCGAGGTGTGGAAGACGACGCCGTTCATGGCACTGCTGTTGCTCGCCGGTCTCGCGCTCGTTCCCGACGATCTGCTCAAGGCGGCCCAGGTGGACGGCGCCGGCGCGTGGACCCGACTGATCCGCATCATCATCCCGTTGATGAAGCCGGCCATCCTCGTGGCGCTGCTGTTCCGCACGCTCGACGCGTTCCGCATCTTCGACAACATCTACGTTCTGACGAAGGGCAGCAACAGCACCGGTTCGGTGTCGATCCTCGGGTACGACAACCTCTTCGGGGCGTTCAACCTCGGTATCGGGTCGGCCATCAGCGTGCTGATCTTCTTCTGCGTGGCCATCATCGCCTTCGTCTTCATCAAACTGTTCGGGGCCTCCGCACCCGGCTCCGACGCGGAAGGACGCTGACCCATGGCAGCCACCACGAAGACGAAGGCCGGCTGGTCCATCGTCAACCTTCTCGTCCTGCTGTACGCGCTGATCCCGCTCGTGTGGATCATCAGCCTGTCGTTCAAGCCGGTGGCGAACATCGCCGACGGCAAGTTCATCCCGACGACGTGGACGTTGGACAACTACAAGGGCATCTTCCAGACGTCCCAGTTCACCAGCGCCCTGATCAACTCCATCGGCATCGGTCTCATCACCACGCTCATCGCGGTGGTCATCGGCACGATGGCGGCCTACGCCGTCGCTCGTCTCGACTTCCCCGGCAAGAAGCTCCTCGTCGGCGCCGCGCTGCTCATCGCGATGTTCCCCCAGATCTCGCTCGTCACACCGCTGTTCGACATCGAGCGTGCACTGGGCCTGTTCGACACCTGGCCGGGCCTGATCATCCCGTACATCACGTTCGCGCTCCCGCTCGCCATCTACACGCTGTCGGCGTTCTTCCGTGAGATCCCTTGGGAGCTGGAGAAGGCCGCCAAGATGGACGGTGCCACCCCGGGACAGGCGTTCCGCAAGGTCATCGCACCGCTCGCGGCACCGGGCATCGTCACCGCGGCGATCCTCGTCTTCATCTTCGCGTGGAACGACCTGCTGCTCGCCATCTCGTTGACGGCCACCGAGCGTTCGGTCACGGTGCCGGCAGCGATCTCACAGTTCACCGGTAGTTCGCAGTTCGAGGAACCGACGGGCTCGATCGCGGCTGCGGCCGTGGTCATCACCATCCCGATCATCATCTTCGTCCTGTTCTTCCAACGTCGTATCGTGGCGGGCCTGACGTCCGGCGCAGTGAAGGGATAAGTCCATGGCCGAAATCGTTCTCGACAAAGTGACCAAGCTGTACCCGGACGGTGCCGCGGCGGTGAGCGACGTCGACATCACCATCGCCGACGGCGAGTTCATCATCCTGGTCGGACCCTCCGGCTGCGGAAAGTCCACCACGCTCAACATGATCGCCGGCCTCGAGGACATCTCGAGCGGCGAGCTGCGCATCGCCGGTGAGCGCGTGAACGAGCGGGCACCGAAGGATCGCGACATCGCGATGGTGTTCCAGTCGTACGCGCTCTACCCCCACATGACGGTGCGCGACAACATCGCCTTCCCCCTCACACTCGCCAAGATGAGCAAGGAGGACATCGCGAAGAAGGTCGACGACGCCGCCCGCATCCTCGACCTGGGCCAGCACCTCGACCGCAAGCCGTCCAACCTCTCCGGTGGTCAGCGTCAGCGCGTCGCGATGGGACGCGCGATCGTCCGCAGCCCCAAGGCGTTCCTCATGGACGAGCCGCTGTCGAACCTCGACGCCAAGCTGCGCGTGCAGATGCGGACCGAGATCGCCCAGCTGCAGAAGCGTCTCGAGACCACCACGGTGTACGTGACGCACGACCAGACCGAGGCCATGACGCTCGGCGACCGCGTCGTCGTGCTCCGCGGCGGACTGGTGCAGCAGATCGGCTCGCCGCAGGAGCTCTACGATCACCCGCGAAACCTGTTCGTGGCGGGCTTCATCGGGTCGCCGTCCATGAACTTCGTGTCGGGTCGTCTGACGGACGGCGGGGTCACCACCTCGCTCGGCGAGATCCGGTTGAGCGACGAGGCGCGGCAGAAGATCGCCTCGAAGAATGCGAAGGGGGACGTCGTCGTCGGCATCCGCCCCGAGCATCTCGAGGACGCCTCGCTCGTCGAGTCGTACCAGAAGATCAACGGCAGCACGTTCTCGGCGCGAGTCGAGGTGCTGGAGTCGATGGGGTCGGACAAGTACATCTACTTCTCCGCCGAGGGCCCCAAGGTCACCTCGCGCGAACTCGACGAGCTGGCCGCGGACTCCGGCGCGGACGGCGGCCAGTTGGTCGCTCGGCTCTCGGCCGAGTCCGCCGCTCGCATGGGTGAGTCCATCGAGCTGTGGTTCGACCAGAAGCGCGTGTCGGTGTTCGACGTCGAGTCGGGTGCCAACCTGACGCTCTGACCGCTCGAACGCGACGACGGCCCCCACCGCACGGTGGGGGCCGTCGCCGTCTCGGTCGGCGCCCGTCTCAGTTCGGCGCGGCCTCCTTGAGCTGCGCGATGATCTCGTCGTTCCAGATGTGGCTGCGCACCAGGCGGTAACGCTCGCGCGCCACCCACATGTAGGCCTCGGCGTCGGTGTGGCGGGTCAACATGCCCCCGACGGACCGCACCATCCGGACGACCGGCAGGAACTCCTCACCGAACCAGCGGCGGGCGACAGTGCGGCGGTCGACGAACTCGCCGAGTTCCTGCATCAGCCGGAAACCCCAGGCCTCCACCGCATCCGAGAGTTCGGCGTACTGCCACGGATCCGTGAACTCGATCGCCTCGCGCGACTTCCCGGTGAGGGGAACGCGGCTGAGGAAGATGCGCCGGTGATCCTTCACCAGGAGATCGCCCCTCGTGGAGATGCCGTCAGGGGAGATGCGGGTGATGATCTCGGTGACGTAGGCCTCGATGGTGAGACTGTGCATCGCGCAGGCGATGGACACGCGATGGTGCCCGTCGATGACGAAGTGCATGCCGCCGACGCGATACACCTCGATGGGCGGCATCGGTTCGCCGCGGCGCCAGGCGGTGGCGAGGCGCTGCCAGCGTTCGCGTGTCCGGGTCGACGTCGGGCGGAAGTACCGGTCGAAGTCGCGGGTGCGATCCACGCTGCCCACGATCGAGTCGACCCGGATGACCTCGAGTCCGACGCGGCGCTCCCGCACCTTGCCCAGGGCGGCGACCACCTCGTCGAACGGCAGGATCGTGTTGATGTCGTCCGGTTGACGGCGCAGCCAGCCGACCAGCCGCGCCACGTCCGCGCGCCGGCGCTGGCGGGAGAAGTCGTTCTGCGCGTCGGCAGCGGGGAATCCGGTGTCACGAGCCATGACGTCGCCTCTCGATGATGGGCGCGGTGTCGCCGCCCGGGGTGATGTCGATCAGGGCGTAGCCGACGGTGTTGATCACCGTGGCTCCGTGCAGCTGTCGGTCGGCCGGCCTCGTGCCGTGCGGGTGGATGTGTCCGTGGACGAGGAGCTGAGGCCGCAACCGCTCGGTGAGCGGATCGAGACACCGGAAACCGCGGTGTGGTGCGTCCTCGGCGTCGCCGACACCGAACGGTGGGCTGTGGGTCAGCAGGACGTCGACCCCGTGTGCGTCCGCTCCGCGTCGCAGCAGCGGGTGCCAGGTGTGGGTCCGGATCAGGGAGCCGGAGCGCCGCTTCTGCTGCCGTTCCGTCCACTGGTTGGGTCCGTCGCGGTAGCGGATGGACCCGCCCAGCCCCGCGATCCGCAGACCGGCGGCGCTGACGATCCGTCGATCGGCGTTGACGGCGCCGTCCGGACCGGGCCAGCGCGACGGCAGCCCGGCACGCATCCAGCCGGCTCGACCGGCCGAGTACCCGGTGAGGTCGGCGTCGTGGTTGCCGGGGACGAAGACGCACGGGGCGTCGGCGGCCTCGGCGAGGTGCTCGAGGTACTCGAACGGCAGGTCGCCCGCACCGAGGACCAGGTCGACGTCGAACGGGAGTGTGCGGGCGTTCCACAGGCCTTCGACCACCTCGTCGGACACGGTCAGCACAGTCACCACACGCAGGACCGTACCGGCACGCCGGTCCCGTCGGAGCCGGTACGGACGTCGTGGGGTTGGATGGACGGTGTGAGTGGGAGCGACGTGACAGCGCAGGTGCGAACCCATCTGCAGACGGTGCTCGGTCAGGACGACCCGTCCAGCGCGTCCGTGACCTTCCTGGGCCTCGAGCCGCTGGAGGTGTTGCTGTTCGCTGCCGACGTCGAGGGAGTCGTGCGGTTCACCACTCTCGGGTGCTCGCGGCATCCGATGGCCGACCCGTCCGACATGGTCACCGACTCGCAGCGAGGCCCGCGCGCCGAGCTGATCCTGGCCCTGCGCGGAGTCGACGAGTCCGTCGCCGAGGTCTGGCGCACGCTCGCCGTCTTCGCCGCGTCGCCCGCGGTGGAGGGCATCGTGCTGGTGCCCGACGCCCTGCTGGACGCCGGCGAGCCTCTCTGGCCCGGCGCTCCGTTCACGGCGGTGCTGCTGACGGCCGAGTCCGGGGTGGCCGACCTCGAGCTGCCCGAACCGTACGATCCGGTGCGGTTCCTGCGGGCAGTCCCGATCACCGGCACCGAGGCCGCGTGGGTGCGCCTGCGCGGAGCCGATGCGTTGCGCGACGCGTGGACCGAGGCGGGCATCGACATCGCCGACCCGCGGCGCTCGGCGGCGTCGCTGCGCCCGCCCACCTGAGCGCTCGCGCACCTGACAGACTGGGCGCGTGCTGATCGATCTCCACACCCATTCCACGTCGTCGGACGGAACCGAGACGCCCACCGAGCTGATCGCCACGGCGACCGCCGCGGGCCTCGACGTGATCGCGTTGACCGACCACGACACCACCCACGGCTGGGACGAGGCCGTGGCCGCGGTGACCGCGACGGCCGGTGCGCCCACCCTCGTCCGTGGCATGGAAATGTCGTGCCAGGGCCGCGGAGCCGACGGTGACCCGGTGACGGTGCATCTGCTCGCGTACCTCTTCGACCCCGGGCACGTCGCCTTCGCCGAGGAGCGCAGCCGGTTACGTGGGGAGCGGGAAGTGCGTCTGCGCAGCATGATCGACCGTATGGCGGCCGACGGCTACGACGTCGACGCCGACACCATCCTCGCCGCGGCAGGTCCGTCGGCGGGCCGCCCGCACCTCGCCCGTGCACTCGTCGCGGCCGGAGTCGTCGAGACCGTGAACGACGCGTTCACCGACCTGCTGCGGACCGGTGGGACGTACTACGTCGAGAAGGCGGACACCCCACTCGACCTCGCCGTCGAGTTGATCGCCGACGCCGGGGGAGTGCCCGTCATCGCCCACGCCCGCGCGCGCACGCGAGGTCGGCTCCTGCACACCGACCACATTCTCGAGCTCGCCGCCGGTGGGCGACTCGGCGGACTCGAGGTCGATCACCCCGACCACAGCCCCGAGGACGCGGACGCCCTGCGCGACATCGCGCGCGAGCACGATCTCGTCGTGACCGGATCCTCCGACTACCACGGCACCAACAAGACGACGCCGATCGCGGCCCGCACCACCGCCGAGGACCAGTTCGACGCGTTGGTGAGCCGGGCGACGGGCGTGCCACTCGTCGTACCCGGAGGCCGCCGGTGAAGGCGCTCAGCGGATCGATCACCGCGGGTCTCGTCGTCCTCACGGCGCTCGTCATCGCCGCCGCCGTCGTCGGCGGTGATCGGGGATTCCCCGGCCCCGGCACCGCGTCCATCGCGTGGCACGTCGCCGCCGTCGTCGCGGCGCTCCTGCTCCAGCGGATCGCCGACCATCGCTCGCGTGGGGTGTCGTTCCTCGGCTCACTGGGCGTGCTGGTGGTCGCGGGAGCGCTGCTGTGGACGCAATGGTGGGGCTGACGAGCCAGGGGTGGGGCTGACGAGACAGTGGTGGGGCTGACCGGCACCTGTTTGCTCCCGAGGAACCGGCGGTGGCACACTGGCTCCACTCGCGATCACCGCCACCCCGTGGTGATCGACCCCGGTCACCGCTCGTCGGTGGCGCGCGAAGTCGGCTCACCCGCCGCGCACGCATCGAGATGTCGCCTGCCCTCGGTTCTCATCCCCCGGGCGCGCATCTCGACTTCCCCTCACGCCTGTGATTCGCACCCTCCGTGCGGACGATGAAGGAGCGCCCAGTGACCGCCGCAACAGATCCGACCGAACACACGACCGGCCTCCGGCCTGCCCGCGACGACCTCACGACCATCACGGACGACGAGATCTTCCTCAGCCACGTGGGCGGCAAGCTGTCCGTCGAGCTCACCGCGCCGCTCGAGACCAAGCGCGACCTCTCCATCGCGTACACCCCCGGGGTGGCCAAGGTGAGCAGTGCGATCGCCGCCGATCAGGAGCTGGTGAACAAGTACACCTGGACCGAGCGACTCGTGGTGGTGGTCAGCGACGGCTCCGCGGTATTGGGTCTGGGCGACATCGGCCCGCGCGCCTCGCTGCCCGTCATGGAGGGCAAGGCGGCACTGTTCAAGAAGTTCGCCGGCCTCAACTCGATCCCGCTCGTGCTCGACACCAACGACGTCGACGAGATCGTCGAGACGCTGATCCGCCTGCGGCCCAGCTTCGGAGCCGTGAACCTCGAGGACATCTCGGCACCCCGGTGCTTCGAGATCGAGAAGCGCGTCGTCGAGGCACTCGACTGCCCGGTCATGCACGACGACCAGCACGGTACGGCCATTGTCGTCCTGGCTGCGCTGAAGGGCGCTGTGGCAGTGCAGAAGCGCGAGCTCGCGGGTCTGCGTGTCGTCATCTCCGGTGCGGGAGCCGCGGGCGTCGCGTGCGCGAACATCCTGCTCGCCGCGGGCATCTCGGACGTGGTGGTGCTCGACTCGAAGGGCATCGTCGGTGCGGATCGCGCCGACCTCAATCCCGTGAAGGTCGACCTCGCCTCGCGTACCAACCCGCGCGGCCTCTCCGGGACGGCTGCCGACGCCCTAACCGATGCGGACGTGTTCCTCGGGGTCTCCGCGGGGAAGATCGGGCACGAACTCATCGCCTCGATGGCAGACGACAGCATCGTCTTCGCCCTCTCCAACCCGAACCCGGAGATCCATCCGGAGGACGCGAAGAAGTACGCCGGCATCGTCGCCACCGGACGCAGCGACTTCGCCAATCAGATCAACAACGTGCTCGCGTTCCCCGGTGTGTTCCGCGGTGCTCTCGATGCGGGCGCGCGGCGCATCACCGAGAACATGAAGCTCGCCGCCGCGGACGCGATCCTGTCCGTGGTCGGCGACGATCTGAGCGTCGACATGATCGTGCCCAGCCCACTCGACCCGCGGGTCGCTCCGGCCGTCGCGGCGGCAGTGGCCGCGGCTGCGAAGGCGGACGGCGTCGCCTGAGAGGTCTCAGAGACGGGGCGCGCGGCGCAGCCGCCCCGTCCCGGGCGCCGAGACCCACACGGCGAGGGCCAGCAGGCCGTCCGCCACGAGAGCCAGCACGGCCACCAGGATCGCGCCGACCACCACTCGGTCGTAGCTGTAGAGCGCCAGACCGTCGAAGATGTACCGCCCGAAGCCGCCCAGGTTGACGAAGGCGGCGACGGTGGCGGTGGCGATGACCTGCAGGGTGGCGTTGCGGATGCCCCCGAGCAGCAGCGGCAGCGCGTTGGGAATCTCCACCCGCAGCAGCACCTGGCGTTCGGTCATGCCCATCGCCCGTGCCGCGTCCACGACGGTGGCGTCGACATTGGCCACACCCGCATACGTCCCGGCGAGGATCGGCGGAATGCCCAGGAGCACGAGGGCGATCAGTGGTGGCACCAGGCCCAGCCCGAGCAGCAGGACGAGGAACGTCAGCACGCCGAGCGTCGGCAGCGAGCGCAGACTGTTCACCAGGCCGACCAGGGCCACCTCGCCGCGGCGCAGGTGCCCGATCAGCAGTCCCAGCGGAACCGCCACGACGACGGAGAACAGCACGGCGAGAAAGCTGTACCAGACGTGCTCGGTGAGACGCGTCGCGATGCCGGTGCCGCCGGACCAGTTGGCGCCGTCGAGGATGTAGCCGATCGCGTCGGAGAAGATGCTCATGCGCGGGCCCCCGTCACTCGTCGCCGGCGCGTCGAGGGCGCACCGGCGCGGGTCCACGGCGTCAACGCACGCCCGAGCAGGAACAGCAGCGCGTCGAAGACCAGGGCCAACACGACGATCGCGATGATGCCCGCCAGGATCTGGTCGGGGTAGTCGCGCTGGTAGCCCTGGGTGAAGAGCTGTCCGAGACCACCGATGCCGATGACCGACCCGACCGACACCATCGAGATGTTGGTGACCGCGACGACGCGGACGTTCGCGACGAGCACGGGAAGTGCCAGCGGCAGTTCGACGGTCGCGGCGCGGCGGAACCGTCCGAAGCCGACCGCGGTGGCGGCGTCGACGACGGCGGGGGACACCGAGTCGAGTGCCTCGGGCACTGCGCGGACGAGCAGCGCCGTCGAGTACACCGTGAGCGCGATGACCACGTTCAACGGATCGAGGACACGCAGTCCCGCGATGAGCGGGATGGTGACGAACAGTGCGAGCGAGGGGATCGTGAACGCGACGCTCGCCACCACCAGGGTCAGACGCCGCAGCCAGCCCACCGTGCGCACGGCCGCGCCGACGGGCACCGCGACGACCAGTCCGACGAGCAGCGGCACCAGCGACAGGTACAGGTGGGTCCGCGTCAGCTCGAGGACGATGTCGATGTTGTCGATCAGCCAGCGCATCAGGGCTTCTCGAAGTACTGGCGGCCGCGCTCGCGGTCCTCGGCTCGACGCTGGTCCGCCAGCAACGCCACCACCTCGGTGGCGTCGATACCGCCGAGGACGGCGCCGTTCGCGTCGACCGCCACGCCGACGCCGGACGGCGACGAGATGGCCGCGTCCAGCGCCTGTCGCAGATCGCCCGACGGCGGGTACAGCGAACCGCCCGCGGAGGTGCTGTCCGCGATGCTGGCGCCGGACTTGAGCGCCTCGAGGCCGGTGACGTCCATCCAGCCTCGCGGACGGCCCTCGGCGGAGACGACGAGAAGCCACTGGCCCTGGTCGAGACGGATCGACGCCGCGTCCTGTTCCGACGCCGTCGTGATGGGATGCAGGGACACCCCGTCACCGTGGCGGAACGACAGTCCACGGTAGCCGCGGTCCCGACCGACGAAGGACGCGACGAAGTCGGTCGCGGGAGCCGACAGCACCACGTCCGGGGTGTCGTACTGCTGCAACGTTCCGCCGGTGCCGAACACGGCGATGCGATCGCCGAGCTTGATGGCCTCGTCGATGTCGTGCGTGACGAAGACGATGGTCTTCTTCAGATCGGCCTGCAGCCTGAGCATCTCGGTCTGCAGGTCTTCGCGCACCACCGGATCGACGGCGCTGAACGGCTCGTCCATCAGCAGGATCGGAGGATCTGCCGCCAGGGCACGCGCGACCCCGACGCGCTGCTGCTGACCGCCCGACAGCTGAGCGGGGTACCGGGTGGCCAGCGACAGATCGAGGCCGACGCGCTCGAGGACCTCCATCGCGTCGCGACGGGCCTCCTTGCGTGAACGACCCGTCAGCACCGGAACGGTGGCGACGTTGTCGACGACGGTGCGGTGAGGCAGCAGGCCGGCGCTCTGGATGACGTAACCGATGCCCAGCCGAAGCTTGACGGCGTCGACGGTCGAGATGTCTCGACCATCGACGCTGATCGTGCCCGACGTGGGCTCGATCATCCGGTTGATCATCCGCATCGAGGTCGTCTTGCCGCAGCCCGACGGGCCGACGAAGACGGTGAACGACCGGTCCTCGATCCGGAGATCGAGAGAGTCGACCGCGAGCGTTCCGTCCGGGTACTGCTTGGTGACTCCCTCGAACGAGATCACGAGACCGGCTTGTCCAGACCCTGCTCGACGACCCAGGCGTTCGCGGCGGCGGCGGGCTCGGTCTTCGCGTCGCCCGACACCTCCTGGTTCAGCGCCAGCAACTCGACCGTCGTGAGCTTGGCCGACACGGCGTCGAGGACGGCGGTGAGCTTGTCCGACTTCTTCGACGAGTTGTAGACCGGGACCACGTTCTGCGCCGGGAAGTTGTTGTCCGGGTCGCCCAGTGCCACGAAATCGTTCTCGACGATCGCGGGCGTGGTGGTGAACAGGTTCGCCGCGGTGATGTCCCCCGCAGCGAGGGCGGCCACGGTGGCCGGGCCGCCGCCGTCGGAGATCGGGACGAAGTTGGCGGCCGGGATGTCGACGCCGTATTTGTCGCGCAGGCCGGGCAGGCCGACGGGACGCTCGGCGAACTCGGGCGGCCCACCGAACTTGACCTCACCCGCGTACGGCGCGAGATCGGCGATGTTGGTCAGGTTCCAGCGCGTCGCGGTGTCCCGCGTGACGACGACGGCGTCCTTGTCCTCGCCGGGGGCCGGCGTGGATGCCAGGAGATCGTCGCTCAGTGCCGCCGTGAGGGCGGTGTTCACCTCGTCGGGCGCCGTGGCCGTGGCCTCGGGGTCCAAGTACAGCAACAGGTTTCCGGTGTAGTCCGGGATGAGGTCGATGGAGCCGTCGCGCACGGCCGGGATGTAGGCCTCACGGCTGCCGATGGACAGGCGCGTGCTGGCGTCGAAGCCGTTGGCCTTCAACGCGTCGGCGTAGATGTTGGCGATGATCTCGGACTCGGTGAAGTTCGCGGAACCGACGACGATGGTGTTCGGATCGCCTCCGCTACCACCCTCACCGCCGCTGCTCAGTGGATCGGAGTCGCCGCCGCAGGCGGACAGGGTGAGTGCTGCAGCGGCCACCAGAGCGGTGGCGGCGACGCGCACGGAACGTGAGGTGGTGCGACGTGTCGTGTTCACTGTTCGAGTGTAACGATAGGCCCCGACACCGGCCCGCTTTCGGCGCCGGAACGCCGGTAGCAGGTTCGAGAGGATGGTCGATGCGGGTCTGCAGGTCGGCCGTCGCGGCGCTGCTCGCGGCCTCGGTGGTGGCCGGGTGTTCGAGTACCGGCGGCCCCGAGGGGACGACGCGCTCGCAGCCGCTGGTGGTCGCCGACACCGGAACTCCGGTGCAGACGGTGCTGGCGCACCTGTACGCCGACGCGCTGTCACGCGGGGGAGCGGCCGCTCGGGTGGACACGGTCGACGGTCTCCCCGGCGCGCTCGCCGGCCTCGACGACGCCTCGGTCGCGCTCGTCCCCGGCTTCACCGGATCGTTTCTGGCGCAACTGGATCCGTCGTCCGCCGCGCGGGCGCCGGAGGACGTCTACGCCGATCTGGCGCGTGCACTGCCGGAGTGGCTGGCGGTCACCGACCAGGGTCTCGCCGAGAACGGGCCGACGGTGTCCGTCACCGCGGCCGCGGGATCGGCTCTCCCCGAAGCCACTCTGTCGGCTCTGTCTCCGCAGTGTTCCCGCCTGTCCGCCGCCGTCGACCCGGCCGTCGATGCGTCCGCGGTGACACGGGCCCTCGCCGAGAGTTACGACTGTGCGTTCGCTCCTGCCGGCCCCACCGAGGTGACGATCGTCCGGGCCACGGACCGGGTCGCCGTGGTCGATGCGACCGACGTGGTGCTCGCCGACGATCGAGACGGCCTCACCGCCGACGTCCTCGTCCCCCTCGTCCGCAAGGGCTCCGTGGACGAGACACTGGACCGTCCGCTGCAGATCATCGCCGGCGAACTCACCACCGCGGATCTCGCGGAGATGGTCGACCGTGTCCGCGGCGGCGAGGATCCGGGCGCGGTCGCCGCGAGTTGGCTAGGGACGCAGTCGTTCTGAGTGGGCGGTCGCGTCGCGGACGAAGGCGCCGATCTCCCTGACCGCTGTCGCTGCCTCGGCCAGCAGGGTGGCCTGCAGGTGGGCGACGTGCCACAGATCCGTGAGTTCGGTGCACCGCACCGAGACACCGGCCTCGGTCAGTGCGTCGACGAAGCGAAGGATCTGGGGCCGCAGGATCTCGTCGGCTGAGTACTGGATCAACGTCGAGGGGAAGCCGGTCAACGTGCCACGCACGGGGGCGTACCGCGGATCGGTCGGGTCGCCGTCGCCCAGATACTGCCGCGCCGAGTTCCGCAACCAGCGAGCGTCGAGCAGGAAGTCGCGCGGCGCCGGGAAGTCCTGGTCCGCCGGATCGGCCCACGGGGAGATCATCGCGACGCACGACGGTGATGTGCCACGGTCGACGAGCGCCTGTGTCGTCGCCGCGGCCAGACCGCCGCCGGCCGAATCGCCGACCACGGCAATGTGATCGGCCGTGACACCGTCGGCGACCAGCCCGTCGAACACGGCCAGTGCGTCCTCGAGCGCGGCCGGGCAGGGATGCTCCGGAGCCAGACGGTAGTGCGCCGCCACCACGACGGCGCCACTGTCGCGGGCGAGCGACGACGTGACGACGCGGTGCGTCAGCGGCGACCCCAGCGTGTACGCGCCGCCGTGCAGATACAGCACGGCGGTGCGGCGGACGGTGGCACCGACGGTGACCCGTTCTACCGGGACACCGCCCACGGTCTCGCTGCGGATCACCGTGCCCTCCGGCAGCGGTAGCGACCGGGCCGCGACCTCGAGCAGTGTGCGCTGCACCGGAACCGGGAGGCGCGGGTTCAGAATCACCCGGAACACGGGTTTCAGAACTCGCGACACCACGGGCAACGGCAGAGTCATCGGTCGCATCGCCCGAACCTACCGTCAGCCCTACCGCTGGGTGGTCGTCCGCGGCAGGACGCGCGAGGACAGCCTGACGATGATGTCCTGGTACCGCGATCCCGTGATGCGGGCGAGGGCGTCGAGCGCGCGGGCGTCGTTGCCGATGAGCACGCGGGCCTTGTTCTTCTCCACTCCGCGCAGGATCACCAGGGCGGCCTGCTCCGGGGTGGTCTTCGCGAGGCGACGGTCGAAGAACTCGGCCACCGACTTCTGGTCCTGGCCCTCGGCGACGGTCGCGTTGCGGGCGATCGCCGTCTTGATGCCGCCCGGGTGGACACACGTGACGTGCACCGGGTGACGGGCGATCAGCATCTCCTGGCGCAACGCCTCGGTGAAGCCGCGCACGGCGAACTTGGCTGCGTTGTACGCGGACTGGGACGGGATCGACAGGAGGCCGAACAGGCTGGACACGTTGACCACGTGACCGTCTCCCGACTCGACGAGATGCGGGAGGAATGCCTTCGTACCGTTGACGACGCCCCAGAAGTCGACGTCGATCACGCGCTCGAGATCCTTGAACTCGGTCTTCTCGACGTCGCCGTGGAAAGCGATGCCGGCGTTGTTGTAGATCTGGTTCACCACACCGAAGTGCCGACGCACGGTCTCCGCGTAGTCGAGCACGCTGCCGCGTTCGCTGACGTCGAGGTGGTCGCTGCGGACCTCTCCGCCGCGCTGCTCCACGGCCGCCACGGTGGCGGCCAGGCCGACCGAGTCGACGTCGGACAGCGCGAGTCGTGCTCCGCGCGAAGCCAGTTCGAGAGCCAGCGCACGGCCGATCCCCGATCCGGCTCCGGTCACCACGGCCACTCGTCCACGGAACTCGCTCATCGGGAGATCGCCTTCTCGTCGTCGTTGTCGGTCGTCGCAGGGGTGGGGGTGCCGTCGACGGCGCTCACAGGCCTCGTGACGTCGCCGGCCGCGAGGGCGTCGTATGCCTCGAGGTCGAAGTTGCGGGTGATGCGGCGGAACTCGAAGGTGAAGTCCGGCCACAGCGTCGTGTTGTTGCCGTGCTTGTCGAGGTACCAGCTCGCGCACCCGCCGTTGAGCCACACCGTCTTGTTCAGCTTGGTCTGCAGGTCGGCGTTGAACTCGTCCTGCACCTCGCGGCGCACCTCGACGACACCGAGATCGTGCTTGTCGATCGTGTTGAGCGCGTCGATCACGTAGTTCAGCTGCGACTCGATCATGAACACCATCGAGGTGTGCCCCAAGCCCGTGTTGGGTCCGACCAGGAAGAACAGGTTGGGGAAGCCCGCGACCGTGGCGCCCTTGTATCCCTGCTGTCCGCGCTCGTCGAAGACCTCGGCGAGCGAGCGGCCGTCCTTGCCGAAGATGCCCTGGAAGGTGGGGGAGTCGGTCACGTGGAATCCGGTGGCGACCACCAGGGCGTCGATCTCACGCTCGGTTCCGTCGGCCGTCACGATGGAGTGCGCCCGCACCTCACGGATACCGTCGGTCACCAGGTCGACGTTCGGTCGATCCAGTGCCGGGTAGTAGTTGTTGGAGATCAGCATGCGCTTGCAGCCGATGCGGAAGTTCGGCGTCACCTTGCGGCGCAGCTCGGTGTCGCGGATGCCCTTCGCGATCTGTCGGCGCGCGATGAACTCGAACGCCTTCATGAGCTTGGGGACGCGGGTGAGGCCGACGACCTGGGTCTCACGTGCGGCGTAGATGCCGGTGCGTGACAGACGCTGGTAGCCGGGGAGGTACTTGAACGCCAGCTTCTCGATGCGGGTGTACTCGCGGTCGAAGCGCGGGAGGACCCACGGGGCGGTGCGCTGGTAGACGTCGAGATGGGCGACCGTCGGCGCGATGGCCGGGACGATCTGGATCGCGGAGGCGCCGGTACCGATGACGGCGACGCGCTTGCCCTCGAGGCTCGCGTCGTGGTTCCAGCGGGCCGAGTGGAAGATCTCGCCCTGGAAATCGGTGATGCCGGCGATGTCCGGGAGGTTCGGCTCGCACAGGGCGCCGACGGCGGACACGACCTTCTTGGCCGTGAAGTTCCCCCGGGTGGTCACGATGTCCCACTGCGAGGTGGCGGTGTTCCAGCGGGCCGACTCGACGTGGCAGTCGAAGACGTGGCGGTCGTACACGCTGTACTGCCGCGCGACGCTCTCGATGTACTTCTGAATCTCCGGCTGACGGGAGAACGAGCGGGTCCAGTCCGGATTCAGCGCGAACGAGTACGAGTAGAGGTGCGAGGGCACGTCGCAGGCGGCACCGGGGTAGGTGTTGTCGCGCCACGTGCCACCGACGTCGCTGCCGCGCTCGAGGACCAGGAAATCGGTGCTTCCCTGCTGGCTCAGCTTGATCGCGGCGCCCAGTCCTGCGAAACCGCTGCCGATGATGATGGTGTCGACGTAGCGTGCAGCGACAGCGTCGGTATCTGTAACTGGAAGACTCATGAACCCAGACTAGGTCCTTATTGAGCGCAGGTCAACAGTTACTGACGAACGTTCAGTAGTATGGAGCGCATGGACAGCGTGAAGCGAACGCGGCTCAGTCCGGAACAGCGGCGGGCCCAGCTCATCGACCTGGGGGTCGAGATGCTCTCGGAGCGCACGCTGGACGCCATCTCGGTCGAGGACATCGCCGACCAGGCGGGCGTGTCGCGTGGGCTGCTCTTCCACTATTTCTCGTCCAAGCACGACTTCCACGTCGCGATCGTCGAGCACACCAGCCGACAGATGCTCGACGCCACCGAGCCGCCCGTCGGGCTCGACCCGTTGACGACGCTCGCCGTGGCACTCGCGTCCTACGTCGACTACGTCACCGAGCACCGCTCCAACTACGTCTCGCTGCTGCGCGGCACCGCGAGCGGGGATCCCGACATGCGGGCCGTCTTCGAGCGCACCCGCGACGTGATGGTCGAACGGACGGTGTCGCAGCTCCCGCTGCTCGGTGTCGAGCGCACCCCGCGGATCGCGCTGGCCATCCGCGGCTGGGTGGCGTTCTGCGAGGAGGTCACCATCACCTGGCTGAACCAGGAGGACCTCAGCCGGGACGAGCTGATCGAACTGCTGGTGCACGCGCTGCCTGCCGTGGCGCTGCCGACGGCGGACACGACCGAGTTGTCGTGGGCGAGTGCCGACGCGGGATGACACCTCTAGCGACACCCCCTTCGATCGACGGGTCCGCACCAGTAACGTGAGGGCGTACACCGGCGCACGAGCGGCGGTCGGCAGCACGAGAGGACGGCCTTCGATGGGCGCGCAGATCAGTATCCCGACCGAGACGCGACACTCGGGAATCCTGGGTATCGGGGCTTACCGGCCCGAGCGTGTCGTCACCAACGAGGAGATCTGCAAGACCATCGACTCGAGCGACGAGTGGATCCGTACCCGTACGGGCATCGAGTCCCGCCGTTTCGCCGGGGAGAACGAGAACGTGGTCTCCATGTCGATCGAGGCCGGACGCCGCGCCCTCGAGAACTCCGGCGTGGATGCCGCCGAGATCGGCTGCGTCATCATCGCGACGTCCACTCACCTGCTGCTCACACCGCCCGCCGCGTCGATCATCGCGGACGCACTCGGCACCGGTGGCCCCGGCGCCTTCGACCTCGGCGCGGGCTGCGCGGGCTTCTGCTACGGCCTCGCACTCGCCTCGGACATGGTCCGCGCGGGCACGTCGGACAAGGTGTTGGTCATCGGCACCGAGCACCTGAGCGTCACGACGCGACCCGACGATCGCGGCACGCGCATGATCTTCGGCGACGGTGCCGGCGCCATGGTCGTCGGCCGCACCGAGGAGCCCGGCATCGGACCGGTCGTCTGGGGTTCGGACGGCTCGCAGGCCGACGCCATCAAGCAGGACAAGGACTGGTTGCAGTACTTCGCGGACCTGAAGGAGGATCCGAACGCCGATCGTCCGTGGATCGCGATGACCGGTATCGCGGTCTTCCGTTGGGCGGCGTTCGAGATGGCCAAGGTGGCACGCGAGGCCCTCGACAAGGCGGGCGTGACGGCCTCCGAGCTGGACGTCTTCGTGCCGCACCAGGCGAACTCCCGCATCACCGATCTGCTGGCGAAGAGCCTCGAGCTCGCCGAGGACATCCCGGTGGCACACGACATCGCCGAGGCCGGCAACACCTCGGCCGCCTCGATCCCGCTCGCGGTGGAGGAGGTGCTGCGCACCGGCAAGGCGAAGAAGGGCGACACCGCCCTGCTGCTCGGTTTCGGTGCCGGCCTGTCGTTCGCCGGCCAGGTCGTCACGTTGCCGGAGGCCCCGACCGCCTAGTCGTGTCAGAGGTGGCGCAGGAACCGGTCGGGGGCGTCGAAGAACGCCGACCAGTCCCGGACGACCTGCGCCTCCTCCCACGTCGTGGACGACAGACCGTCCTCGCCGAGTTCGAGCAGGCGTGCACCCGGCATGGCGGCGAGCACCGGCGAGTGCGTCGCCATCACGATCTGTGAGCCCTCCTGGACCAGTTCCTTCATCACCGAGATCAACGCCAGACACGACTGGAACGACAGGGCCGCCTCGGGCTCGTCCATCAACCAGAGCCCCACTGCGACAGGGCGATCCGCGACATAGCGCAGAAACGACTGTCCGTGGGACAGCGCGTTGTAGACGACGTCGGTGTCGCGGACTCGCCGTGCGTCCGCGGACTCGAACAATCCGTGCATCGTCTCGGCGCGCAGGAAACACCCGCCCTGCGGCCGCGGTCGGGCACCGTGGCACGTCAGGTGCTTGTGCAGGTCGGTGTCCTGCGCCCCGCCGCCAGGTGACCACATCGCGTCGGCCGCACCGAGACCGAAGGCCCAGCACGCGGCCAGCGCCTCCATCAGCGTCGACTTCCCGGTTCCGTTCTCCCCGACGATCACGGTCACGGGACTGTCGAAGTCGAGCCCGGTGCGCGCGATCTCGGCGACCACGGGTACCTGCAGACACCACGAAGCCGGGTCGAATCCCCTCCGTGGAGTGAACTCGACCCGGCTCAGTGGCAGCGTCACAGGTGAACGGTCACCCGTTGAAGGCCGTGTCGATGATCTCGGCCTGCTCGACCGCGTGGACCTTGCTCGAACCCGACGACGGTGCGGACATCGGACGCCGCGAGACGCGCTTGATGCCGGACAGACGCTCGGGCAGCAGCTCCGGGAACGCGAGACCGAACGTCGGCCACGCACCCTGGTTGGCCGGCTCCTCCTGGACCCACCGGTACTCGGTGGCGTTGGGGTAGCCGTCCAGCGCCTCCGCGATGCGGCGGCTCGGGATCGGGTAGAGCTGCTCGACCCGCACGATGGCGACGTCGTCCCGCTTGTTCTTCTGCTTGAAGGCGAGCAGCTCGTAGTACAGCTTGCCGCTGACCATGAGCACCCGCTCGACCTTCTTGCGGTCACCGTCGCCCGAGTCGTAGGTGGGCTCGTCGAAGACGGAGTGGAACTTGCCGTCGGTGAAGTCCTCGATGTTGCTGACCGCAGCCTTGTTGCGCAGCATCGACTTCGGGGTGAACACGACCAGGGGCCGCTGGATGCCGTCACGTGCGTGACGACGCAGCAGGTGGAAGTAGTTCGCCGGCGTGGACGGCACCGCGACCGTCATCGATCCCTCGGCGCACAGCTGCAGGAACCGCTCGATGCGTCCCGAGGTGTGGTCGGGGCCCTGGCCCTCGTGGCCGTGCGGCAGCAGCAGCACGACGTCGGAGAGCTGTCCCCACTTGGCCTCACCGGACGAGATGAACTCGTCGATGATGGACTGGGCACCGTTGACGAAGTCGCCGAACTGCGCTTCCCACAGCACCAGAGCGTCCGGGTTGCCCACGGAGTAGCCGTACTCGAAGCCCACCGCCGCGTACTCGCTCAGCGCGGAGTCGTAGACCAGGAACTTGCCCGGATCGTCGCTGCCGAGGTTGTGCAGCGGCGTGTACTCCTCACCGGTCTTGCGATCGATGATGACCGAGTGCCGCTGCGTGAACGTGCCGCGACGGGTGTCCTGCCCGGACATGCGCACGAGCTTGCCTTCGTCGATCAGCGTGCCGAGTGCGAGCAGCTCGCCGAACGCCCAGTCGACCTTGCCCTCGTAGGCCATCTCGCGACGCTTGTCGAGGACGGGCTGCACGCGCGGGTGCACGGTGAAACCGTCCGGGACGTTGACGAACGCGTCGCCGATGCGGTGCAGAACCGACTTGTCCACCGCGGTGGTGAGCTTGGCGGGCAGCTGCTGGTCGAGCTCGACGGACTCGCTCGGCTCCGGTGTGTACTTCTCGAGTTCGCGCACCTCGTTGAAGACGCGTTCGAGCTGGCCCTGGTAGTCGCGGAGTGCGTCCTCGGCCTCCTTGAGGCTGATGTCGCCACGACCGATGAGCGACTCGGTGTAGCTCTTGCGGACGCTGCGCTTGGTGTCGATCACGTCGTACATCGCCGGCTGCGTCATCGAGGGATCGTCACCCTCGTTGTGGCCGCGACGGCGGTAGCAGATCATGTCGATGACGACGTCCTTGTGGAACTTCTGACGGAAGTCGACCGCCAGTCGAGCCACCCAGGCGCACGCCTCCGGGTCGTCGCCGTTCACGTGGAAGATCGGTGCGCCGATCATCTTCGCGACGTCGGTGCAGTACTCGCTGGAGCGCGAGTGCTCCGGCGCCGTCGTGAAGCCGACCTGGTTGTTGACGACGATGTGCACGGTGCCGCCGGTGCGGTACCCGCGCAGCAGCGCGAGGTTCAGCGTCTCCGCCACCACGCCCTGGCCCGCGAAGGCCGCGTCGCCGTGCAGCATGAGCGGCAGGACGGAGAAGCCGTCGGACGAGTCGCCCTTGTTGAGCATGTCCTGCTTGGCGCGGACCAGGCCCTCGAGGACCGGGTCGACCGCCTCGAGGTGCGAGGGGTTGGCCGTGAGCGACACCTTGATGTCGTTCTCGCCGAACATCTGGATGTAGTTGCCCTCGGCACCGAGGTGGTACTTCACGTCGCCCGACCCGTGTGCGGCGGCCGGGTTCATGTTGCCCTCGAACTCGGTGAAGATCTTCGAGTACGGCTTGCCGACGATGTTGGCGAGCACGTTCAGGCGTCCACGGTGCGGCATGCCGATGACGACCTCGTCGAGGGCGTGCTCGGCGGACTGGTCGATGACCGAGTCCATCATCGGGATGACGGACTCCGCGCCCTCGAGCGAGAAGCGCTTCTGTCCGACGTACTTCGTCTGCAGGAACGTCTCGAACGCCTCGGCCGCGTTGAGCTTACTCAGGATGTACTTCTGCTGAGCGACCGTCGGCTTGACGTGCTTGGCCTCGACGCGCTCCTGGAGCCACGCCACCTGGTCGGTCTCGAGGATGTGCGTGTACTCGATGGCGGCGTGCCGGCAGTAGGAGTCGCGCAGCACGCTGAGCACGTCGCGCAGCTTCATCTTGTCCTGGCCGTGGAAGCCGCCGACCTGGAACTCGCGGTCGAGGTCCCACAACGTCAGGTCGTGGCTGATCACGTCGAGGTCCGGGTGCATCCGGAACTTGTCCTTGGTGAACATCAACGGATCCGTGTCGGCCATGAGGTGGCCACGGTTCCGGTAGGCCGCGATGAGCTCGAGGACGCGCGTGTTCTTGTCGACGCCGCCGGTGGGCAGGTCACGACGCCAACGGATCGGCTCGTACGGGATGGCCAGACCGTGGAAGATCTGGTCGTAGAACTCGTCGCTGATCAGCAGGTTGTGGATCGTGCGAAGGAAGTCGCCCGACTCCGCGCCCTGGATGAGGCGGTGGTCGTACGTCGAGGTGAGCGTCATCAGCTTGCCGACGCCCATCTCGGCGATGCGCTCCTCGCTGGAGCCCTGGAACTCGGCGGGGTACTCCATGGCGCCGGCGCCGATGATGGTGCCCTGGCCGTTCATCAGACGTGGAACCGAGTGCACGGTGCCGATGGTGCCCGGGTTGGTCAGCGAGATCGTGACGCCGCTGAAGTCGGCGGCGGTGAGCTTGCCGTCGCGCGCACGACGGACGATGTCCTCGTAGGCAGTGTGGAACTGGTTGAACGTGAACTCCTCGCACCCCTTGATCGCGGCGACGACGAGTGACCGCGAACCGTCCTTGCCCGGCAGGTCGATGGCGAGGCCGAGGTTGGTGTGCGCGGGGGTGACCGCGTTGGGCTTGCCGTCGATCTCGGCGAAGTGCCGGTTCATGTTGGGGAACGACTTGACCGCCTGCACGATGGCGTAGCCGAGCAGGTGAGTGAACGAGATCTTGCCACCGCGGGTGCGCGCGAGGTGGTTGTTGATCACGAGACGGTTGTCGATCATCAGCTTCGCGGGGATGGCGCGCACGCTGGTGGCCGTCGGGATCTGCAACGAGGCGGCCATGTTCTTGGCGACCGCGGCCGAGGCGCCGCGGAGCACCTTGGTCGTGTCCTCCTTCGGCGCGTCCGACTCCGGCTGTGCGGGCGGCACGGCCGCGGACTTCTTCTCTGCCGGCCCGGCGGCGGCGGTCGACTTCGCGGGGGCAGCTGTGGTCACGGGCTTGGTCTCCGCCTTCGGTGCCGGCTTGTCGGTCTTCGCGGCTGCCGGCTTGTCGGCCTTCGGCGCGGCAGGCTTCTCCGCCTTCGGCGCAGCAGGCTTCTCGGCCTTCGGCGCAGCTGCCTTCGCGGAAGCGGGTGCGGCTGTGGTGGTCTCGGTGTCGGTGGCGGGATCGCCGCTACCGTTCTGCTCGGGCGTGTAGTCGGCGAGGAACTCGTGCCAGCTCTCGTCGACCGACGACGGATCGGTCTTGAAACGCTGGTACATTTCGTCGACCAACCACTGATTCTGTCCGAACTGTGTTGTAGAGCTGCTGCTCACGGCAGGTGTTCGCCTCGTTTCCTTCTTCGTTCTCGCTCAGCGCACGGCACGATCAAGGTTAGACCTTTCGGTCCGCGGCCGTGTGTCCGGATCACCCTTGTGATCGGCTTCACCGGTGTGTGGCGTGGTCGTGCCGTCGCCGGGTGCGTGACCCGCGCCACTCGCAGCCGTGGTACGGCCCTCGGTGGTTTCCCAGAGTTCGGCGTAGAAACCGTCCGAGCGCACCAGGTTCTCGTGGGTTCCGCTCTCCACGATGCGCCCGTCGTCGACCACCACGACGAGATCGGCCCGCGCGGCGGTCGCGAGGCGGTGCGCCACGATCACCGATGTCCGACGGGTGGTCACGGTGCGGCCGGCGTCCAGGACGGCTCGTTCCGTCGCCGGGTCCAGGGTCGCCGTCGCCTCGTCGAGCAACAGGATGTCCGGATCGACCAGCTCGGCGCGCGCCAGCGCCAGTAACTGCCGGGTTCCCGCCGCGAGGCCGCGGCCACGTTCTCCGACGGGCGTCGCCATGCCGAGGGGGAGTGTGGCGATGGCGGGCAGTGCCCCCACGGCGCGGGCCGCGCTCTCGATGTCGGCGCGCGTCGCGTCCGGACGCCCGAAAGCGATGTTGGAAGCTATGGTGCCGCTGAAGAGATGCGCCTCCTGCGGAACGACTCCCAGACGTCGGCGGTAGTCGCCGAGCGGGTACGACCGCACGGGCACGTCGTCCACGACGACGTCCCCGGTGGTCGGGTCGTAGAACCGCGCCATCAACTTCACGATGGTCGACTTGCCGGCGCCGGTGCGACCCACCAGTGCCACCGTCGATCCCGCCGGAACGTGCAGGTCGACCGACGTCAGCGCATCCCGCGGAGCCCCGGCGTAGCGGAAGGTGACGTCCTTCAGCACGATGTCGCCGCGCAGTCGCGGTGGGACCGAGACCGGTGTCGACGACCCGGCCTGCTCGATCGAGCTGCGGGTGCGCAACAGGTCACCGATGCGAGTGAGACCCACGGACGCCTGCTGATAGCCGTCGAACACCTGGGACAACTGTTGGATGGGGCCGAAGAGCAGACCCAGGTACAGCACGAAGGCGACGAGGGCGCCGGCCGAGGTGCGCCCGTCGGCCACGCGGTACGCACCGACGAGGACCACGGCGGCGAGGGCGAGGTCCGACAGGAACGCGATGAACGGGAAGAACACCGAGATGGCCCGTTGCGACCGCATCCGGCTGCGGCGGTACGACTCGGAGCGGGCGAGGAACGAGCGTGCCGCAGCCGTCTGATGCCGGTACGCCTGCGTGACCCGTAGTCCGGTGACGTTCTCCTGGAACTCCGCGTTGACGGCCGAGATGCGCTCGCGTGACGTCGAGTACGCGCGAGCGGAGATGCGACGGAACACCAGCGTCGCCACCACCAGGATCGGGACGACCGACAGGGCCACCGCGGCGAGGACCCCGTCGGTGAGGATCAATGCGGCCGACACGCCGACGATCGTCAGGAGGCTGACGACGGCCGTCGACAGACCCGTCTGCATGAACGTCGACAACGCGTCCACGTCGGTCGTCATGCGGGTCATGATCCGGCCGGACAGTTCTCGCTCGTAGTAGTCGAGGCCGAGACGCTGCAGGTGTGCGTAGCTGCGGACGCGGAGCCCGAAGAGCACGCGCTCACCGGCCCGCGCGGTCACCACCGTCATGGTGCGGACCACGAGCCAGTCGACGATCACCAGCGCCAGCGCGATGCCCGACACCGCCGCGAGGATTCCGGTGGACCTCTCGGCGACACCGTGGTCGACGGCGAACCGCACGATCGACGGGAAGGCGATGGTGACGGCCGAGTCGAACGCCAGGCAGACCATGACCACCGCGAGCAGTCCGGCGACGGGGGCGAGGGTGCGCCGCAGGGTGAACGTCGACTCGTCCCGCCGAGCCGTCGCGGTGTCGACGCGTGGGTCCTCGTCGGCCGGGGCGAGTCGGGTCAGGATCTCGGTCATGGCCTCGGTGGGCACGGCGCCGCCGAGTAACGACGCCATGTGACCGCCCGGGCCGGGAGGGCCGCCGGCAGCCGCGCCGTCCGCGCTCGCGCGGGAGGCGGGTGAGGACGCGAACTCGGTGGAGTCGCCGTCGTCCGGCCACAGCGAGTCGGCGGGCACGTCGTCCTGCGCCGGCTGGGACTTCTCGCCTGCGCCGGACATCAGCGCGCGGAACAGGGGGCAACGCTCGTCGAGTTCGGCCTCGGTGCCGATGTCGACGATGCGCCCCCGGTCCAGGACGGCGACGCGATCGGCCAGCGCGAGCGTCGACCTACGGTGCGCGAGCAGCACCGTCGTCCGGCGTGGACCGGAACGCAGCCGGTCGAAGATCGCTGCCTCCGTGCGGGCATCGACGGCCGAGGTGGCGTCGTCGAGGACCAGGACGCGCGGGGAGGACAGCAGGACCCGCGCGAGCGCGATGCGTTGGCGTTGGCCACCGGACAGCGAGAGCCCGCGCTCACCCACCGTGGTGTCGTAACCGTCGGACAGGTCGCGGACGAAGTCGTCGGCCATGGCGCGCGTGGCCGCGTCGCGGACACTCGCCTCCGACGCGTCGGGGGCACCGAGGGCGATGTTGCGCGCGACGCTGGAGGAGAACAGGAACGGATCGTCGAACGCGACCGACACCGCCGCGCGGAGGTCGTCGGCGGACAGGTCGGCGATGTCGACGTCGCCGTTCTCGGACGTGAGCACGATGCTGCCCGACGAGGGTCGGTAGAACCGCGGCAGCAGCATGGACAGGGTCGACTTGCCGCTGCCGGAGGGGCCCACCACCGCCACCGTCTCGCCCGGCGCGACCGTGAGGTCCAGCCCGTCGAGCACGGGGGCGTCGGGGTCGAAACCGAATCGGACGTCGCGCAGACGCAGCCCCAGTGGTCCGTCCGGGATCGGTACCGGATTCTCGGGTTCCTCGTGCGCCGGCCGGGTGTCGATGACGCCGTACACCCGTTCGACCGCGGCACGGGACAGCTGGGCCATGACCACGACGGACGTGAGTGTCCGGGTCACGGCGGCCATCGTGGCGACGTAGCTCGCGAAGGCCAGGAACGTGCCGACGGTGATGGAACCGGACAGAGCCAACCATCCGCCCAGGGCCACCACACCCACCAGACCGAGCTGCGGCAGCGCCGCCATGCCGGGGGCGAATCGGGAGTTCACGACGGCGGCGCGCAGGCGCTCGGCGTACAGCCGCCGGCCGATGCGCTCCAGCGTGTCCACGGCACGCGATTCCTGGCCGAAGCCCTTGACAACGCGCACGCCGGTGACCGTCTCCTCCACGTGCCCGGCGAGTTCCGCGGCCTGCTGCTGGGCCGACCAGGTGGCCGCGTACAGCGTGGGGCGCATGCGGACCACCAGCACGCTGATGGCCGGTACGACGGCGAGCGCCACCAGGGTGAGCAGCGGCGACAGATAGGCCATCACGCCGAGAGCCAGCACGAACTGCAGCAGGGCGCCCGCCGACAACGGGACCATCGCGAGCAGACCCTGCACCAGCTGCAGGTCGGTGATCGAGCGCGACACCACCTGACCGACCTGCACCTCGTCCTGCCGCTCGCCGTCGAGGCGGTGCAGCGACGCGAGCAGGCGTTGGCGCAGTCCGTGTTGCACGTCGATGGACAGGGCGCCGGCGAGGAGGCGCCGCCCGAACTGGCACGCGAAGCGGACGACGGCCAGTCCGGCGATGGCCGCGGCGATGGTGGCGATGTGGTCGGTGCGGCTGGCCGACGCGCCGTCGACGGCGGCGCGGGTGAGGAGGGGGAACATGATGTCGATGGCAGCGGCCACGAAGGTCACCGCGAGTGCGCCCACCGCGACGCGGCGATGAGCGAAGCAGTCCGACGCCAGCCTGCGGATCCACCCTCGCGAATCGGGAGTGCTCACGTCACGTCTCGGCGAGTGGTGCGCAGCCACCCGGCTCCGGCGATGCCGATGGTCCACAGCAGCAGTCCGATGACGGCAGCGGAGAACGGAAGCAGCATGTCGCCGTCCGTCCCCTTGTCCGCTGCCATGATCGCGACGGTGGTGGCTCCGGGGAGCAGGGCGGCGACCGCGTCCGCGCCGATGCCGCTGAGCACCGCGATCACGACGAGCTCTCCGATCGGTAGCCACGCGACCACGACGATCGCCGCGATGGCAGGGGAGCCGGTGAGCAGCCCGAGCCCGCAGCCGAGGACACACCACAGCGCGGAGACGACGATACCGAGAAGACAGACCGCGATCACCAGTCCGTCGTCCACCACTATGTTGCCCCCGAACAGTGCGAGCGACGCCACGCTGACGAGGACGGACACCACGGCGTACGCGGCACCGACGGCGGCCGAGACGAGAATCCTGGCGGCCACCACCTGACCGCGACGCGGCGCGGCGAGGAAGGTCGTGGACGCGGCGCCGTGGCGCAGGTCGGTCGCGGCGTGCACCGCGCCGAACACGGCGGCGAACAGCACCGACACGCCCACGGTGACGTACAGCCCGATGAGAGCGGCGACGCGGTTCGCGTCGTCGACGCCGGTGAGCGCGTCCGACGACGCGATGGCGGCGTACACGGCGCTGGCGAATCCGCCGATCAGCACGGGCGGTAGACCCAGTGCCCACCACGACCGCAACGATCCGACCCGGCGGATCTCCGCTCGGAGCAGACCGCCTGCCGTGGGGCTCATCGCCGAGCTCCGGTGAGGGCGGGATGCGGACCGACCGGGGTCGTGAGGGACAGGTAGATCTGCTCGAGGTTCACGGCGGACACCACGGTTCCGTGGACGGTCACCCCGGACGCGTGCGCCGTCGACCGGATCACGGCCTCGCCGACACCGGTGACCACGAGTCGGCCGTCGGGACCCAGCACGGCGTCGGTGTGGCCGGACGCGGCGAGGCCCAGTGCCAGGGCGGCGGGGTTCGAACTGTGCACCAGGATTCGGGCGGGACGGGTACCGCGGAGCTCACCGATACTGCCGTGGAAGACGACCGAGCCGCGGTCGAGGATCACGACGTGGTCGACGACCGCCTCGAGCTCGCGAACGACGTGGCCGGACACCAGAACGGAGCCGCCCGCACGAGCGAATCCGCGCAGGAAGTCGCGTAGCCACACGATGCCGCCGGGGTCGAGACCGTCGGTCGGCTCGTCCAGCACGAGGATGCGAGGTGTGCCGAGCAGTGCCGCCGCGAGCGCGAAGCGCTGCCGCATCCCGAGAGAGAACTCGCCGACGCGGCGACCGGCGACGTCGTGCAGACCGACGAGTGCGAGCACTTCCTCCACACGGGAGGCGGCGACACCGAGGACAGGCGCGAGGGTGCGCAGGTGTGCGCGCGCCGTGCGGCGGGGGTGCGCGCCGCCGCCGCCGAGCACGGCACCGACGGTGCGGCCCGGCTCGACGAGTGCCGCGTACGGCAGGCCCTCCACCAGCGCCGCACCCTCGTCGGGCTGTACGAGCCCGAGGAGCATTCGCAGCGTGGTCGACGTGCCGGAACCGACGGGTCCGAACAACCCGGTCACCGATCCGCGCGGTACGACGAACCCGATCCGCGCGGCGGCGACCGCTGTTCCGTACGTCTTGGTGAGGTCGCGCGCCTCGAGCGCGTGTCCGGGGCTGGTCTCGGTGGTGACGTGCACGCGTCAGGCGTCCGGCTCGACGACGCCCGGTGCGTCCTGCCACCGCGCCGGCGGCGGGCCGAAGGCGTCGCGTGCATTGGTGACGACGCCTTTGCCCAAGGCGCGGTTGCCGGCTCCGCCGATGACGGCTCCGATGCCCGCGGGCAGCAGCGTGCCGAGCATGACCGCCCCTCGCTTCGCGGCGTACTTGGCGACGAACTTGCGGACGAGCCGCTTGTTCAGACTGCCGAGGTTTGCGCCGGGGATCCCGGCGGTGAGCACGCGGCCCACGTTGCCGCGGCCCAGTGTCCTGCCGACGATCTCCCGGCCGGACTCACCGAGAGCGACCGCCAGCACCAGCGCACGCCGCTGTTCGTGGTCGTGCACGGCGATGCCGTGGACAGCGGCCACCGACAGGGTGAGCAGTGCGGAGGCCTCGACGAAGAAGGCTGTCTCGGTGCCGACGGCAGCGACCGACGCGACGGTGCCGATGCCGGGCACCGCGGCGGTGGCCCCGGCAGCCCCGCCGCTTCCCGTCACGGCGTTCAGGAACGTCTTCTCCAGGCGACCGATGATCTGCGCCGGCGGCTCGGTGGGATGCGCGCGGCGAATTCGCCAGACGTACTTCTCGACGGCGGGGCCCTGCAGTCGGCTCCCGTTGTCGAGGATCGACACCAACGCCTTCTCGACGCGTCCTGGATCCTCGGCCATCGATCGGTCCTCCTCGTCCGCAGCGTGTGCACGAATGCCGTGCGGCCTCGCTCGTACCGTTCTACCGTGTGCCCATGACAGCCGTGTCGGACGGCGCGACCGCGGTGCCGTCGCGGCCACTCCGCGGCCTCGTGCGTCGCTACGAGGGGTACCGCCTCTCCGGCTTCGCGCCGGGCTCGCACGTCGGCATGCCGTCCGTCGACCTGACGATCATTCTGCCGATCGGGCTACCGCTCACGATCTCCCGCACCGCGATGGCGGATCAGCGGCCGGGGGAGTTCGGTGCCCTCGCGTCGGGTCTGGGGACCGAACCCGTCGTGATCGAGCACGACGGCGAGCAGCACGGTGTCCAGATCACGGTGACGCCGGCGGGGTGCAGCGCGCTGCTCCACGTCCCGCCCGCCGAGTTGCGCCAGTACATCGTGCCGTTGGAGGACCTGCTCGGGCGCGATGCCGCTCGGCTTCTCGACGGCGTGCACGCAGCGACCGGATGGCGTGAGGCATTCGCGCTGCTGGACCGCACGCTGTGCGCGCGACTGGGCCGGGCCCCGCAACCGGATGCCCGGCTGGAGCGGGCGTGGGCGCGGACCACCGGTCCCACCGCGATGTCGGTGGAGCAGGTCGCCGCGGAGGTCGGATGGAGCCGTCGACGCCTCGAGACCGCGTTCGCCTCCGAGTACGCCGTCACGCCGCGGGACGCGGTCCGGCTGGGGCGGTTCGCCCGAGCGCACGCGATGCTGCGGGTGGCCGAACCGCCCCGGCTCGCCGAGGTGGCGTCGGTCTGCGGCTACTTCGACCAGGCACACATGGCACGGGACTGGCGCGCGCTGGCGGGATCGGCGCCCTCGGTGTGGCGTGCGAACGAGGTGTTCGCATCCGTACAAGACGAGCGCACCTCCGCGGCGACAGGATCGACGGCATGACCGAGACACAGCACACCGAGACCACCCCGACCGTCGTCTGGCCCGCACTCCGCTACGACGACGCGCGTGCCGCGATCGCCTTTATCGTCGACGTCCTCGGCTTCACCGAGGCCGCCGTGTACGGCGAGGGGGAGCGCGTCGACCACGCCGAGCTCGTCCGCCCCGGCGGCGGAGCCGTCATGCTCGGCTCGGCGCGACCGGACAGCACCATCGCGGGCCTGCCGCCCGGAGTCGGCGCCGTCTACGTTGCCGTGGGACAGGACGAACTGACGCGACTGCACGATCGCGCGCGCGAGGCCGGCGCCCGTATCGTGGAACCCCTGCGCGACGAGGACTACGGCGGCCAGGGTTTCACCTGCCTCGATCCCGAGGGAGTGCACTGGTCCTTCGGCACCTATCGGGGCCATTCGGGCTGAGGGTGCTCCGCGCCTGTGGACGGCTGGTTTGGCCTGCTCGCTCCGACCCGGTAACATGGAACGTCGGTGCGTTCACGCGTGCCTGCACGAAGTGTGGTTACGAGACGTCAATCAGGTGTGCAAACCAGGATCGCGGAGGATATGGCAAAGAAGGACGGCGCAATCGAGGTCGAGGGCCGAGTAGTCGAACCCCTGCCCAATGCGATGTTTCGCATCGAGCTGGAGAACGGTCACAAGGTGCTCGCTCACATCAGCGGCAAGATGCGGCAGCACTACATCCGCATCCTCCCCGAGGATCGCGTCGTGGTCGAGCTGTCTCCCTACGACCTGACACGCGGGCGGATCGTCTACCGCTACAAGTAGTCAAGAGTCCCCGGTTCCTCGCGAGCCGGGGATCAACCATGTCCGAGGTTCGACGCGTTCGCGCGTGATCCTCGGACGCGACCAGGAGATCGAACAGACGTGAAGGTCAAGCCGAGCGTCAAGCCGATCTGCGAGAAGTGCAAAGTGATCCGCCGTAACGGCCGGGTCATGGTGATCTGCGACAACCTGCGCCACAAGCAGCGTCAGGGCTGATCAACCCCCCTCTCGAAGATCTACTTGGCTCCACATGCCAGAAGAAGACCTCCCAGCACCAGCTGCCCACACGCGGGTAGTACACCCCCGGCCGCGGAGGCCGGGGCCCCGAGCACCACATGTATGGGGACGGACTGGGAGCAGACCTCCGCACGAATGAAGGAAAACGCCACATGGCACGTCTAGCCGGTGTGGATCTTCCGCGCGAGAAGCGCATGGAGATCGCACTCACCTACATCTACGGCATCGGCCGTACCCGTTCGCAGGAGATTCTCTCCGCCACGGGCGTCAGCCCCGATCTCCGAAGCAAGGACCTCACCGACGAGGACCTGACCAAGCTCCGCGAGTACATCGAGGAGTCGCTCAAGGTCGAGGGCGACCTGCGCCGCGAGGTGCAGGCCGACATCCGTCGCAAGATCGAGATCGGCTGCTACCAGGGCCTTCGCCACCGTCGTGGTCTGCCCGTCCGTGGACAGCGCACGAAGACCAATGCGCGCACCCGTAAGGGACCGAAGCGCACCATTGCCGGCAAGAAGAAGGCGAAGTAATGCCCCCGAAGTCACGCACCTCCGGTCCGAAGAAGACCCAGAAGACGCGCCGCAGGGACAAGAAGAACGTCCCGCACGGCAGCGCTCACATCAAGAGCACGTTCAACAACACGATCGTGTCGATCACCGACCCGTCGGGCAACGTCATCTCGTGGGCGTCCTCGGGCCACGTGGGCTTCAAGGGCTCGCGCAAGTCGACTCCGTTCGCCGCTCAGCTCGCTGCCGAGAGTGCCGCGCGCAAGGCGCAGGAGCACGGCGTCAAGAAGGTCGACGTCTTCGTGAAGGGTCCCGGCTCCGGCCGCGAGACCGCGATCCGTTCGCTCCAGGCGGCAGGCCTCGAGGTCGGCACCATCTCCGATGTCACCCCCCAGCCGCACAACGGCTGCCGTCCGCCCAAGCGCCGTCGCGTCTAGCGGGAAGGAAGTAACAGAACATGGCTCGTTATACCGGACCCATCACCCGCAAGTCGCGTCGACTGCGCGTCGACCTCGTCGGAGGCGATCAGGCCTTCGAGCGTCGCCCGTACCCGCCCGGCCAGCACGGCCGCGCGCGTATCAAGGAGAGCGAGTACCTGCTCCAGCTGCAGGAGAAGCAGAAGGCACGCTTCACCTACGGCGTCATGGAGAAGCAGTTCTCGCTGTACTACAAGGAAGCGAACCGCCTCAAGGGCAAGACGGGTGAGAACCTGCTCCGCATCCTCGAGACGCGTCTCGACAACGTCGTCTACCGTGCGGGCCTCGCTCGCACGCGTCGTCAGGCACGCCAGCTGGTCACGCACGGCCACTTCTTGGTCAACAACAAGAAGGTCGACATCCCCAGCTACCGCGTCTCGCAGTACGACATCATCGACGTCCGAGAGAAGTCGCTGAGCACGCTGCCTTTCCAGATCGCCCGCGAGACCTACGGCGATCGTCCCGTTGCCGGTTGGCTGCAGGTCGTTCCGAACCGTCTCCGCATCCTGGTCCACCAGGAGCCGGAGCGTTCGCAGATCGACATCCCGCTGACCGAGCAGCTCATCGTCGAGTACTACTCGAAGTAGGCCATCGGCCCGTGCGCCTCACGTGACCTCCCCCTGCGGGAACACGCGAGGCGCACGGGGCGTTGACCGCCCCACCACGAGCGTCAAATAGCGGACGCTCTTCCCAGGAGGACATCAATGCTCATTTCTCAGCGACCCACGCTGACCGAAGAGGTCATCGCTGACAACCGCTCGAAGTTCGTCATCGAGCCCCTCGAGCCTGGCTTCGGGTACACCCTCGGCAACTCGCTTCGCCGCACGCTTCTCTCGTCGATCCCCGGCGCTGCTGTCACCAGCATCCGTATCGACGGCGTTCTGCACGAATTCACCACGGTCCCCGGCGTGAAGGAGGATGTCACCGACATCATCCTGAACCTCAAGGGTCTCGTCGTGTCCTCGGAAGAGGACGAGCCTGTCACCATGTACGTCCGCAAGCAGGGCCCCGGCACTGTCACCGCAGGCGACATCGTTCCTCCGGCCGGCGTCACCGTGAACAACCCGGATCTGCACATCGCGACCCTGAACGACAAGGGCAAGCTCGAGATCGAGCTCGTCGTCGAGCGTGGCCGCGGATACGTTCCGGCTGTTCAGAACAAGGCGTCGGGCGCCGAGATCGGCCGTATCCCGGTCGACTCGATCTACTCGCCCGTGCTGAAGGTGACCTACAAGGTGGAGGCCACCCGCGTCGAGCAGCGCACCGACTTCGATCGGCTCGTTCTCGACGTGGAGACCAAGAACTCCATCACCGCGCGGGACGCGCTCGCCTCGGCGGGCAAGACCCTGGTCGAGCTGTTCGGGCTTGCCCGTGAGCTCAACGTCGAAGCAGAAGGCATCGAGATCGGACCCTCGCCCGCCGAGGCCGATCACATCGCATCCTTCGGTCTGCCGATCGAGGATCTGGACCTCACCGTCCGGTCCTACAACTGCCTCAAGCGCGAGGGTGTTCACACCGTCGGCGAGCTGGTCGGCCGTACCGAGTCGGATCTGCTGGACATCCGTAACTTCGGACAGAAGTCCATCGACGAGGTCAAGGTCAAGCTGCACTCGCTCGGCCTCTCGCTCAAGGACAGCCCCGCGACGTTCGATCCGAGCACTGTCGCCGGATACGACGCCGCCACCGGTACCTGGAGCGACACCGACACCGCCGTGAGCGATGCCGACGGCGCCGAGCAGGACTACGCCGAGACCGAACAGCTCTGACGCACTCGCGTCCCGAGCTCTTGATCAGGAGAGATTGACATGCCCAAGCCCACCAAGGGTCGCCGTCTCGGCGGATCGGCGTCGCACCAGAAGGCGATTCTCGCCAACCTGGCGACGGCGCTGTTCGAGCACGGACGGATCACCACCACGGAGTCGAAGGCCAAGCGCCTCCGCCCCTACGCCGAGAAGATCATCACGCACGCGAAGGCCGGCTCGCTGGCTCACCGTCGTGAGGTCATGAAGGACATCCGCAACAAGGACGTCGTTCACACTCTGTTCGCAGAGATCGGCCCGCACTTCGCCGAGCGCGCAGGCGGCTACACCCGCATCATCAAGACCGTCCCCCGCAAGGGTGACAACGCTCCTCAGGCCATCATCGAGCTCGTTCGCGAGCAGACGGTGTCCAACGAGGCGGACCGTGCTCGTCGTGTCCAGGCATCGCAGGCCGCGCCTGCCGCCACGAACGACGAGACCGCCGCTGACGAGGCTGCATCCGATCAGAACGTCGTCGAGGCCGTCGAGGCCGAGGCAACCGACGCTCAGGTCGAGAATGCAGACGCTGTCATCGAGGGTGTCGAGGCAGAGGACGCTCACGCGGCCAACGCCGATGAGGCAGACAAGAAGTAAGAGTGTCCTCGGACTCTCTGGGCGAGCCCGTCACCCCTTCCGGGGGTGGCGGGCTCGCCCGTTTGCGTCTCGATGTCGCCTACGACGGCACTGCCTTCGCCGGCTGGGCTCGACAACGCGACCAACGGACCGTGTGCGGTGTGCTCGAGCAGCGACTGTCCGCCATCTTCGGTACCCCACTCGAGCTCACCGTGGCCGGGCGGACGGATGCCGGCGTGCACGCCGAGGGCCAGGTCGCCCACGTCGACGTGCCGCGAACCGCGTTGGCCCGCATCGATCCTCGCGATCCCGACCGCGCACCCGACCCGTCGTTGCTGGTGCGGCGACTCGCGCGTTTCCTGCCGACGGACGTCCGCGTCCTGCGCGTGACGTTCGTGTCCGACGATTTCGACGCCCGGTTCTCCGCACTGCGGCGGCACTACGAGTATCGATTGTCCACCGCGCCCTACGGAACTCGGCCCCTCCGAGCGGGTTTCGTGGTGCCGTGGACCCGCACACTCGACGTGGCGGCGATGCAGGAGGCATCGTCGACCCTCGTCGGCCTCCACGATTTCGTCGCCTTCTGCAAGCGCCGTGACGGTGCCACCACCGTGCGGGAGCTGCAGCGCTTCGACTGGGTGCGGGACGGCGACGATCTCACCGCGCACGTGAGCGCGGACGCGTTCTGCTGGTCGATGGTGCGTTCCCTGGTCGGGGCGATGCTGGCTGTGGGCGAAGGACGCCGGGACCTCACGTGGGTACGCGGCCTGCTGGGGGCGGGTGCGAGGTCGAGTTCGATCACCGTGGCCCCGGCGCACGGCCTGTCGCTGGTGCGCGTCGACTACCCGGCCGATACGGAGCTGGCCGATCGCAGTCGCACGACCCGGGCCACGCGATCGTTGCCCGGTGCCTGCTGCGGCTAGCCTCTTCAGGCATGGCTCCTGTTCTCGGCGTGATCATCGCCTCGGTCCGGACGGGGCGTGTCGGCCCCACAGTGGCTCAGTGGTTCGTGCGCCGCGCCTCGGCGGACGGGCGATTCGAGGTCCGGGTACTCGACCTCGCGGATGTCGTTCTGCCGATGGATCTCTCGGGTGGCCCCGGTGTCGACGAGCTGACGCGCTGGGTGGACGGCTGCGATGCCTTCGTGCTCGTCACTCCCGAGTACAACCACGGTTACCCGGCATCGCTGAAGTTGGCACTGGACTCGGTGAAGCTCGAATGGCGAGGTAAGCCGGTGGGTTTCGTCTCCTACGGCGGCACGGCCGGGGGAGTGCGCGCTGTGGAGCAGCTGCGCCAGGTGGTCGCGGAGCTGCACATGGCATCCGTGCGCGACGCCGTGCTGTTCCCCCGAGTGAAGAAGGCGTTCGACGCGCACGGTGAGACGTCCGACGGTGCCGCGATCGATGGCGCACAGCGGATGATCGATCAGTTGCTGTGGTGGTCAGAGGGCGCCGGTCAGCCCTACCCGCGCGGCTGAGCCCGGTCGTGGGAGACCCCGCGGTCGACCGATGGCCTCGGTCTCGGCCGCGGTGGTGACGAGCCGCAGGGTGATGCTCCGCGACGCCATCGTCAGGGACACCTCGTCGGTGACGTCCGGGGACTGGTCGATCACGATGTCGGTCCCGCCGGTCGACGAGGCAGGGTTCACCCGCAGCACCGTTCCCGGTACCGGAGTCGGTCTGTCTCCGGCATGATCGGCGACCACCAGATCCACCGCGGTGCCGGACTCGACGTCCGACACGGGAGTGACCACCGAGAGGGTGCCCGAATCCGCCACCGCGACGGCGAGATGGCGCCATGCATGGGGTCGGTCGGTCATCACCAGGACCACCGCACCGACGGCCACGGCGCGGAAGACGATTTGGTGGACCACGTACAGCTCGCCGTGGACGTCGACGGTGTCGACGTCCTTCCCGAACACACGTGCGGTGACGGTGGTTCCGTCGGAGTCGACACCGACGACCTGACCGCATCCCGCGACCGGCAGCACGAGGGTGCTCCACTGCGCTCCCTCGACGGGGTGCGTGGGCGTCGCCGGCCGGGCGGTCGACACGAGGACGTCCTCCAGGCCCTGTCGATGCAGGCCGTCGAGCGTGCTGGATCCCGCGACCCGGATCGATCGGCGCTGCGGCGATTCGGCCGACAGGTAGCCGTAGGTCGCCGTCGCTTCGGTGGTGGTCGAGAGGGCCGCCCGGACGGCGAGACTCGTGACGTCCGCGTCGTGATCGCCGATCGAGTCGACCGCCGCCGCGGTCCAGGCGGACGGTGCGAGCCGCCGTGAGCGCGAGGTCGATCCGCCGAGCCGGGCGAAGCGCCACTGCGGACGGACGTGACGGAGGGGAACCCCATTCGTCACCAGAAGATCCGCCGCACGGATCTGATCGGCGGTGAGAAGGCTGCCCACGAGACCGTGGGTGCGCAGGACGTGCTGCAGTCGGGCCATGGTCGTGGCGAGCATCTGCACCGACCCAGCAGCAGTTCCGCCCCGACGCGCCGCGGCCGTCTCACCCTCGTGGACGTCGGTGGAGAGGGAGAGGAAGGTTCGCCGCCGCGCCACCGACGCGAGCGGTCCGGCCATGGACAGGTAGCAGTCCGCGGCGCGGCGACCCCGTGCCGGACGCGTGCCGACGGAGGTGACACCCAGGTGGGTGGGCGCGTCCGTGCCCTGCGACAGTCGGTCGACGAGGTCGCGGAGCGGCACCACGGCATCGGGTGTCGCACCGCGTGAGCCGACCGTCGACCATCCGGCCGCGGCCGGTTCGACGTGCAGTTCCGCGACGATCGTCAGGTCGGATCCGTTCCACACCACACCGATCGGACCACCGGGACGATCGAACGAGAGCACCGTGCGCGCGGGTACCGGTCGATGCGCGAGAAGCCGTGACCACGCGGAGAGGTGACCCACGACAGGACGCCGGTCCCGAGGGAGGCAGAGTCCGATCACGACGACCACTGCGGCCGTGATCGCCCATCGCGCAGGCACTCCCGACGTCGTGAGCGCGACGGCCACGCCGAGCGCCACTGCCTGCGACACCACGACGTCGCGTGCGGCCGTCATCCCCGGGCGAGTCTCGGACACCATGGCTCCTTCTCTGCGGTCGATGTACTGTGCCCTCACGCGGGACCCCTCCATCGGGTCCGGCGTGTCCGGCGTGTCCGGCGGGGGGCCGGGCCGCGTCGCCGCGGCACCGAGGGCAGGGGATATCGATGGCAGGAACACCGACCACGCGATGGCAGATCGGTGCGCATCGGTTCTCTGTGAGACGGCTCGATCACGCACTGGTCCTGGGCGACACGTCGATGCGGCACGAACCGCTGCGATCGACGGCGCGGGCCGCCGCGGTCGGCGTCGTCGTGGCGGTCCTGATTCTCGCCGGTTGCGCCGCGCTCGCCTTCGTCCGGCCGGCCGCACGTATCGGTGATGCCGTGATCGTGCTGGACGACGAGAGTGGCGCTCTGTACGTCGTCGAGGACGACACGCTCCACCCCGCGTCCGATCTGGCGTCCGCCCGGTTGTTCGTCGGTCGGCCGGACGAGCCCACCGCGGTCGGTCCGGACGAGATCGCTCGACGCGCCCGAGGCGCCGCGATCGGTATCGGCGGTGCGCCGCAGGCGCTTCCGGTCACGACCGGTGCGATGGTCTGGTCCGTGTGCGAGGAGTCGGACAACGGCACGACCGATGTGACCGTCGAACCGGTGGGGACGCAGTCCGTCGCACTGCGTCGCGCACTCGACCCCGACGACGCGCTGGTGTGGCGCCGCGACGGCGTCGACTACCTGGTGCACGGACAGGTGCGCGCACGGGTGGACCTGCAGAACACCGCCGTGACCCGAGCCCTCGGCCTGGAGGACGCGGTACCCACTCCGGTGTCGGCGGGGCTCTTCGACGCGGTGCCCGAAGCGCCGGAGATCGTGACCCCCACGGTGATCGGGTCGGGCGCTGCTGCCCCGTACCCGATCGGGGGTCGGCCCGTCGGATCCGTGGTGACGGTCGATCTCGGGGATCGCAGCGAGCACTACGTCGTTCTGCAGGACGGCGTGCAGGCGATCGGAGCGGCCACCGCGCAGCTGCTGCGCTTCTCCGATTCGGCCGGCCGGGTGGGTGTCGACGCCGTCCCGCCCGATGTGATCGCTCGGGCTCCGAGAACCGCTGCACCTCTGGCGGTCGACACGTTTCCGGAGCGACCACCGATCATCGTGACGGGCGGCGACGCCACTTGCGTGGAGTGGGTCGGGCCGGACGAGTCGACGGGGCGCGGGGCGCAGACGAGGATGACGATCGGTGCGACTGCCGACGCGCGCGCCGTGGCGCTGGCCGGGGCGGACGGTGCAGGGGATGCGCTGGACACCTTCTTCGTGGCACCGGGGTCCGGGCTGTACGTCGCCACCACCGGGCAGGCCGCCGACGACCCGCGCCGCGATTCCGCCTTCTACGTCGCCGACACGGGAACCCGCTTCGGCGTCCCGTTCACGCAGGACGCGGAGGCACTCGGACTCGGCGATCCGGCACCGGCGCCGTGGCCCGTCGTGGGACTGCTGCCGCCCGGTCCGGCGCTGACCGTCGATGCGGCCCGTGTGAGTCACGACGGGTCCTGACGCCGGACCACCGCGCGTACCGCCAGTGCGCCGGACACGAGCAGCAGGATCCCGACGGAGGACGCCAGGGCGAGTAGCGCGTCGCGACGGTCGGTGACCGGCGGTGTCGTGCGCGGGGACAGTCGCACGGACGCGTCGTCACCCCGTGCGACCGCGCTGCCCGTCACTGCCGCCACCGGATCCAGACTGCCGTGGCCGACAGCCGAGTCCCAGTCACCTGCCGGTGAGTGCGCCGTCGTCACGATGCGGTCGATGACATCTGCCGCGGACAGCTCCGGATGACGCGCCCGCACCAGGGCGGCCGTCGCGGAGACGAAGGGTGTGGCGAAACTCGTTCCCGTGAAGGCTGTTCGGCGCCCCTCGTCGTCGAGGGTGCCGTCGGCCAGACCGGTACCCGTGGCACCGAGGGACGTGACCTCGGTACCCGGAGCCGCGACGTCGACCCACGGCCCGTTCAAGCTGAACGACGACGGCCGCCCGTCCGGGTCCAGCGATCCCACGGTGAGGACGTACTCGTCGAACCACGCCGGCGACGCGAGAGTCACCGGCAACGCCGTGTCTCGTCCGTCGATGCCGCGGATGAGGTCGTTCTGCGTCCGGCACCGACGGCCGTCCAGATTCCCTGCAGCCGTGACGATCACGGCATCCCTGTCCACCGCGGCGTACCGCACGGCGGCTCCCAGTGCGCCGTCGCCCATCGACGATCCAGCGCTCGCACAGGCGACCTCCGAGATGTTGACGACGTCCGCGCCCGCGTCGACAGCGGTGCGGATCGCCGCAGCCATCGACTCGACGTCGCCGTACCCCGCGGAGGTGGAACCGTTCTCGTCGGCCTCCCGCTCGGAGGACGTCGCGGCGAAGGCTGCACTGGACTGACGAATGGAGAGGATCGTGGCGTCCGGCGCTCCGCCGGCGAAGCCGGATCCCGCGACCGGGCGAGCAGCGATGAGTCCGGCGACGACGGTGCCGTGTGCATCGCAGTCCTCGAGCCCGTCGCCCGTCGAGACGTAGTCGCCGCCGGCGCGCAGAGTCGGGAGGAGCGGATGTGGTGCGACCCCGGTGTCGATGACGGCGATGATCTGACCGGCGCCTCGGGTGAGGCTCCACACGTCCGAGAACCGGAGCGTCCTCTGAGCCGCGGGTACCACCGACGTCACGGGCGCCTCGGAGACGGCCGCGCACCGGGTGCGCTGCTCGGTCGGTTCGGACGGGGCCGCGGCAGCCGGCTCGGGGAGCAGTCCGGGATCGATCAACGGTGTGTCCGCGGCTGCCGTACCCGTCGTGGGCAGGGCCAGAACGACCATTGCTGCGACGAGACATGCGGTCACCCCTGGTCGTCGCTGAGTCGTCACAGGCCGCGCGCTGCCGAGTAGGCCCCGACGACGAGACAGACGAGAGGAACGATCGAGACCACGACGGCGAGTTCGGCCAGTTCGGCCGCCCGGCGCGCGACGGGGGAGAATCGCCGACCCGGCGCGACGACACCGATCAGGATCGCGAGGACGCCGACCGCCACCGCAGCCCCGGTCCACCACGGCCACAGGTCGGCGCGTGTGGACGCACCGACTGCGAGGACGACGAGGACGGCCGCGACACCCGCGGTGACAGCGACGGCGCAGCGCAGACGATCGACACCCACGCGGCCCCGGCAGCACAGGACGGAGGCGATCGCGGCAGCGGCAGCGAGTCTGCCGGGATCGACGGTCGCGGCGATGTCGTGCGTGGCCACGACGATCGCCCCCGCCGAGGCGAGCAGGGACAACCCCGTCGTGTAGCCGGTGAGGTACTGCTGAGCTGTGCGAGCTCGTTCCGCGACGACGTCGACGTCGGCGAGAGCGGACTCGTGTGCGGCGACGAGGGCGGCTTCCGACGGCCGCGTCGGCGGTCCCTCGTGTCCCGGGTGGTCGAGACGAGCGCCGGCATCGGCGAGTGGTACCGGGGGAAGGCGTATTCCGGCTCGTGCGGCCGACAGTCGCGGGGCGCGGGTGAGCGCCAGGGTGCACACGCCGGCGGTGACCGCCGCGATCGTCACGGTGGGCACGTCGCTCAGCGCCTCGACAGCAGCGGCGACGGCGCCCACGAGGCTCACCGTCGACACCGCGGTGAACGTGGCGCGTCCCTCGCGGCCGGCGATCATCGAGGTGACGACGGACGCCGCCGCGCTCAGCGCGAATCCGAGCACGGCGTCGGCCGCGGCATCCTGGCCGGGAACGAGCATCGTGCCCGCGGCGAACGCGAGGAGACACCCGGTCGACCTGAGACCGAAGCTCAGGGCCGACGGGACGCGCGCCGCGGTGCACACACACGCGGCCACGACGGTGAGCAGCGCGAGGACGGCGAGACTCGCTGCCGCAGGGATTCCGCTCGTTCTCGTCGCGGTCCATCCCGCGGTCGCCAGTGCCGCCGTCGATACGACGGTGGCTGCGACGACCGAGTCGGAGCGGGCCCACGAGCGGCCGTTGCCGAGGACGGCCACCGCCTCCGTCAGATCGTCGAAGACCGGCGGTGAGGACTCTCGTCCGCGGTGGAGAACCAAGACGTCGCCGTCCCGAACACCGTTGTCCAGCAACGAGAGACGCGCGTCGAGCGGCACTCCCACCATCGTGGAGAGCGACCGTGGGCCCGGCGAAGGATCCGGGTCCGCGCGCTCGTCGATCAGCGCCGTCAGAGCGGGCACCGTCGCGGCGACGGCGACTCCGCCGGGTACCGAGACGTCCACCTCGACGTCCCCCGTGATCACGGTGATGCGCAGCACGGCCGACTCGATCCGGCGTACTGCGGATTCGCGCGTCGTGGACATCGGCGCAGCGGTCGGCGCGATGGTCATCGAAAGTCCCCCCGAACTCTCTTCCCGCGGTCGCACCGCGGGTCGTGCCAGCACTATAGGTCAGTTCGGTGACATCGCCTCGCGATATGCACAGGCACGAGGGTTCGTCCACAACCCTCGTCGTCTTCCCTCCCGGTCGTCGGCGTCCGGCGCTACGGTCTGACCCGACTCGCCGAACGGGGCGGCGAGCCACTGGGGGGTGGACGTGGTGGTCGGACGTGAGGGCGAGTACGCGACGGCGGTGGACACGCGGGTGGTCCAGGGTCGATCGCCGCGCGAGGAGGCGCCGCGGGTGCCGGGCGGCACCGTCGAGATGGAGCCGCCACCGGAGATTCCGCGGGTGGTCCCGGGGAACCCGCTCCTGAAGATGCTGCCTCTGGTCATGGTGGTCGCGATGGTCGGCATGGTTGCCCTCATGATCACGTCGGGCGCGGCCGCCAACCCGATGACGCTGCTGTTCCCGGCCATGATGGTGGTGTCCATGCTGGGGATGTTCGCCGGTGGGGGCCGCGGAGGCGGGCCACGGACGGCCGAACTCGACGAATCGCGCAAGGACTATCTGACGTACCTCGGTGCGATGCGCGAGCGGGTCCGGTCGACGGCGTCGGCGCAGCACGAGGCACTGGCCTTCTCCCATCCTGATCCGTCGACGCTGTCCTCGTTCGCCGGAACCTCACGCATGTGGGAGAGGCGGTCGACAGACGACGACTTCGTCCATCTGCGGGTGGGCGTGGGCGACCAACGACTCGCCACTCGCCTCGTCACACCGGACACGGGTCCGCCCGAGGGTCTCGAGCCGGTGTCGGCCGCCCTCCTGCGCTCGTTCGTCCGGACCCATGCCATCGTGTCGGACCTTCCCACCGCGGTCTCGTTGCGCGCGTTCTCCGTGATCGCTGTCGACGGCCCCGTCGAGGCGGCGAGAGCGCTCGTGCGCTCGATGGTGTTGCAGGCATGCACTTTCCACAGTCCGGACGACATCAGTGTGGTGGTCGTCGTGGACGACCGCACCGCGGGGACGTGGGACTGGACGAAGTGGTTGCCGCACCACGGGGACGAGACCGCGTCGGACGGTGGCGGGCGACGGCGGCTGACCTTCGGATCGCCGGCGGAGGCAGCGCGGGACCTCGCCGTCCCGGCGGCAGACTCGTCGACCGGTGCGCGGCCCCATCGCATCGTGGTCGTGGATCGCGGTGCCGAGGACGGTGTCGAGGATGCCGAGACATGGGAGACCGTGACGAGGGGCGGGGACGTGACGGTCCTGACCGTGTCCGGTGCGGGCCGGGACGGCACCGCGGATCGCACACTCGTCCTGGTCGTCGGCGACGGCGCGGACAGGCCTGCGCTCGGCGCACGGAGCGCGGCCGGAGTCGAGATGTTCGGTACCGCGGACGGTGTGGACGTGGTCACCGCCGCCGTGGTGGCGCGGGGACTCGCTCGATTCCGGACGGGCGACACCGTCGTGCGGGCGGAGGGTGGCCCGCGCGTCCGAGCATGGGAACACCTGCCCGGCATGACGTCTCCCGACAGTCTCGACCCCGGCGTCGCCTGGTCCTCCCGTTCCGGGCGGTCGCGACTGCGCGTCCCGTTCGGACTCGACGACGACGGTCGCGTCGTCGAGCTCGACCTGAAGGAGGCCGCCGAGGGGGGTATGGGACCGCACGGACTCTGTATCGGCGCCACGGGATCGGGAAAGTCGGAACTGTTGCGGACGCTGGTGCTCGGACTCGTCGCGACGCACCCGCCCGACGTCCTGAATCTCGTCCTCGTCGACTTCAAGGGTGGGGCCACGTTTCTCGGACTGGAATCGGCGCCTCACGTCGCGGCCGTCATCACCAATCTGTCCGAGGAAGCGCAGATGGTCGAGCGGATGCGCGACGCGCTCGCGGGCGAGATGACTCGACGGCAGGAACTGCTCAGGGCCGCCGGCAATTACGCGAACGTCTCCGATTACACCCGTGCGCGCGAGGGTGGTGCCGCACTCGCGCCTCTACCGGCGCTCTTCGTCGTCGTCGACGAGTTCTCCGAACTGCTGACCCGGTTCCCGGAGTTCGCCGAGCTCTTCGTCGCGATCGGGCGACTCGGGCGCTCGCTGCACATCCATCTGTTGCTGGCGAGCCAGCGGCTCGACGAGGGTCGGCTGCGCGGACTCGACAGTCATCTCTCCTACCGCATCGGTCTGAAGACGTTCTCGGCCTCCGAATCTCGATCGGTTCTGGGTGTCGCCGACGCGCATCACGTGACCGGGGGTCCGGGAGTGGGGTTCCTCAGAACGGACTCCAGCGAGCTGGTGCGCTTCACCGCGATGTACGTCTCGGGTCCCCGTCTGCGGAGCGACGAGCCCGCAGCGCTCTCGGTCGGCGCAGGCTCGACCGGGCCCCGTCTCTTCACGGCGGCGCCGGTGCCGCTGCTCGACGAGACCGCCCTCGAACCGGCGGGCGAACCGCCGTCTCCGTCCGAGTCGTCGGACGGCGGCACCATCCTCTCCGCCGTCGTCGCGCGAGTGCGCGGTCACGGGCGTCCCGCACACCGGGTGTGGCTACCGCCGTTGGACCGGCCCGTCACACTCGACTCGGTGTCACCGGACACGGCGCTCGGCGGTGACCGGCCCGACGCGGCGGGGTCACTGCGCGCCGTGGTCGCACTGGTCGACCGGCCGTACGACCAGCGACGCGATGCACTCGAACTCGACCTCACCGGTGCGTCCGGGCACGTGGCGATCGTCGGGGGACCGCAGTCCGGCAAGTCCACCGCGCTCTGCACGCTCGTCCTCGATCTGGCTCTGCGGTACTCCCCGCACCACGTGCAGTTCCACGTCCTGGACTTCGGCGGTGGATCCGTCGGACGGCTGGTAGGCCTTCCTCACGTCGGATCCGTCGCGGTCCGCTCGGAGGCGGACGCCGTGCGACGCATCGTCGCCGACGTGGTCGGAACCGTTCGACGCCGCGAGGAGTTGTTCCGCACCGGCGAGATCCGGTCGATGGCCGACGCGCGGCGCAGGCGAGAGTCGGGTGGAGACAGTGCACCGCCGGTGCCGGACATCGTTCTGGTCGTCGACGGGTGGAGCACGATCCGAGCCGAGTTCGAGGCCCTCGAACCGTCCCTGCACCAGCTGGTGTCGAGCGGACTCTCCTACGGGGTGCACGTCGTCCTCGCCGCGAGTCGGTGGGCCGAGCTCCGTCCCGCGGTGAAGGATGCCGTCACCACGAGAGTCGAACTGCGCATGGGTGATCCGTCGGACTCGGACATCGGCCGAGCACGGGCGATGCACGTCCCGACGCGTCGGCCCGGTCGAGGCATCACCCCGGACGGGTTGCATCTGCTCGTCGCGCTCCCGCGTGTCGACGGCATCGCCGACACGGACGATCTCGGACACGGGACCGACCGCGCGATCGCCGAGTCGGTCCACCGGTGGCGGGGTGACGCACCGACGCCCCCGGTGCGACTGTTGCCGCGTCGACTCGAGCGCGACGACCTTCTGTCGTCCGTGTCGGCGTGGTGGCCACCGTCCGCCTCGGGGACATTCGTCGCCACCGTGCCGGTGGGTGTCGACGAGAACGATCTCGCGCCGGTCGTTCTGGATCTGGCCGAGCATCCGCACCTTCTCGTCCTCGGCGACTCGGGCTGCGGGAAGACCAGTCTGCTGCGATCGATCTGCCGTTCGCTCGCGCAGGCCAACGACGCCACGTCGCTGAGAATCCTCGCCGTCGACTACCGACGAACCCTGCTGGGCGACATCCCGTCCGATCGGCTCGCCGGTCACGCGTCCACGGCCGAGCAGGCCACGACGATGGTCGCCGAACTCGCGACCTACCTGCGTGCCCGCCGTCCGGGACCGGACACCACTCGTCGCGAACTCGCTGCGAGATCCTGGTGGACCGGTCCCGAGATCGTCGTGGTCGTCGACGACTACGACCTCGTCGTCACGCCGCACGGAAACCCGCTGACCGAGTTGCTGGAACTGCTGTCGCAGGCGCGGGACGTCGGTCTGCATCTCGTCGTCGCACGTCGGTGCGGCGGATCCGCTCGGGCACTGTACGAACCGGTCCTCGCGAGGCTCAAGGACCTGGCATCACCGGGACTGGTGATGAGCGGGAGCCGAGAGGAGGGCGTCCTGCTCGGCTCCGTCCGTCCGTCCGAACTCCCACCCGGACGCGGTGTGCTGGTCGGGCGCGGAACGGCGACACTGGTGCAGACCGCGCTGTGCGAGACCGCGCCGGACGAGCGGTGACGTCGCCCGTCGGGCTCGTCACGACCGTGGACGCGGTGTGGTGTTCACGGTTCGGGGTGCTGTCGAGAACTCCCGCAGACGGTTCCGCGTCCGTGGACGTCCTCGGCCACATCGACGACCGCGTCGTCACTCTCGCCGACGGACACGAGGTCGAGGTGTCGACGATGGTGTCCGAGATGTTCACCGACGCTCTGCGCGATGCGGGGGTGCACGGTGGGGACCACGACCTTGTGCTGGTGCACCCACCGCACTGGGGAGCCGTGCGCTGCAGCGTCCTCACCGCGGCCGCGCGCCCCCTCGCGCGTGACGTCCTCCTCGTGTCGTCGGCGCTCGTCGCGCGGGACGCGGCGCAGTCGGCCCGGCCCTGCCCGTGCGGTGGATCACGCTGCCGAACAGTGGTTCTCGACCGCACACCGCACCGCACCACGGTCTCGACCGTGGTGAGTACGGCCATCAGCAGCGACGTCGTGGACTGTGTTCTGACCGACCCCACGATCGGAGGGGACGACGAGCTGACGGTGTCGCGCACTCGTGCCGCGGTGGACGGAGTTCTCGCTGCCGCGCCGGCCTGCCGACTCGTCGTGCACGGCACGAATGACACCTTGCCGCGAGCCGTACTCGACGAGATGAGCGATCTGACGGTGGTGACGGTGGACGACGAGGAGATGGCGGCAGCCGTGGTCCCGAGCGCGGGCGCGAGCCCCCTCCCGGTTCCGCCCGTCACAACGTCCGTACCGGCCGAGCTCACGCCCGGTAGGACGGGCGCGTGGCTGGCCGAACGAGCCGCCGCGGCGGCCGTGGACCGTCGGCGCACGACCCGACGGCCGGTCCTGGTGGCAGCGGTGGCGACCGCGGTGGTGTGCGTCAGCATCGGCGTCGCGGCACTGACCAGCGGACAGTCGCTTGCGCCTGCGACGGAGCGACCACGAGCCGCAGAACCGTCCATGGTCCCGGCCGGGCCCACTCGACCCACCGCGCCCACCACCGAGCCGGCCGCCGCGACGACGACGAGCGCCCCCGCCGGTACCGACTTCTCGATCGCCGGAACACACCTGATCGTGCCGGTGGGGTGGCATGTCGAGCCGGGTACGGAGCGGGTCGAGATCCGTCCCGACGCACCCGCCGGCATGCGACTTGTGCTGGTGGTCCGCGAACTCGGTGTGGGCGTCGGACTCTCCGACGTGCAGGCCACCCTGTCGGCCGGGGTCGACGCCGCACCCGATCGACTCGGCGGGCTCGATCGACGGTCGGACGTATCCGATCGTCCCGCGCTCGTCTACACCGAGAAGGCGTCCGACGGCTCGACGGTGGCGTGGACGGTGATCGTGTCACCGGGGGAGCAGACGAGTCTCGGCTGTCAGAGCACCGAGGCCGCGAACCCCGTGATGGCGGAGGTCTGCACCGCGGTCCTCGCGTCCCTCGTCGTCGGGTGACGCGGTGGCGGAGACGGAACCGTTCGCCGAGTCGTCGCGTCGAAGGAGGTGCAGGGGAAGTTCCGGGTACCGGCCCGGACCACACCGAGGGGGGATCGAGAGACCATGTCGCAGATGAAGACCACCGTCGAGACGATGCACGTCACCGCAGGGAAGGTGGACCAGCTGACGCTCGAGATCAAGGCGCTGCTGGACCAGCTGCGTGGCGACGTCCAGGCCGTCGGAGGGAGTTGGGAAGGCGCGGCGGCGATCGCGTTCCAGAACGTCATGACCAGCTGGGACGGCAGCGCGAACAAGTTGCAACTCGCGCTGGGTTCGATCGGGGACGCCATCAAGTCGAGCGGGACCGCCTACGGCGCTGCCGACGACGACAACACGCGCACCGTCACCGCCGCGGGCGGTTCGCTCAACCTCTGACCCGCCGATCATCCGATCTGCCCATCACTCACGTCAGGAAGGACGTTCACCATGAGATACGTGTTCGGTGCCATCGACCAGGTCACTGCTCAGATCGACGCGAAGCAGGCCACTCTCAACAGCAAGCTCGACGAACTGCGCCAGATCATCTCGCCGCTGGTGGCGGAATGGGAAGGCACGGCGTCGGAGTCGTACCAGGACAAGCAGCGCCAGTGGGACTCGGCGGCCCTGGAGCTCAATCAGGTTCTCGAGGCGGTCGGCAGTGCCGTCGGTCAGGGCAACGCCGACATGCAGGCACGCGAGGCGGCGAACCGGGGAATGTTCGCCTGATCACGGACGAGGTGGGCAACCGGGGCGTGGGGGGTGTCCGGTTGCCCATCTCCGACGGTCCGTACGACTCCGGTCGGCGCGGGGCGGATACTGGACGTCGTCATGACACAGCCGGATCAGCCCGTCACCGACCCGAGCGACCGCGACCACGCGGCTCGGGCGATCGCCCGCAGCCGGGTCGCGGCGGAACGTGCGCTCACCGAGGCCCGCATCGTGTCGCTCGCACGACAGCACCAGGCCATCGTCGAAGGGTCGCGGTGGACCACGGACGACGACGAGCACGACCCCGAGGGGTCGACCATCGCGTTCGAGCGCGCCGCCATCGCATCGATGTCGAGAGAGGCGCGGGAGGAACTGCGCGAACTCGACGACGCGGAGATGCGGATCGAGCGCGGCACCTACGGACAGTGCGAGGTGTGCGGCGGGGCGATCTCCGACCCCCGCCTCGAGGCGCTGCCCACTGCTCGCCGCTGCATCGACTGCACGTCTCGTCGGCGATGACGGTCGAGGGGTTTTGACCTGCCAGTACGTGGGCCGGTAAGGTACACCGTTGGCGTTCGGTACATCGAGTCGTCATGCACGACCGATACCGGTCCCTCGGGTCTCCACTGGCCGCCGAGACGATCGACCACGCGCCTGGCCAGCACCATCAGCGATGAGACAAGGAAGTTCTGTGTCCACGTACAGCCAAAAGGCCGGGGATGTCACCCGGACCTGGCACGTGATCGACGCCACCGACGTCGTTCTCGGCCGCCTCGCAGTCCAGGCAGCAACTCTGCTGCGTGGCAAGCACAAGCCCACGTATTCCCCCAACCTCGACGGCGGAGACTTCGTCATCGTCATCAACGCTGAGAAGGTCGCGATCAGCGGCAACAAGCGGACCGACAAGTTCCACTACCACCACTCGGGCTTCCCGGGCGGTCTCCGTGCGCGCAGCATCGGTGAGGTTCTGGACAAGAACCCCGACCGCGTCGTGGAGAAGGCCATCAAGGGCATGATCCCCAAGACCAAGCTCGGCAACCAGATCGCCGGCAAGCTCAAGGTCTACGCAGGTCCCGATCACCCCCACACGGCTCAGCAGCCCGTCCCGTACGAGATCAAGCAGGTGTCCCAGTGACCGCTCCCGAAGAGAACGTCGTGACCGAGACGGCCGAAGAGACCGTCCCCATCGGTGACTCCGTCGAGATCGCCGACGAGTTCGTCTCCGTCGAGGAGCCCGAGGTCGTCGCCGACATCGAGGCCGCCGCTCGTCCCGCCATCTACATCGATCGCCCCGTCACCACGGTCGGTCGTCGTAAGGAAGCCGTCGTGCGCGTGCGCATGACCCCCGGCTCGGGCGACTTCAAGCTCAACGGCCGCACCCTCGAGGACTACTTCCCCAACAAGGTGCACCAGCAGCTCATCAAGTCCCCGTTCGTCACCGTCGAGCGTGCGGACGGCTTCGACATCGTCGCCCTCCTGCACGGTGGCGGCCCGTCCGGCCAGGCAGGCGCCCTGCGTCTCGCCATCGCCCGTGCCCTCATCGAGGTCACCCCGGACGATCGCCCCGCCCTCAAGAAGGCCGGCTTCCTCACGCGTGACCCGCGTGCCGTGGAGCGCAAGAAGTACGGCCTGAAGAAGGCTCGTAAGGCATCGCAGTACTCGAAGCGCTGATCTCAGCACTTCTGGAGAAGCAGGCGCTCCGGCTGGTCCTCGGACCGCCGCGGGCGCCTGCTTCGTGTCACGGCACCTGCATTCGCTCAACCTGCTCGGAAGAGGTAACTGTCATGGCCCGGTTGTTCGGTACCGACGGAGTTCGGGGACTGGCGAACGAGGAGGTGACGGCAGACCTCGCACTACGACTCGGCCGTGCCGCCGCAGCGGTGCTCGGCGAGGTCGCCTCGTCGACCACCCGCCCCCTGGCCGTGGTCGGACGGGACCCGCGCGCGAGCGGCGAGATGCTCGAAGCCGCGATCGTGGCCGGACTGTCCTCCGCCGGAGTCGACGTCCTCACGGTCGGTGTCGTCCCCACCCCGGCCCTGGCCTACTTGACCGACGACTACGACGCGCAGCTCGGCGTCATGATCTCCGCATCGCACAACGCGATGCCCGACAACGGCATCAAGTTCTTCGCGGCCGGCGGCCACAAGTTGGACGACGACCAGGAGGACCGCATCGAAGCGTTGCTCGACGCGCCCGCCACGGGCCCCGTCGGTGCCGCCATCGGCCGCGTGCGACAGGCCCCGGACGCCCTCGCCCGCTACGAGAGCCATCTCGCGACCATCGTCACCCGACGCCTCGACAGCATCACCGTCGTCGTGGACTGCGCTCACGGAGCCGCCTCGACCGCCGCGCCGGACGCCTACCGCGCCGCGGGTGCGACCGTGATCGCCATCAACGCCGACCCGGACGGCCTCAACATCAACGACGGATGCGGGTCCACTCACCTCGACGTGGTGCAGAAGGCCGTCGTCGAGCACGGCGCAGACCTCGGACTCGCCCACGACGGCGACGCGGACCGCTGTCTCGCAGTGGACGCGAGCGGCGCCGTGGTCGACGGGGACGCGATCATGGCGATCCTCGCGATCGCGATGCACCAGCGCGGCGAGCTTCCCGACGACACGCTGGTCGCCACCGTCATGAGCAATCTCGGACTGCACATCGCGATGCGTGACGCCGGAATCACGGTGCGCACCACCGCTGTCGGCGATCGCTACGTTCTCGAAGAACTGCGCGCCGGCAATTACGGACTCGGCGGTGAGCAGTCGGGGCACATCGTCCTGCCCGCCTTCGGCACCACCGGTGACGGTGTGCTGACGGGCCTGCAGATCATGGCCAGGATGGCCGAGACGGGACGCACCCTCGAGGACCTCGCGTCCGTCATGCGCACGCTGCCCCAGGTGCTGATCAACGTGCCCGTGCAGGACAAGTCCGCCGCGACGTCGGCTCCGCTCGTGCAGGACGCGGTGACCCGTGCAGAGGACGAACTCGGACGAGAGGGGCGAGTGTTGTTGCGTCCCTCGGGAACCGAGCAGCTCGTCCGCGTGATGGTGGAAGCGGACACTGCAGACACCGCCCGCCGGCTCGCCGACCACATCGCGGATGTGGTCGGCGCCGTCGGCTGACGTCTCGGCCCGTCAGCCGATGAGGGCCTTGAGCTGCTCCACCTGACCCACGCGGCCAGCGGTGTCGGCTGCGATGGGGTGGATGTTCAGTGTGGTCACACCCGCGGACTCGAAGGCGGCGAGGCGCTCCTTGACGTAGCTCTCGGTGCCGATCAGCGAGATCGACCGGACCAGCTCGTCGGGAACGGCGGCCGTGGCCTCCTCCTTCTTGCCGGCCAGGTAGAGGTCCTGGATCTTCTCTGCCTCCGCCTCGTACCCGTACCGCACCGCGAGGTCGTTGTAGAAGTTCTTGCCCTTGGCGCCCATGCCACCTATGTAGAGCGCGAGCTGGGGCTTGATCCACGGAAGGAACTGGTCGGCGTCGTCGCCGATGGCCACGGCGGGGCTGGCGTAGACGTCCAGCTCACCCAGAGACGGGTCGCGCTTCGCCTTACCGGCCGCGAGCGACTCGCCCCACACCGACTCGGCCTTCTCCGGATGGAAGAAGATGGGCTCCCAGCCCTGGGCCAGCTCGGCGGTGAGCGCGACGTTCTTGGGTCCGAGTGACGCGATGACGATCGGAATGTCGGCTCGCACAGGATGATTGATGAGCTTGAGCGGCTTGCCCAGACCCGTGCCCTGATCGGCGGGCAGCGGAATCTGGTAGTACTTGCCCTCGAACTGCACCTTCTCGCGGCGCCACACCTGGCGGCAGATCTCGATGATCTCGCGGGTGCGGCCGAGCGGGGCGTCGTACTTGACGCCGTGGAATCCCTCGATCACCTGGGGGCCGGACGCGCCGATACCCATCACGAATCGTCCGCCGGAGACGTAGTCGAGACCGGCGGCAGTCATCGCGAGCAGCGACGGCGTGCGGGTGTAGATCTGGAAGATGCCCGATGCCAGCTGGATCGTCGAGGTCTTCGCCGCGAGGAAGCCGATCTGGCTCACCGCGTCGAACGAGTACGCCTCGGGAATGAACGCGATGTCCATTCCCGCCCTCTCCAGGGCCCCGACCTCCTCGACCGTCTCGCTGAACCCGCCCGAGTAGTTCAATTGCATACCGATGCGCATGGGGCTCCCTGATCGCCGAAGTGTGTGTTACTCACCTGTGAATTCGGAGGTTACCGGTCCTACCGGCCGTGCCCACCGACGGCTGCCGTTTCGCGGGAACGCGGGGGAGCGGCGGTGCGTCTGATCTGTGGGGATCGCGCTCTCGTGCATCACTTCGGAAGGGACGACATGGCCAGTGGAACGTCGCGAGGCGGAACGACGCTGGACGAGGGGGCAGCCCGGGCGGCGATCGCGGCCCTCGAGGAGTCCGCGACAGCCGTACGAAGGTCCGCCGAGCGCGGTGTGGGCGGTCTGTTCGGTGTCGAGTCGGCGGGCCGGAACCACCGGGCGGAGGCGGCCGCCCTGCAGGACAGCCTCGGGCGGTTGTCGGAGGGCCTGCGGTCCTGGTCGGACGCCACCGCTGCGACGTCGGCCGCCCTGCGGGCGTCGATCGACGGCTCGGTGTCGCTCGACGATGTCACCGCCCTGCGCGTCGCGGCGCCGGGTGTGCCGGCACAGCGAGGTGACCGGTGACCGCACCGGTGCCGTCGACGATCGACGGTCTGCTGGATCTCGGGAGTGAGGGCCTGACGTTCTTCGCGACGTTCCTCCCGCTGGTCGGAGCGAGCGGCGCGCCGATGACCACGACCCACGTCGCGCTCTGCGCTCGCTACGACGAGCAACGCGGACTCGACACCGAGGCTCTCCGGGCTGACGCCGACCGGCTCGGCGCCGCGGCGGCCGAGGCGCGCGCGGAGATCGGGCGTCAGTCCGACGCAGCGGAGTCGTTGGGGCAGGCCTGGTCGGGAGATGCCGCCGACGCCGCGCTCGACCTCCTTCGACGGCAGTGCGCGAGGTCGGCCGGCCACGCCGATCAGCTCGAGGCGATCGGTTCAGCGATGGCTTCCGCGTCGGCGGGGTTGCACGCGATCGTCGAGGACAAGTCGATCGCCGCCTCCGCGTTCCGCACCGACGAGGTGGGCGGTCGCGATGCAGCGCAGGTCGCGGCCACCATCGCCGGAGCCGGAGGTGCATCCGCACCCGACGCGGTGCGGACGCTGGCCTCGGTGTTCCCGGGCCTCGAGGCGATGCTGCTGTCCGCGTCGGATCCCGGCCGGCGGCAGGCCGAGGTCCTCGAACCGGTCGCAGCCCGATGCCGAGAGTGGTTGGACACCGTGTTCGTGCCGGCGATGACCGAGCGTGTGGCCGCATTCGAGGAACTGTGCACCTCGACGGAGACCGCCGTGTCCGAGATCTACGCGGCACTCTGCGCCGCTGCGGTGGACATCGACGGCTCCCCGTGGCCGAGTGGTCACCGGTCCGTCGAGGACGACGCGTGCGAGTGTGTGCCGGCGGAAGGCACCGTGCCGGCTGCAGCGACCACGCTGGCGTCGGTGACGGCGCCGGCCGCTGCACCCGAGCCGCCGTCGCTCGCCGTCGCGCCCTCTCCTGTGGTCGCGGAGCCGCCCGCGACGCTGCCTCTCGCTCCCGTCGAGGATCGCTCACCGCTCGCCGAACTGATCGGGCGGGCGGTGCGGGACGCGGTGACCGAGGTGGTGTCGACTGCGGCGCCGTGCGACCCACCGCCCGCCGAGGCGCAGATCTCACCGGAGGCGGCGCTGACTGCGCCTGCCGAGAACGTCGAGCGCGGTCACCTCGAGGCGGAGCTCGACGGTCGCGGGGTGAGTGTCGCCCTCGGCGCGGACGGGGCTGTGGACATCCGCACCCACGACGCGGCGGGGGAGTCCCATCACTTCGCTCTCGCTGCCGGGCCTCTCGGACTGCCCGTCCTCACCGAGGTGATGGACGAGGCGGCGCCGCGATCGGATCAGCCTGCAGAGTCGTCGTCCGAGACCCCGGACACAGCGGAACGGGACGAGCCGCATCGGGAGGCAGTCGAACAGGACGCAGCGGATGAAGGGCTCCCGGTCGTCGAGGCCCCGGTCGTCGAGGCCCCGGTCGTCGCACCACCGGTCGTCGCACCACCGGTCGTCGCACCACCGGACTGCATTCCCACTGCTGCGGAATCCGGCGGCGTCACGGAACCCGCTGCGCCGCAACCCGTCACGGACCCGATCGGTGAGGCAGCGACGGTCGGCGAGCCGGAGCGACCCGAGCTCGCGGAAGCCGGTCCGCTGTGAACTCGCAGAACACCGCGGACATCATCGACGCCGTCGTGCGGGAGCACCGGCGGGCGACGCGACGTGTGCGGACCCGCCTCGCAGCCATCGACGAGGAGGCTCGGAAGCGCTCGGAGGCCGCGCGGGTGGTGCCGCGTCGCGCCGGAGTGATCCTGCGATCGCCCACAGAGGCGGTGGCCGGCGACGAGGCTCCGCCGGCGGCGCCTCAGCGACCGGCGAGGTGGCTCAGCTGACGGATCGCGCTGACCTTCTTGGGGGCGTCCGCGGTCGGCGCGTTCGGGTCGACCACCTCGGTGCCCTTGACGACGGCGTCGGGATCGGAGAAGTCGGAGTACGTGTCGTCGCCCGCGAGGCGGTGCAGGAGGAAGCCGGTGAGCAGTGCCTGCACCGAGCGCCGAGTCTTCGGCTGGGCGTTGCCGACGCCGAGGAAGCTGAGCAGCTTCCGGCCCTCGACCATGCCGTCACCTTCCGACTTGTCGATCACGCGGAGCAGGGTGGGGCCACCGAGCGCATCGGCGAGCGCGACGGGCTCGGCGGTGAGGGAGTTCAGTTCGGAGGGACTGCCGAGAACCAGAGCGGGCGCCGTGACCGCGTCGGCGATGCCGGGCGACAGGGCGCGCGGAGAGGTGGGCGCCGGATAGAGCGCACCGAGAGCGGCGACGTCCGATCGCTGAGCCGCGGCGATCACCGCGGCGCCCGCGCCCATGGAATGGCCCACCAGGCCGAGCTTGGCGGGGTGCACGCTGATGTCGCCGGTGCCGAGACGGATGCCGGTGCACACGTCGAGCGCGACGAGGAGATCCTGCGCCAGGGCACTGTGGGAGGGCACCGGTCCGCGCTGCGTGTTCGGCGCGACGACGACGATGCCCCACGACGCGAGGTGCCGCAGCGTGGAGTCGTAGTGCGAGGCGCCGGTCATCCAGCCGTGCGCGAAGGCGATCGCCGGCAGTCCCGTGCCCTCACTGGGCGTGTAGATCACACCGGGCAGGCCCGCGAGAGCGAGGTCACCGCGCAGCACGCGATGGGGACCCCGCTTGGTCAGGTCGGCGACCAACTTCTGCGTCTTCGGCACAGCACTGACCGTAGTCGACGCGGCAGTTCGCCATGCCGTCGACGTGCGGGCGGCCGGAGCGCCGTCCGCGCCGAAGTAGGCTGTCGTCCCATGTGCGGAATCGTCGGGTACGTCGGACATCGTCGAGCGCTACCGGTGGTGGTGGAGGCGTTGCGCCGGATGGAGTACCGCGGATACGACTCGGCCGGCATCGCCGTCCTGGACGGGTCCGGGGGAATGGCCGTCGAGCGCAAGGCCGGAAAACTGGCGAACCTCGAGGCCGAACTGGACGAACTCGGGCGGGACACCTTCGTCGGCACCAGCGGGATCGGCCACACCCGGTGGGCCACCCACGGACGGCCCACCGATCGCAACGCCCACCCGCACCGCGACCGCGCCGACCGCGTCGCCGTCGTGCACAACGGCATCATCGAGAACTTCGCGCCGCTGCGCGCCGAACTCGAGAACGCAGGCGTCGAGTTCGAGTCGGACACCGACACCGAGGTGGCCGTCCATCTGGTCGCCGCCGCCTACGACGAGGGCCCCACGGCCGGAGACTTCGTCCAGAGCGCCCTCGCGGTGCTGCAGCGCCTCGAAGGCGCCTTCACGCTCGTGTTCACCCACGTCGATCACCCCGACACCATCGTCGCGGCCCGTCGCTCCACCCCGTTGGTCGTCGGCGTCGGCGAGGGCGAGATGTTCGTCGGGTCCGATGTCGCCGCCTTCATCGAGCACACGCGCGACGCGGTCGAGCTCGGGCAGGACCAGGTCGTGGTGATCACCGCCGACGGCTACGACGTCATGAACTTCGACGGGTCCGAGGCCGAGGGGCGTCCGTTCCGCATCGACTGGGACCTCGCCGCCGCCGAGAAGGGCGGTCACGACTACTTCATGTTGAAGGAGATCCAGGAGCAGCCCGCGGCGGTCGCGGACACCCTCCTCGGACACTTCACCGACGGTCGCATCGTCCTCGACGAGCAGCGACTGTCGGATCAGGAGCTGCGCGACGTCGACAAGGTGTTCGTCGTCGCGTGCGGCAGCGCGTATCACTCGGGGCTGCTGGCGAAGTACGCGATCGAACACTGGACCCGCCTCCCCGTGGAGGTGGAGCTGGCCAGCGAGTTCCGTTACCGCGACCCCGTTCTCGACCGCTCGACACTCGTGGTGGCCATCTCCCAGTCGGGCGAGACCGCCGACACGCTGGAGGCGGTCCGGCACGCGAAGGAGCAGAAGGCCCGAGTCCTGGCCGTCTGCAACACCAACGGTTCCCAGATCCCGCGCGAGGCCGACGCGGTGCTCTACACGCGGGCGGGACCGGAGATCGGTGTCGCGTCGACCAAGGCGTTTCTCGCCCAGGTGACGGCCAACTACCTGGTCGGTCTTGCGTTGGCGCAGGCTCGCGGTACCAAGTACCCGGACGAGGTCGCACGGGAGTACGCGGATCTCGAGGCCATGCCGGACCTGGTGAGGAAGGTGCTCGAGACGGTCGAGCCCGTTCGCGCTCTGGCCCGCGAGTTGGCGTCGTCACCGACGGTGCTGTTCCTGGGTCGCCACGTCGGTTACCCGGTCGCCCTCGAAGGTGCGCTCAAGCTCAAGGAGCTCGCGTACATGCACGCCGAGGGCTTCGCCGCCGGCGAGCTCAAGCACGGTCCGATCGCCCTCATCGAGGACGACCTGCCCGTGATCGTCGTGATGCCGTCGCCGAAGGGCCGAGCGGTGCTGCACTCGAAGATGCTCAGCAACATCCGTGAGATCCAGGCGCGCGGCGCCCGGACCGTCGTGATCGCCGAGGAGGGCGACGAGACGGTGCGGCCGTTCGCCGATCACCTCATCGAGATTCCGGCCGCGCCGTCACTGCTGCAGCCGCTGTTGTCGACGGTGCCGCTGCAGGTGTTCGCCGCCGAGGTCGCGCAGGCGCGCGGCTACGACGTGGACAAGCCGCGCAACCTCGCGAAGTCGGTCACCGTCGAGTGATCAGCTCTCTCGGACGATGACGGTGCCCGTCATGTTCGGGTGCACCGAGCAGAAGTACGGGTACGTGCCGGGGTCGTCGAACGTCTGACTGAACTGACCCGACGAGATCATCGGGCTGTGCAGCAGACGGGACGCCGCGTCGATGCCGATCACGTTGTGCGCGACACCGGTGTCGTCGAAGAACCACGTGACGGTGTCGCCGGGCGAGATGGTGACGCTGGCAGGGGAGTAGGCCATCGCGGCGACCGTGACGACGTTCGGCCCGGTCGGACGTTCGGCGGTGGGGGCGTCCTCGGTGCACGATGTGAGCGACAGTGCCAGTGCGGCAGTGACTCCGATCGTCGCCGCGAGTGTTGTCAGGCGAGCCATGATTCCCACGGTAGACCTGCCGTGCATCGTGGCCGGTCGGCGCTACCGTGGGACGCATGCGTCACTTCCACACCGCCGACGAGGTGCGAGCGGCGGAAGCCCCGCTGCTGGCCCGACTGCCCGAGTACGCGGCGATGCGCCGCGCGGCCCACGGACTGGCGACGGTCGTCGCTCGTGAACTCCGGGCCCGCACCGGCGGGGTGGTCGGTAGACGGGTGCTCGTTCTCGCCGGATCCGGGGACAACGGCGGCGACGCGCTGTTCGCCGGCGCCGAACTGCGTCGGCGCGGTGTCGCCGTGGAGGCACTGCTGCTCCGCCCCGATCGCGCCCACCCCGCCGCACTGGCGGCGTTCCGCGCCGCCACGGGACATGTGGTGACGCGGGCCGGCGACCCCGATCTGGTGATCGACGGCATCGTCGGCCTGTCCGCGCGGGGGTCGCTCCGACCGGACGCGGCCGCGATCGTCGACGGACTCACCGCCCCCGTCGTGGCTGCGGACCTGCCGTCGGGTGTCGACCCGGACACGGGCGACGTCGACGGTCCCGCCGTCCGTGCCGCCGTGACGGTGGCGTTCGGCGCCTACAAGCCGGTGCACGTGCTCGCGAGCGCGTGGTGCGGCGAGCTGTACCTGATCGACATCGGCCTCGTTCAGGACGCCGCGACGATCACGTCTCCCGACGACGGCGAGGTGGGCCGCGCGTGGCCGGTACCCGGACCTGCGGACGACAAGTACTCCCAGGGCGTCACCGGCATCATGGCGGGCAGCGAGAAGTATCCCGGCGCGGGCGTGCTGTGCACGGGCGCTGCGGTGGCGGCGACGTCCGGCATGGTCCGCTACGTCGGGCAGGGCGGCGCCGAGGTGGTGCATCACTACCCGGAGGTGGTCACCGCCCGTTCGGTCGACGAGGCAGGACGTGTACAGGCCTGGGTGGTAGGGCCCGGCTTCGGCACCGACGACGACGCGGCCGACCGGCTGCGCTCCGTCCTGGAGTCCGACGTCCCGGTCCTCGTCGACGCCGACGGACTGACCGTGCTGTCGCAGCGACCCGAGCTGGTGCATGGACGGTCGTCGGCGACCGTGCTGACACCGCACGCGGGAGAGTTCGAGCGACTCACCGGGTCCGCGCCCGGACCCGATCGCGTCCGGTCCGTCCGCGCCCTCGCGGCCGACTGGAACGTGACGGTGCTGCTCAAGGGGCGAGCGACGGTGATCGCGGATCCCGACGGCACCGTCTCCGTCGACGACGCGGGGTCGTCCTGGTCCTCGACGGCCGGGTCCGGCGACGTGCTGTCCGGCATGATCGGAGCGCTCCTCGCGGCGGGCGTACCGGCCCGCACCGCCGCCGTCATGGGCGCTCGTGCGCACTCGCGGGCGGCCGCGCTCGCCGCCACCGATCGAGGTCGGCGAACCGCTGCTCCCATCTCCGCCTCACCGCTGCTCCGCGCCGTTCCGGACGCGGTCGGCGACCTCCGCGCACAGGCCTGACACCCGCCACCGCACGTCGGTGCGGGGTGTCGATGGCAGAATGACGCCGGTGAACAGCGCGCAGGAGGTGCCGACGAGTCCGGTCGCACCGGCTCCGACTTCTCGCCCGCAGGCCGAGGCGCTGATCGATCTGGACGCCGTCGCGCACAACACCCGCATCCTGATCGAGCACGCCGGCGATGCTGCGGTGATGGCCGTCGTCAAGGCGGACGGCTACAACCACGGCGGAGTGGAGGTCGCTCGGGCGGCGCTCGCGGCCGGTGCTCGCGAACTCGGTGTCGCCACGGCTGCGGAGGCGCTCGGACTGCGCACCGCGGGTCTCACGGCGCCGGTGCTGTGCTGGTTGCACGCCCCCGGCACCGACTTCATGGGACTGATCGACTCGGACGTCGAGATCGGCGTGTCCTCGCCCCGTCAGATAGCGGAGGTGGGCGACGCCGCACGCCGTGTCGGCCGTCCCGCCGTGGTGTCCCTCAAGGTCGACACCGGCATGAATCGCAACGGGGTGGGTGCGGACGAGTTCGACGCGGCCGTCGACGCCCTGGTCGCGGAGCAGCGTGGTGGCGCGCTGCGCGTGCGCGGCCTGTTCTCCCACCTGGTCGATGCGGACGTGCCCGGCGATCCGATCAACGACCGGCAGAAGGAGCGCTTCGACGCCGCCGCAGACGCGATGGCCCGAGCGGGCGTGGCACCCGAGGTACGGCACATCGCCAATTCCGCCGGTGCCCTGACCCGCCCCGACCTGGCCTACGACATGGTCCGACCGGGTATCGCGCTGTACGGCCTGTCCCCGGCACCCGATCTCGGATGGTTCGGACTGCGCCCCGTGATGACGCTGCGCGCCACGGTGATCCTGCTCAAGCGGGTGGCTGCCGGCGATGGCGTCTCCTACGGCCACGAGTGGATCGCTCCCGTCGACACGACGGTGGCGTTGCTGCCCGTGGGCTACGCCGACGGCATCACGCGTGCGCTGAAGAACCGATACGAGGTGTCGATCCACGGCGTGCGGTATCCGGCGGTGGGCCGGGTGTGCATGGACCAGATCGTCGTCGACCTCGGACCCGGCCGTCCCGACGTCGCCGAGGGGGACACCGCGTACCTCTTCGGACCGGGCGACCACGGGGAGCCCACGGCCCAGGACTGGGCGGAGACGCTCGACACGATCAACTACGAGGTGGTGACCGGTATCCGCGGTCGAGTACGACGGACGTTCGCCGGAGGGGTCTCGTGATCAGCGCCCGTCTCGCCGGAATGGCCGGGGGCGCAGCGAGTATCGCGGCCGTGGCCGCCGTGGCCGGCATCACGGCGGTGCGGCGCCGGGTGGGCCCGCCGGTGCCCGACGCCGGTCGGCGCGAGGACTTCGAGTCGATGGAGTTCGATCGCGGGTGCGTCGTCGCGAGCGGAGACGGAGTGCCGCTGGCGGTGCGCGAGGTCGGTCCACTCGAGGCGCCGCTGACCGTGGTGTTCGTGCACGGGTACTGCCTGCGCATGGAGTGCTGGCACTACCAGCGCCGCGAGCTCGCCCGCCGGTGGGGCGACGACGTGCGGATGGTGTTCTACGACCAGCGCGGTCACGGCCGATCCGGCGACGTCTCGCCGGACGAGTGCGACATCGCCCGCCTCGGCATCGATCTCGCCGACGTGATCCGGGCCGTCGCACCGCGTGGGCCGCTGGTGCTGGTGGGCCACTCGATGGGCGGCATGTCGGTGCTCGCGGCCACTCGCCAGTTCCCCGACGCGGTGGCCGAGCGGGTCGTCGGAGTCGCGCTGATGTCCACGACCGCAGCGGGTCTCGCGCGTACCGGTCTCGGACGGAACCTCCAGAATCCGGCCGTCGACGCGTTCCGGCTCGCGGTGCGGACCGCTCCGGGTGCGGTCCAGTTCGGCCGCGGTGTCGTGCGCGGGGTCATCGCCCCGGTGCTGCGCGCGGCGTCGTTCGGCACCGCGGTCAGTCCCGCCCTCGAGGCGTTCGCCGAGCAGATGATCCACGACACCTCGGTGGTGACGATGGTCAACTTTCTCCAGGCGCTCGAGCTGCACGACGAACTGGAGGCGCTGCCCGTCATCGCGGACACGGCGACCCTGGTGCTGTGCGGCGACGACGACTGGGTCATCCCGTTCGACAAGTCGGAGCAGCTGGCCGACGCGCTCCCGCACGCCGAGATGGTCCGGGTCCGCCGCGCCGGTCACCTGGTGCAGCTCGAGTTCCCCGACGAGGTGAACGACGCCCTGGACCGTCTGGTACAGCGTGCACGCGACGGACGGGTCCGCGCCGAACCGACGAGGCGAACCGTTGGCTGACGCGGTGCCGGTCGAGGGGGAGGCCGTCCTCTCGACGGCCGAGGACACCGAGCTCCTGGGCGAGCGCCTCGCCGCGGAGCTCGAAGCGGGCGACGTCGTGGTGCTCGACGGACCCCTCGGCGCAGGTAAGACGACGCTGACGAAGGGTCTCGCCCGCGGACTCGGCGTGCTCGGCCGCGTGAGCTCGCCGACGTTCATGATCGCGCGCACCCACCGCGCCGGCGGGGACACCGGCCCCGGGCTCGTGCACGTCGACGCCTACCGGCTGGGGCTCGGAACCGGCGCCTCGGCGATGGACGAGCTCGACGCCCTCGACCTCGACACCGAGCTGGAGGACTCCGTCGTCGTCGTGGAGTGGGGCGAGGGCATCGCGGAGGCTCTCGCCGACCGGCACCTGCTGATCCGGCTGCGGCGCGAGCCGGAGTCCGACGTCCGCACCGCCACGTGGCAGTGGATCGGGTGAGCACGGGTAATCTGGATCCCCGTGCTGATACTCGCCGTGGACACCTCCACTCCCGCCGTGACGGCCGGGGTGGTGCGGCTCGACGACACCGGCCCGCAGCCGCTCGCGACGCGCGTCACCGTCGACGCCCGTAAGCACGCCGAAGTTCTCACCCCACACATCCTCGAGTGCCTCGCCGACGCCGGCATCAGCGCGGACGACCTGTCCGCTGTCGTCGTCGGCACCGGACCGGGGCCGTTCACCGGCCTGCGCGTGGGCATGGCGACGGGAGCCGCCTTCGGTGACGCCCTCGGCATCCCGGTGCACGGTGTCGGCAGTCTCGATGCCATCGCCGCGGCCGTGCCCGGTGATCGCGAGGTCCTCGTCGTCACGGATGCGCGTCGCCGGGAGGTGTACTGGGCACGGTTCCGCGGCGCCGAGCGCATCGCCGGACCGTTCGTCTCGCCCGCCGCGGACATCGTCGTGGGGGAGTCGACGGTGGTGGCCGGATCGGCACTGCACGTCGATCTGGTGGACCTGCCCGTGGAACCGGTCGAGAGTCCGTCTCCGGAATGCCTCGTCGCCGTGGCCGCGCAGGCGCTGCGCTCCGTCGCGGAGCCGACGGCACTTGTGCCGCAGTATCTCCGGCGTCCCGACGCGGTGGCGACGGCCGATCGAGCGGCGAAGACCCGCGCATGATCGGCACGGTCGAACCGATGCGCGTCGAGGACGCGGACCGGTGCGCGGAGCTCGAGGCCGTGCTGTTCCCCACCGACGGGCCCTGGCCCGCATCGGCCTTCGTCGAGGAACTGCGCGGCCCGCACGTGCGGTACTTCGTCGTGCGAGAGGACGACGGTCGGGCCGTCGGGTACGCCGGGATCGCGTTGCTGGGCAAGGGCGAGGACACCGAGTCCGAGGTCCACACCATCGGCGTCGATCCCGCCGCGCAGCGTCGCGGTATCGGCAGGGCACTGCTCGACGCGTTGCTGCACGAGGCGGACCTGCACGGCGGTCCGGTGTTCCTCGAGGTGCGCACCGACAACGAGCCGGCCATCGAGTTGTACCGCCGGGCGGGCTTCGACATCGTCGGGACGCGCCGCCGCTACTACCAGCCCAGCGGTGCGGACGCGTACACCATGACCAGGCCCGCCCCGACTACGAGAGGTGGTCACCCGTGATCGTCATGGGGATCGAGAGTTCGTGCGACGAGACCGGTGTCGGCATCGTCCGCTACACCGGAGACGCGTCGGGCACCGGCACGTGCGAGATGCTCGCCGACGAGGTCGCGTCCAGTGTCGACGAGCACGCCCGCTTCGGTGGTGTCGTCCCCGAGATCGCATCGCGCGCACACCTCGAGGCCATCGTGCCCACGATGCGACGAGCGTTGGCGCAGGCGGGTATTCGTCGCCCGGACGCCGTCGCCGTCACCATCGGACCGGGCCTCGCCGGAGCGCTCCTCGTCGGTGTCGCGGCGGCGAAGGCCTACGCGGCCGCGTGGAACGTGCCGTTCTACGCGGTCAACCATCTCGGTGGTCACGTCGCGGTGGACACCCTCGAGCACGGCCCGATGCCGGAGTGCGTCGCGCTGCTGGTCTCGGGCGGACACACGCACCTGCTCGAGGTGTCCTCCCTCGCCGAACCGATCGTCGAACTGGGCAGTACCGTCGACGATGCGGCGGGAGAGGCCTTCGACAAGGTCGCCCGGCTCCTCGGACTCGGGTATCCCGGCGGTCCCGTGCTCGACGCGCTCGCCGCAGAGGGTGATCCGCGCGCCGTCGCGTTTCCTCGCGGCATGACCGGACCACGCGACTCCCGCTACGACTTCTCGTTCTCCGGCCTCAAGACCGCGGTGGCTCGCCACGTCGAGTCGGCGCAGCGTGCCGGCCGTCCGATCGTGGTGGCCGACGTGGCCGCGTCGTTCCAGGAGGCCGTCGCCGATGTCCTGACGATGAAGGCGCTGCGCGCCGTGACCGACCGGGGGATCGGCACCCTCGTCCTGGGCGGCGGTGCCACTGCGAACTCGCGTATCCGATCGCTCGCCGAGGAGCGGTGCGCCGCGGCCGGGGTGACGTTGCGCGTGCCCACTCCGCGTCGATGCACCGACAACGGCGTCATGATCGCCACGCTCGGGGCGCACATCGCTGCATCCGGAGCCGAGCCGTCACCACTGACGGCGGCGACCGATCCGGGCCTGCCCGTCTCGGTCAGCCAGGTCGTCTGACGGCCCGTCAGGCGGGTGGTGCAGTCGACGGTGTGACCGCCGGAGCGGACGTGGTCGGTACGGGAACGAGGCCCTCGGGGAGCACGGACTCCGGCACCACGGCACCGGGCGCGGGCGACACCGGTGTCGATCCGGACTCGGGCGTGCTCTCCGGCGTCGTCACCGGCGGGGTCGGCAGCACACTGGTCAGGTCCGTCCACCACGGCGGGATTCCGGGAACGTCCGGCAGGACGATGATCGGAAGATCGGGAGCCGGGCGGAGTGTCGGGGTGGTGGATGTCGGCGGCGCCACGGTCGTCGTCGCCGTGGCCGACGGTGACGACGAGCGAGTCGGGTAGGGACGCACCTCGGGGGTGTAGGTGTAGTCGGTCGTCGGCCACGGTTCCGCGGCCGTGGGCTCCGGCGCGTCGTCCTCCCAGCCACCGGTCAGAGCGGGCGGCGCCGCCTCGGGTGCCGACGCGCTGGTGGCCGTCTCCTCCGTGGTCGAGTTCGGGAGTTCCGAGGTGGCCACCGTGGTGACGGCCGGCTCGCTCGACGGGGTCAGGGCCTGGACGCCGTACGCGAGCACGACGGCCATGGCCGCGCACGCCGCGGCGAGCAGCCCGACCGTTCGCAGGCCCCCGGCGATCGAGGTGGGCGGCCGGGTGGACGCGGGCAGCACCGAGTGGCCGAGGTCGCGGGCCAGCAGGGCTGCGCCCTTGGCCACGGCGGCATCGGGTTCGGGCGTCGGCACCGCGGGCACGTCGGCGGCGTGGGTGATGGTCTCGACCACGGCGGGCATGTGGGCGCCGCCGCCGACCACGGCGGCCGCCTCGGGGCGTGCGGTCGGGCCGGCCTCGTCGAGCACCTCGAGAACCAGCTCGCGCAGCGCAGCCAACGGTGCGGCGATGGCGACGACCATCTCGGCGCGAGTCACGGTGAGCGTCTCGGCTCCGGGCAGATCCACGGTGACGGACTCGTGGAAGGACAGTTGCTCCTTGGCCGTGCGCAGACGCGCCGCGACCACCGGGCGATCCGAGGTGGTGACCGCGGGCAGCCTCTCGGCGGTCAGGGCGAGGAGGTGCGCGTCGAGGACGGCTCCGCTGACCTCGTCGGTGCGCCGGACCGCGCGCACGGTTCCGTCGACCTGATCGATCACCGTCGTGGTGGTGCCCGAGGCGCCGACGTCGACGAGCAGGACGTGGCCGTACCGCGCCACCTCGCCGGTGTGCCGGAGCCAGCACAGCAGAGCGTCGGTGTCGGTCACCAGATGGTCGTCCGTCACGTGATGACGACGGGTCGCCGACAGAATGGACCGCGACCCGAGGCCGCCGCGATGCGCCACGGCGATACGTCCGCCCGACGTGGCGGGGCGGGTGTCGTCGTCGACGAGGTGGTGGGACGCAAGATCGAGCGAGGTGGCGACCAGGTCACCGATGTCGGAGCGGGCGCCCTCGGCGGTCACGGTGCGGTAGTCGAAGGTCTCGGTGCCGTCGGGAGCGGTGGTGAGGACGGCGCAGCACACCACCTCGGATCCTGCCGAGACCCCGATGGTGGGTTCGGGGACCACACTCTCCTGCTGTGTGTCCGACACGTGCATGCACCTCCTCGGGCGGTCGTTCCTACGCTGCCGTTATACGAATGTTACCGAACTCCGCCGGAAATAGTGCACATCCCGCGCTGGTTCCGGCCGCGGAAGGACACCGAACCCCTTCCTGACCAGTGCAATGACGAGACGTCACGAAAGTGAGAAAGGGGCGCGTCACCGTGTCTGCGAGCGTCGAGATCGGCATCACCACCTTCGCCGAGACCTACCCGGAGGAGGGAGTCCAGGAGGTGCGCGGCCACGGTCGACGACTGCGCGAGGTGGTCGAGGAGGCCCAGCTCGCCGACGAGGTGGGACTGGACGTGTACGGCGTCGGTGAGCATCACCGTGAGGACTTCGCCGCGTCCGCGCCTGCCGTCGTGCTCGCGGCGATCGCGGCGCGGACCGAGCGCATCCGTCTGACGCATCAGCGTCGGCACGCTGCCCCACGAGACGGTGCTGCGCTCCATCGAACTTCTGGGCCGCGAGGTCGCGCCTCTGGTCCGCGAGGCGATGGCGTCCTCGACGCGACACGAGAATGTGCACTCGTGAAGGTTGAGTGCTGGCACTCGCGTGTATAGAGTGCTAGTCGACGACAGGTTCAGTGACCCGGCACCCGCGACGACGGGCCACCGCAATCGTGCGTCGTGAACCAGAGCAGTACCCAGCAGGACGAACACCAGCACAATCCGTGCCGGGGACCAGCCCCGGACCGACAATCGTGAAAGTGGAGGGCTCATCGTGGCAGGCGTGAACATCAAGCCGCTCGAGGACAAGATCCTCGTCCAGGCCGTCGAGGCCGAGACGACGACCGCCTCCGGCCTGGTCATCCCCGACACCGCCAAGGAGAAGCCCCAGGAGGGCACCGTGGTGGCCGTGGGTGAAGGCCGAGTGACCGACAAGGGAAATCGCATCCCTGTCGACGTCAAAGAGGGTGACACCGTCATCTACAGCAAGTACGGCGGCACCGAGATCAAGTACGCCGGCGAGGAGTACCTGATCCTGTCCGCACGCGACGTGCTGGCAGTCATCTCCAAGTAAGCCCCACGCCCTCCGCCCCGGTGTCCTTGTCTCGAGGACCCGGGGCGGAATGCGTCACGCCGTACTGATGAGGAGTTGGTAGGCCACATGTCCAAGCAAATCGAATTCAACGAGGTCGCACGACGCAGCCTCGAGAGGGGCGTCGACAAGCTCGCCGACGCCGTCAAGGTCACCCTCGGGCCCCGCGGCCGGCACGTGGTGCTGGCCAAAGCCTTCGGTGGTCCCACCGTCACCAACGACGGCGTGTCCATCGCCCGTGAGATCGACCTCGAGGATCCCTTCGAGAACCTCGGCGCACAGCTCGTCAAGAGCGTCGCCACCAAGACCAACGACGTCGCCGGTGACGGTACGACGACGGCGACGGTACTGGCACAGGCCCTGGTCAAGCAGGGGCTCAAGAACGTCGCCGCCGGTGCCAACCCCATCGCGCTCGGCGCCGGCATCACCAAGGCCGTCGAGCACGTGTCCGAGGCACTGCTCGCCGCCGCGGTTCCCGTGCAGGGCGAGAAGTCCATCGCGCAGGTCGCCACCGTGTCGTCCCGCGACGAGGTCATCGGCCAGATGGTCGGCGAGGCGCTCACCCGCGTCGGCGCCGACGGTGTCGTGACGGTCGAGGAGTCGAGCTCGCTCGTCTCCGAACTCGTCATCACCGAGGGCGTGCAGTTCGGCAAGGGCTACCTCTCGCCGTACTTCGTCACCGATCCGGACAGTCAGGAAGCGGTGTTCGAGGACGCGCAGATCCTGCTGTACCGCGAGAAGATCTCGTCCCTTCCCGATTTCCTGCCGCTCCTGGAGAAGATCGCGGAGTCGGGCAAATCGGTTCTCATCATCGCCGAGGACATCGAGGGCGAGGCACTGTCCACGCTCGTCGTGAACTCGATCCGCAAGACGGTCAAGGCCGTCGCGGTGAAGGCGCCGTTCTTCGGAGACCGCCGCAAGGCGTTCCTCGAGGACCTCGCCATCGTCACCGGTGCCACCGTCATCAACTCCGACATCGGCCTCAGCCTCAAGGATGCGGGCCTCGACCTGCTCGGCAGCGCACGCCGCGTCGTCGTCACCAAGGACGAGACCACCATCGTCGAGGGTGCGGGCACCGCGGAGGCCATCGCCGACCGCGTCGGACAGCTCCGTCGCGAGATCGAGGCGACCGAGTCCGACTGGGACCGCGAGAAGCTCGAGGAGCGTCTGGCGAAGCTGGCCGGCGGAGTCGCGGTCATCAAGGTCGGTGCCGCCACCGAGACCGACCTCAAGGAGCGCAAGTTCCGCGTGGAGGACGCCGTCAACGCCGCCAAGGCAGCTGTCGAGGAAGGCATCGTCTCCGGTGGAGGCGCCGCGCTCGTGCACGCCAGCCGCGGCCTGAAGGACCACCTCGGTCTGACGGGCGACGAGGCCATCGGCGTCGAGGCAGTGCGCCTCGCGCTGCGGGCCCCGATGTACTGGATCGCGAGCAACGCCGGTATCGACGGTTCCGTCGTCGTCGGCAAGCTCGTCGACGCGGACGACGGCACCGGCTTCAACGCCGCCACGCTGACGTACGGCGACCTGGTCGCCGACGGCGTCATCGACCCGGTCAAGGTCACTCGCTCGGCCGTGGTGAACGCCGCGTCCGTCGCGAAGATGATCCTCACGACCGAGTCGACCGTCGTCGACAAGCCCGAGGTCGTCGAGGACGAGGGCGGCCACGGTCACGGCCACAACCACTGACCACCCTCTCGACGAGCGAGGCCCCATCGGACACTGTCCGGTGGGGCCTCGCTCGTTCGTGGGGTCAGGAGGCCAGACGGCGACGGTTGCGCCGCGCGAAGACCTCTCGCTCGGTCTCGGACATGCCGCCCCAGATGCCGTACGGCTCGCTCACGGCGAGCGCGTGGCTCCGGCACTGGGCGAGGACGGGGCACGCGCGGCACATCTCCTTGGCCTTCATCTCGCGTTGCGCTCGCGCTCGTCCTCGTTCACCATCGGGATGGAAGAACATCGACGAGTCCTCGCCGCGGCACGATCCGTGCATCTGCCAATCCCAGATATCGGCATTGGGTCCGGGAAGGTGATTGGGCTGGGGCATTGTGTACTCCTAGGACTCTCACGCACGGTCGTGAATTCTTCTGGTGCAGTTCACGATCTGTCGCAACCGTAGAGCCGGGCGAGTTTCACCGTCAACAGTCTCGATCGTGGTGATCTGCATACTCCGAGCAGGCATTAATTAACTCGGACGACACTTTTCTCTGGTGTCGAGCCGGTAGGGGAGTCCTCGTAATGTCCCTGTCACATCGTCGACAAGACACCGACACACTGTGCCCGGAAATGTCGTGACAATTCGTGTGTAAATTCCTGGATAACGCCCGAAGACTATTCTGTTTCCCGTGCAGTCCTCGTGTCCTCCCGTGCCCGGTCCGGACTTCCTGACGCGGTGGTCGGAGGCCGTCGACGCCGGGGCCCGCGGGTGGTACGCCGCCTCGCTCACCGGGGCCCGGTCGCTGCGGCGCGACGCCGATCCGGCCGTGCGGTCCCTGAGCGCGAGCCTCGAGGGGTCGCTGCTGCGCCAACTCGGCCGCCACACCGACGCCGCGGTGCGTGACGGCGCGGCGCTCGCCGACAGCGGCTTCTCCCGTGGGACAGGTCCGCGCCGGGCGATCGACGTCGACGCCGCCGTCGACGCCCTCGTCGGTCTCGCCGCCGATGCCATCGGTCCCCGCCGCCTCGCGCGGGCCGACGTCCTCCTCGCCCGGGCGGAGTCGGTGCTCGCCACCCGGCCGGGGCACCAGCGAGTGTCTCTCCGCGTGCTGTGGGTCCGGGCGGAGGTGGCGATGGCGTCGGGTGACGCGCGGCGCGCCCTCGACGCGGCGGAGGCATCCGTTCGGGCGGCACGGGAGTTCCGGTCGCCGCGGCACCTCGTCAAGTCCCGTGTGGTGCACGCCGCGGCCCTGCTGGTGGGGGGTGATCACGCGGGCGCCGCGACGGCAGCGCGCGCGGTGCGCGACGACGCCGTCGCCGCCGACCTGCTCCCGCTCGCGTGGGCCTCCGCCTGCCTGTCCGAAGCGTGCGGTGACCGCGACGCCGGCGCTGTCCGACGGGGGTTCGAGGTTGCGATCCGGTCACGCGGTGGGCAATTCTCGTGACCGAACCGTACGGTTCGGTCGAGCCGCGTCGGGCGGCGACTATCCTTGAGAGGTTCCGCACCGGGCCGTCGGGGACCGGGAGGAAGCGCGCTCGATTCCGGAGCGGGCCCGATGTGAGGTGGGAAACACTCTGACGATGATTGCCACGGGTGAGGGGCTGGACTCGGCCGTCGCCGCAGCTGCTCGCGGCGACCGAAGGGCTCTCTCCGTCGTCCTCGAAACCATCAGGCCGATCGTGGTCCGGTACTGCAGGGCGCGCGTCGGTGCAGGTGAGAGGGGTCAGCTGTCTGCTGACGACGTCGCCCAAGAGGTGTGCCTCGCGGTCATGACAGCGCTGCCGCGCTACGAGGACCAGGGCCGACCCTTCATGGCGTTCGTGTACGGGATCGCATCGCACAAGGTCGCGGACGCCCATCGCAGCTCGTCGCGTAACAAATCCGAACCGATGGCCGATGTACCGGATGTCATGTCCATCGAGGACGGCCCCGAGCAACGGGCGCTGGATTCGGAGGCAGGACGCCGCATGAACGAACTGCTGTCGACGCTGTCGGAGAAGCACCGCGAGATCCTGGTGCTCCGGTTGGTGGTCGGGTTGTCGGCAGAGGAGACGGCCGCCGCCGTGGGTAGTACCGCAGGCGCCGTTCGTGTGGCGCAGCACCGGGCAATAGCGAAGCTGAAGAACGAAGTAGTGGGAGCAGGTGACAAGTATGGCTAGGGACTCGTGGCGCGGCAGCGCTGGAGATTCTCGGCACGGCGCCTCCGGACACGGAGCCACCGGCCGCCCCGACGCCTCCGGCGCAGGTGGCGTCGATCCCCGAGCCGTCGACGACCTCGAGTCGTCCGGCCCCGTCGACATCATGGCCGTGCGCCGTGACGACGCGCTCATCGATGCGATCGCGAGCGACGGTCCCGTCGCGACCGTCGACTCCGACGAGTATCGCCTGGCCAGTCTGCTGGCCGAATGGCGTTCCGACATCCTCGCCGACCCGCTCCCCGAGAGTCCCGATCTCGATCAGGTCGCCGCGGCGATCGATCTCGCGCTGGCCGAGGACGCGCTGCACCGTCAGCGCACGCGGAGCCGGATGCGTTTCCTGCGGCCCGTCGCCGGTGCCGCGGCCGCCGTCGCGTTCCTCGCGGGTGGTGTCACGGCGTTCTCGTACAGCGCGATGCCGGGCGATCCCCTGTGGAAGGTGAAGGAGGTCGTCTTCACCCAGCAGGCCGATTCGACGGTCGCGCAGGTCGATACCACGTCGGCGCTGCAGGAGGTCGAGGATCTGCTCGCTCGTGGTGACGCGGAGACGGCCAAGACTCGTCTGGCCGAAGCCGCACAGCGCACGGAGAGCATCCGCGACGAGGACGAGCGTGCCCAGCTGCAGATGTGGTGGACGCGCCTGTCGGACGAGTTGGCGAAGCTGACAGCGCCGGCTGCCGTTCCGCCGCCGGCGTTGCCGACCACGCCGGTCACCACGGTGCCGACCGTGCCGCAGGACATCATCCCGGAGATCCCCGTCGATCCGAGCCTGCAGCTCCCGCAGGTCCCGCTCCCGACGGAGATCCCGCAGCTGCCGACCGACATCCAGCTGCCGTTCCCGCTGCCGACGGACCTGCAATTGTTCCCGCAGGCGCCCACCACAACGGTCACCATCCCGCCGGAGATCCTGCGAGCCCCTGCGCCCGTGCCGTCGACGACGGCGGCGGTCACCCCGGACACGTCCGTGGTGCCCAACTGACCTCGAGTCACCGACCACGTGCACGACGAAGGCCCGCAGACACTGTCTGCGGGCCTTCGTCGTGAGGTGGTGTCGCGCGCCGACGTCCTAGGAGTCGTACCCGTCGCCCTGGAGCGCGTCGTTCATGGACGCATCGGCGTACCCACGGCAGTAGTCCCACGTGACGTACGCGTCGGGAATGGGGTCGTACGCGGGCTCGTGGGGACGCACCGTGCCGTCGACGAGCAGCTGCAGCAGGTTCGCGCGCAGCATGTCCCAGTCGTGGTAGTGGTCCTGCTGGCAGTCCTCGCAGCACACGACGAGGCCTCGCACGCCGCGGTGGGCGAGCAGTGCCTCGTAGACGGCGAGATCCGCGAGATCCTCCTCGACCGCCAGGCGTTCCTGGGGATCGAGGGGCTGTCCGGGCTCGATGGCGTCGAGGGCGGCCGAGGGGTCGGCTGGATCGCCGGCGAAGGGATCCGGCGGCAGACCTGGAGGCAGTTGATCGCGCACACGTCCACGGTACGCAGCAAGTGCCGGTCTGCGCCAGCGCTACACGGCTCCGCAGGGGTCCGGCTGCCTCCGGCGCACGGGGTGACCTGCGCCGGGCGGGGGACCGATACGATGTACCGCGAGCGGACGAGGGAAGTCCCCGGCTCGCACATCGATCGACCGCAGCTCAGGAGGGCCCGATCCGTATGAGTACCCCCGACAGGCCCGTGACCGCCGCAGAGGACTCGACCGCCCGCGTCGAGGCGACCCGTGTCCGCACCGGTGGCGACGACCCGAACAAGGTTGCCATGCTGGGCCTCACCTTCGACGACGTTCTCCTCATACCCGCCGCATCGGATCTCATTCCGAGCAAGGTGGACACGTCCAGCCAGCTCACCCGCGAGATCCGGCTGCGCGTCCCCCTTGTGTCCAGCGCCATGGACACCGTCACCGAGGCACGCATGGCCATCGCCATGGCTCGCGCCGGCGGTATGGGCGTCCTGCACCGCAACCTGTCCGCGGCCGATCAGGCGGCGCAGGTCGAGGTGGTCAAGCGGTCCGAGGCCGGCATGGTCACGGATCCGGTGACGTGCTCGCCGTCGGACACGCTCGCCGAGGTCGACGCGCTGTGCGCCAAGTTCCGCATCTCCGGCCTGCCCGTCACCGACGAGCGCGGCGAACTGGTCGGCATCATCACCAACCGCGACATGCGGTTCGAGGTCGACCAGAACCGCACCGTCGCGGAGGTCATGACCAAGGCTCCGCTGGTCACCGCGCGCGAGGGTGTCACGGCCGACGCCGCGCTGGGCCTGCTGCGTCGTCACAAGATCGAGAAGCTACCCATCGTCGACGGACACGGCCGGCTCACCGGTCTGATCACCGTCAAGGACTTCGTCAAGACCGAGCAGCACCCCCACGCCACCAAGGACCGCGACGGTCGCCTGCTGGTCGGTGCCGCCGTCGGCGTCGGCGACGACTCCTGGTCCCGCGCGATGCTTCTCGCGGAGGCAGGGTGCGACGTGCTCGTCGTCGACACGGCGCACGGGCACAACTCCCAGGTCCTCGAGATGGTCAGCAAGATCAAGGCCGAGGTGGGCGAGCGTGTCCAGGTCGTCGGCGGCAACATCGCCACCCGCTCGGGAGCGCGCGCCCTGGTCGAGGCGGGTGCGGACGCCGTGAAGGTGGGCGTGGGTCCCGGTTCCATCTGCACCACCCGCGTCGTCGCAGGCGTCGGTGCCCCGCAGATCACGGCCATCCTCGAGGCGGTCGCGGTGTGCAAGGCCGCCGGCGTGCCCGTCATCGCCGACGGCGGACTGCAGTTCTCGGGTGACATCGCCAAAGCTCTCGCCGCCGGCGCCTCCACCGCGATGCTCGGATCCCTGCTCGCGGGCACCGCCGAGTCGCCCGGTGAGCTGATCCTGGTGGGCGGCAAGCAGTTCAAGAGCTACCGCGGCATGGGTTCGCTGGGCGCCATGCAGGGACGCGGCGCGACGAAGTCCTTCTCCAAGGACCGCTACTTCCAGGACGACGTGCTGGCCGAGGACAAGCTGGTGCCCGAGGGCATCGAGGGGCGCGTGCCGTTCCGAGGCCCGCTGTCCCAGGTCATCCATCAGCTCACGGGCGGACTGCGGGCCGCGATGGGCTACACGGGGTCGAACTCGGTGGAGGAGCTGCAGGAGGCGCAGTTCGTGCAGATCACCTCTGCCGGACTCAAGGAGAGCCACCCGCACGACATCACGATGACCGTCGAGGCACCGAACTACACTGCCCGCTGACTCGATTCCGGCCGGAGTCGAGCGCCTCCCGACCCACGAGGTCCGGGAGGCTTACGAGAGAGGACGCGCGTGCGCGACCTGGTGGAAATTGGCATGGGCCGCACGGCTCGACGGACGTACGAGCTCGAGGACGTGGACATCGTCCCGTCCCGGCGTACCCGGTCGTCGAAGGAGGTGTCGACGGCATGGCAACTGGACGCCTACCGCTTCGACATCCCGATCGTCGCGCACCCGACCGACGCGTTGGTGTCTCCGTCGTTCGCGATCGAGCTGGGCAAGCGCGGTGGCCTCGGCGTCATCAACGGTGAGGGCCTGTGGAGCCGCCACGCCGACGTGGAGTCGGTGATCGATCAGCTCGTCGAGCTCGCGGAATCGGACGTCGACGCGGACGCGCCGGTGAAGATGCTGCAGAAGCTCCACGCCGCACCCCTGCAGCCGGATCTGCTGGCCGCCGCCGTCGCGCAGGTGCGGGAGGCCGGTGTCACGGTCGCCGTGCGCGTCAGTCCCCAGAACGCACGGTCGCTGACTCCGGCACTGGTGGCCGCGGGCATCGACCTGTTGGTCGTGCAGGGCACGATCATCTCTGCGGAGCACGTGGGGCACCCGAGCGAGGAACCGCTCAACATGAAGACGTTCATCGCCGAGCTCGACGTTCCCGTCGTGGCCGGCGGCGTGAGCGACCACCGCACCGCCCTGCACCTGATGCGGACCGGCGCCGCGGGTGTCATCGTCGGCTACGGATCCACCGAGGGTGCCACCACCACGGGCGAGGTCCTCGGTATCGGTGTCCCGATGGCCACCGCGATCGCCGACGCCGCCGCCGCCCGTCGTGACTACCTGGACGAGACCGGCGGCCGGTACGTGCACGTGCTCGCCGACGGCGGGATCTCGACATCGGGTCATCTCGCGAAGGCCATCGCCTGCGGTGCGGACGCCGCCGTGCTCGGCGCACCGCTCGCCCTGGCCGACGAGGCTCCCGGCCGCGGCTGGTACTGGCCGTCGGCAGCGGCGCACCCGTCGATGCCGCGCGGTGCGTTCCTGCCCGTGTCGTTCGGCGAGGACCGTCCGTCGCTGGACCGCGTCCTGTCCGGTCCGTCGACGGACCCGTTCGGTTCGCTGGACCTGGTCGGCGGCCTGCGACGGTCGATGGCCAAGTCGGGCTACTCCGATCTCAAGGAGTTCCAGAAGGTGGGCCTCAACATCCGCGGATAGTCGCGACCAGTTCCTGTCACCCGGATTCACACGTACGGTATCGTGGTGCCGATCACGTCCGGGTCTATCAGGAGGTCTCGATGAGCGACGCAACCACGACGAGCGCCACCCCGCACTACGACGTCCTCGTCGTGGGGTCCGGCTTCGGTGGCAGTGTCACGGCGCTGCGGCTCGTCGAGAAGGGGTACTCGGTCGGCGTTCTCGAGGCCGGGCGTCGGTTCGAGGACGAGGACTTCGCGGCGACCAGCTGGGACCTGAAGAAGTTCCTCTGGGCGCCGAAGCTGGGCTGTTTCGGCATCCAGCGCGTTCACCTGCTGCGTGACTGCCTCATCCTCGCCGGCGCCGGTGTCGGCGGCGGGTCGCTGAACTACGCCAACACGCTCTACCAGCCGCCCCGGACGTTCTTCCAGGACCAGCAGTGGTCGCACATCACCGACTGGCACTCCGAGCTGACGCCGTTCTACGAGCAGGCGCAGAAGATGCTCGGTGTCGTGCAGAACCCGCACATGACCCCGGCGGACCACGTCATGAAGTCCGTCGCGGACGACATGGGCGTCGGCCACACCTTCATCCAGACGCCCGTCGGCGTGTTCTTCGGCGACGAGCCCGGCAAGACGGTGCCCGATCCCTACTTCGGCGGCATGGGCCCGGATCGCACCGGCTGCATCGAGTGCGGCGAGTGCATGACCGGCTGCCGCCACAACGCCAAGAACACGCTGCTCAAGAACTACCTCGGCCTGGCGGAGAAGGCCGGCGCGGACATCGTGCCGATGACCACCGTCACCGACCTGACACCGCGACCGGACGGTTCGTGGGTCGTGTCCACCGAACGGACCGGCGCGCACCTGCGCAAGGGCCGTGCCACCTACACCGCGGGGCACGTCGTCCTCGCCGCCGGCACGTGGGGCACCCAGCAGCTCATGCACAAGTTCCGCGACACGGGTTCACTGCCGAACCTCTCGCCCACGGTCGGGCGCCTGACGCGCACCAACTCGGAGTCCATCGTCGGCGCGGGCAAGCTGACCTACGACCCGTCGATCGACCTCACCCGCGGTGTCGCGATCACGTCGTCGTTCCACCCCAGTGCGGACACGCACATCGAACCGTGCCGCTACGGCAAGGGCTCCAACGCGATGGGCCTGCTGCAGACGCTCATGACGGACGGCGGCGGCCGCACCCCGCGGTGGCTCAAGTTCCTCGCCGAGGTGGTCAAGAACCCCGTCCGGTTCCTGCGCATGATGAACACGCGGCACTGGAGCGAGCGCACCATCATCGCGCTGGTGATGCAGAACCTCGACAACTCCATCACCACCTTCACCAAGCGTGGTCCGTTCGGGCGTCGCCACGTCAGCAGCCGGCAGGGACACGGCGAGCCGAACCCCACGTGGATCCCGATGGGCAACGAGGCCACCCGGCGCATCGCGAAGAAGATCGACGGGATCGCCGGCGGGACGTGGGGAGAAGTCTTCAACATCCCGCTCACCGCCCACTTCCTCGGCGGCTGCGTCATCTCCGAGGACGTCGAGAACGGCGTCATCGACCCGTACCACCGCGTGCACAACTACCCGACGCTGAGCATCGTCGACGGCTCGTCGGTGTCCGCCAACCTGGGCGTCAATCCCTCGTTGACCATCAGCGCGCAGGCCGAGCGGGCCGCGTCGCTGTGGCCGAACAAGGGGGAGAAGGACCTTCGGCCCGCGCAGGGTCTGCCGTACGAGCGCATCGAACCCATCGCACCCCGCAGCCCGGTGGTTCCCGCGCACGCACCGGCGGCGCTCGTGCTGCCCATCGTCGAGATCCGGACGCCGACGAGTACGCCGCCGTCCTCGACGCGGGTCGCCAGCCACGCGGGCAGCACCGGCGCGGCATGAGGGCGGACGCGCTCTCTAGACTGTGCGCGTGACCGACTCCCCGCAGCAGGATCCCGTCCCGCCCCTCGAGAACGCGAATCCGGTGCTCGTCGTCGACTTCGGCGCGCAGTACGCCCAGTTGATCGCGCGGCGCGTCCGTGAGGCACGGGTGTTCTCCGAGGTCGTGTCGCACACGATGACGGTCGACGAGATCGCGGCGAAGAAGCCCGCGGCGATCGTGCTGTCCGGTGGTCCGTCGAGCGTCTACGCCGAAGGTGCGCCGCAGCTCGATCCGGCGCTGTTCGACCTGGACGTCCCGGTCTTCGGTATCTGCTACGGGTTCCAGGCAATGGCGGGCGCGCTGGGAGGCACGGTCACCCACACGGGCACCCGCGAGTACGGGCGCACCGACATCGACGTCTCCGGCGGAACGCTGCACGACGGGCTACCGTCGACGCAGCCCGTGTGGATGAGTCACGGCGACGCCGTCACCGAGGCTCCCGAGGGCTTCGAGGTCGTGGCGACCAGTGCCGGCGCCCCCGTCGCCGGCTTCGAGAACCGGGCACGACGCCTCGCCGGGGTGCAGTATCACCCGGAGGTCCTGCACTCCCCGCACGGTCAGCAGGTGCTGTCCCGCTTCCTGCACGACATCGCCGGCATCGCGCCGACGTGGACGGCGGCGAACATCGCGGACGCACTGGTCGAGCAGGTGCGCGAGCAGGTGGGCGACGGCCGGGCCATCTGCGGTCTCTCCGGCGGTGTCGACTCGGCGGTCGCCGCGGCGTTGGTGCAGCGCGCGATCGGTGACCGACTGACGTGTGTGTTCGTCGATCACGGACTGCTGCGAGCGGGAGAGCGCGAGCAGGTCCAGCAGGACTTCGTCGCCGCCACCGGCGCCCGGTTGGTGACGGTGGACGCCGTGGACACCTTCCTGCGCGAGCTCGACGGCGTCTCGGATCCGGAGACCAAGCGCAAGATCATCGGCCGCGAGTTCATCCGATCGTTCGAGGGTGCGGTGAGCGCGGAACTGGGTGACAGTGCGGCGCACGGGGAGTCGATCGACTTCCTCGTCCAGGGCACGCTCTACCCGGACGTGGTCGAGTCCGGCGGCGGCAGCGGTACCGCCAACATCAAGAGCCATCACAACGTCGGCGGTCTGCCCGAGGATCTGCAGTTCTCGCTCGTGGAGCCGCTCCGGCTGCTGTTCAAGGACGAGGTCCGCGCCGTCGGCCGGGAGCTCGGCCTGCCCGAGGAGATCGTGGCGCGGCAACCGTTCCCCGGCCCGGGTCTGGCCATCCGCATCATCGGATCCGTGACGCCCGATCGCCTGACGACGCTACGCCACGCCGACGCCATCGCCCGCGAGGAGCTGACGATGGCGGGTCTGGACTCCCAGATCTGGCAGTGCCCCGTGGTGCTGCTCGCCGACGTCCGCAGTGTGGGTGTGCAGGGCGACGGCCGGACCTACGGTCATCCCATCGTCCTGCGTCCGGTGTCGAGCGAGGACGCGATGACCGCGGACTGGACCCGGCTGCCGTACGACGTGCTCGAACGGATCTCCACCCGGGTCACCAACGAGGTGCGCGAGGTGAACCGGGTGGTGCTCGACGTGACGAGCAAGCCGCCGGGCACCATCGAATGGGAGTGAGCCCGGCGGCGGACCGCCTGCGGTAGAACGGCGAGAGCTCTACTGCGAGCGGGACTTCCGTCGTCTGACGGGTGCCAGGACGAGGACCACGCCGACGACGATCGCGGCGATCACCAGGGTCCAGCCCGACGCGGCGCCGGCGACGATCGCGGTGGGGTCCGCGCCGACGAGCGTTGGGATCGCCAGCAGCAGTGCCGCCACTCCGGCGATCAGCAGGACCGGTGAGGGTCCGCGGCGATCGGTACCGCTCGTGTCGTGTCCGGTCTCATCGGTCACGGTGCACCTCCAGATTTCCCAGCGCAGTGCTGGCCTCGATGGTCAGGGTCGGTCCTGCCGTCCCGTCGGATCCGCCGTCGACCCCGCCGGCGCCGATGCAGTTCGCGTTGCCGACGGCGCTACTGCAGTCGGTGACGACGTTCATGGTCGGTGACAGCAGGATCTCGGTGTTGCCGACGGCCTTCTCCACGGTCACGGTGCGGTCCTCGGTGAGGTCGAGCCCGCGCAGGTCGAGGACGAAGTTCCCCACACCGGACTCGTACGCGGGCGCCAGCGCGGCCATCGACGTGGGCGCGATCGTCACGTTGCCCATGTTCGGGGACTCGACACCGCGCAGGTCCTGCACGTCGACCAGGGACGACACGAGGACGAACCCGGCGAGCGGGGCCGCGAGAACGAGCAAGCCGTAGCCGCGCCGCAGGAACGCGCCGATGATCAGTCCGATGCCGACGACGGTCAGCGCCACCGCGCCGACACGGGGAGCGGTCACGACGGCGGCGCCCGTGGCGGCGCCGATGCCGATGGTCACGGCGGAGGCGATGATGGCGAGGCCGATCACCGTGGACGTCAGGTGCGACTTCCGCGTCGGTGCTGGGACCGGGAGAACGGGCCGACCCGGTTCGGGGAGGTCCCAGGCGAACGGGGCGACTCCCAGAGGATCCCAGCTCGGCGGCGGCGGAGTGGACGGTGTGTCCGGGTCGTCCTTCGACAACGAGACGGGCGCGGGGTGGGCGGCGGGTTCCGGAACGTACTGGTCGGGGAGCGTCGAGTAGGCGTTCCACTGCTGTGCGGCCGGATCGTGCGCGGAGAGGGGAGCGCCGGCGAGCTCGGCCGGTGTCGGCGCGCTCGGAGTCCGACGGAACAGCAGGTACAGGGCCCCCAGCATGGCGATCGTGGACACCAGCCCCGATCCCATTCCGAGTGGTCCGACCGTGAGGACCGAGATGACGAGAGCGACGGACAGCACCACGGCCGTCGTGTGGGAGTCCGACGTGCGGCCGCGGCCGAGCAGCGACTCCGCCGGCGACACGACATCGCCGCGGCGCGGAAGCACCAGCCAGGCAGCGAGATACAGGACCAGGCCGGATCCACCGAACAGGGTGGAGACGACGAACGCGACACGGACGAGAACGGGGTCGACGCGGTAGCGGTGCCCGATTCCGGCGGCAACACCGGCACCGGGGCCCTGATCGGGCAGGCGCACGGGTCGGGTTCGCCAGATCTCGGACAGCTGGGCGGACGCGGTGGCGTGGGTCATGGATACATCCTGGGCTGCCGAGGCGCCCCGGCACATCGGGGCGAACCCTGATTTCGCCGGTGTCCACGCGTCGCGCGACTCGACCGAGATGGGGGAGAACCCCGATACCGCGGAGCCGTGAGCCGTGCCAGTATCGAGGCGTGTCCACCCTGCCCGCACAGCCTCCGCACACGCGGGAGCCCCCCGGCCGTCCGCCGTTGCCGACGCCGGCGCTCCGTCGCCGTGCCGCCGGACGTGTCGTCGGCGGTGTCGCGGGCGGTGTCGCCGATCACTTGGACGTCGACGTGTTCCGGGTGCGGGTCGTCTTCGCGGTGCTGTGCGCCGCGGCCGGCGCCGGTGCCGTCGCCTACGGACTGCTGTGGATCTTCACCTCCGCGGGTACCGACGTCCGCAGGCCGGACCGCTCGGAGAAGCGTCGCGCGTATGGGCTGATCGCCCTCGGGATCGGCGGCGCCGTCGCGCTGGGGTCCGGGCTGACGGGCAGCTCGTCCACGATCATCGCCCCTGTCGTCGTCGTCGCGCTCGGCGCCGCGCTGGTGTGGCGGGAGTTCGATGCGGCCGGGACCCGGACGGCGGACACCCGGCCTCGGCACGCACGCACGTCGGTACTCGGGTGGGCGCGCATCGTCGCCGGGGTCACGCTCGTGATCATCGGGCTCTGTGTCGTGCTCGTCGCCCGCGTGGACGTGCGGGCGCTGCAGTCGTCCCTGCTCGCCGTCGTCGTGACGCTGGTCGGGGCGGTACTGCTCACCGTCCCGCTCTGGATGCGGTTGTGGCGCGCGCTCGGTGACGAGCGCGCGGCACGCATCCGGAACGACGAACGCGAGGAGATCGCGTCGCACCTGCACGACTCAGTGCTGCAGACCCTCGCCCTGATCCAGAAGCAGTCCACCGACTCCGCCGAGGTGATGCGCCTCGCGCGCAGCCAGGAACGAGAGCTGCGCAAGTGGCTGTTCGGGGGAGACCGGGACGACCACGCGTCTCTCGTCCGCGCGTTGGCCACCATCGCCGGTGAGGTCGAGGACCACTACGGTGTGACCGTGGATCCCGTGACCGTGGGCGACGTGGCCCTGGACGAGCCGGTCGAGAGTTCGGGGTTGAACCGTGAGGTCGCCACCGCTCTGCTCGGAGCCACGCGCGAGGCACTCGTCAACGCCGCCAAGCACTCCGGGGTGACCTCCGTCGACCTGTACGCCGAGGCGGGCTGCGACACCGTCGAGGTCTTCGTCCGCGACCGCGGGTGCGGATTCGATCCGGACAGCGTGCCGCAGGATCGCCAGGGCCTGGCGCGCAGTGTGCGGGCACGCATCGAACGCCGCGGCGGCTCGGTGCGGGTGCGGTCCGCACCCGGGCAGGGTTCCGAGATCCACATCTGTGTGCCGCGGGTGCGCGGCACGGGTACCGCCGGGCACGCGGACTCCGTGCCCGACACCGCGAGAGAGGAACGGTCCGCGTGACCCTGCGAGTCTTCCTGGTCGACGATCACGGAGTGTTCCGGTCGGGGGTGCGCGCGGAACTGGGGCGCGAGACCGACATCGAGGTGGTCGGTGAGGCCGGGGGCGTCGCGGACGCGGTCCGCGGTATCGACGAGATCCGTCCCGACGTCGTCCTGCTCGACGTGCACATGCCCGACGGCGGTGGGGTCGCCGTTCTGCAGTCCATCGCGGCGGGCCCGGTGTGCCTGGCGCTCAGCGTGTCCGACGCCGCCGAGGACGTCATCGCCGTGATCCGCGCCGGTGCTCGGGGTTACGTCACCAAGACCATCTCGGGGTCCGATCTCGCCGACGCGGTGCGCCGCGTCGCGGGCGGTGACGCCGTGTTCGGACCGCGGTTGGCGGGGTTCGTCCTCGACTCGTTCACCGGTCGCTCGGCGGCACCGGAACCGCCGCTCGATCCGGAGCTCGACTCCCTGACGCCGCGCGAGATGGAGGTGCTGCGTCTGCTCGCCCGCGGCTACACCTACCGCGAGATCGCCGAGACGCTCTTCATCTCGATCAAGACCGTCGAGACCCATGCCTCGAACGTGTTGCGGAAGACGCAGCAGTCCAACAGGAACGCCCTCACTCGCTGGGCACACCGACGGCGCATCGAATGAGGGCCCGCGCGGTCGCGGCCGTCGTCGTCGGCCTCGGTGGTCTCGCCGCGGGTCTCGTGGCCGTCGTCTCGTCGATGCTCGAGACCCGCAGCATGGTGGTCGTGGGTCCCGCTTCCGCGGCGCCGATCCTGTTGTGCGTGACCGTCGTCGGAGTCCTGGTGTGCCTGCTCGCGCGGCGGTGGTGGATCGCCGCGGCGTCGGCCGTTCTCCTGGGGTCGGCCGCAGTGGTCGTGGTGCCGTTGTACGTACCGGGCGCCGCGGGAGTCGCCGATGCCGCCCCCGGTGAGCCGCTGCGCGTGATGCAGGCGAACGTCAAACTGGGAGAGGCGGATCCACAGGCACTGGTGGCGTCGGTGCGGGAGCGCCGCATCGACGTCCTGACCGTGCAGGAGCTCACCGAGGAGTCGGTGGGGGCGTTCGACGCGGCCGGGCTCTCCGCCGCGTTGCCCTACCGGTTCGTGGCGCCGTATCAGGGCGGCGCGGGCGCCGCGATCTACAGCCGGTTCCCGCTGTCGAACGGCCGGGAACTGCCCGGTTACCTGCTCGCGAGCGTGACGGCAGATCTCGATGTCGGTGCGGCGCAGCCGCTCCGGGTCTACGCGGTGCATCCGGTGCCGCCCTGGCCGACACCCACCCCGGTGTGGGCGTCGGAGCTCGACATGCTCGGTGACGAGTTGGCGCAGGCGTCGCCGGGAGCGGTGATCGTCGGCGGTGACTTCAATTCCACGCACGCGCACAAGCGGTTCCGCGATCTGCTCACCGGTGGCTACGTGGACGCCGCGGACGCTGTCGGTGCCGGGCTGATCCCGACCTACCCGATGGACACGTGGTACCCACCGGTGGTCGGGATCGACCACGTCGTGGTGCGGGACGCGCAGGTGCGCTCGCTCGAGCCGGTCGACATCGTGGGATCGGATCACCGGGGGCTCGTCGCGACCGTCGACGTCCCCTGACCGCGTCTTCGCCCCGCGAGTACGTCCGAACTGTCGTCCTGTGGGGGATGTTCGCGACAGTATGGCCGTACTCGCGGGGCGAAGACGCGGTCAGGGG